>NZ_CBCSIW010000003.1:264846-399660 GCF_965139575.1 Comamonas aquatilis | reverse complement strand
GCGCCCAAGAAGGCCGCCACCAAGGCTGTGACTGCCAAGGCCGCTGCTGCGCCCAAGAAGGCCGCCACCAAGGCTGTGACTGCCAAGGCCGCTGCTGCGCCCAAGAAGGCCGCCACCAAGGCTGTGACTGCCAAGGCCGCTGCGGCTCCCAAGAAGGCTGTGACTGCCAAGGCTGCTGCGCCCAAGAAGGCTGTGACCGCCAAGGCTGCTGCCCCCAAGAAGGCTGCTGCCAAGAAAGCGGCTACGGCCCCTGCCCCTGCAGCAGAAGCTCCAGCACCTATCGCTCAGACCAAGCTGGCACCTCAGGCTGCATGGCCTTTCCCCACAGGCAACAAGCCCTAAGCACTCGATTGGCCACAACGACTGCTCGGCACTCAAAAAAAGCCCGGCCTCTTGCGAGAGCCGGGCTTTTTTATGGCCTTAGGTTTCTGGCCATTCAGGGCTGAAAGTCCAGCACATAGTTTTGCGGCCCACGGTGCGCAATTTTCAGCGCGCCCATGCGATTGCCCAGTTCGGCGCAGCGCACTAGATCCCAGCCACGCTCCAGGCCAAACAACAGGGCTCCGCGCCATGCATCGCCGCAGCCCGTGGGGTCCACCACGGCAGCCGGCTTGACGGGAGCGACCAGCGTCTTCTCGCCCTGCACCCAGACCTCACAGCCTTCGGCGCCCAGCGTCACGATCAGACCACGCACCTTGCAGGAAAGTTCCGCAAAACTCCAGCCCGTGCGCTCGCTGAGCATCTTGCCTTCATAGTCGTTGACCGCCACCCAGTCCGCCTGTTCGATGAAGGCCTTGAGTTCCTCGCCGTTGAACATGGGCAGGCCCTGGCCTGGATCAAAGACAAAAGGAATGCCTGCCGCCTTGAACTGGGCAGCATGCTCCACCATGGCCTGACGGCCGTCAGGCGCCACAATGCCGACCTTGGCCTGAGCGGCCATGGCGGGCGTGATGCGGTTTTCATGCGCCTGCATCATGGCTCCGGGATGGAAGGCCGTGATCTGGTTGTTGTCGCGGTCGGTCATGATCATGCACTGGGCCGTGTGCGTGCTCTGCAACTGACCCACATGGGCGGTTTCAATCCCCAGATCCTTGAAGTGCTGCACATAGCCGGCACCATCGCTGCCCACCATGGCCATGGGCCAGGCATCGCCACCCAGCAGCTTCAGGCTGTAGGCAATGTTTCCGGCGCATCCGCCAAAGTCGCGGCGCAAGGTAGGCACCAGAAACGACACATTCAGAATGTGCAGTTGGTCGGGAAGAATCTGGTCCGCAAAACGACCTTCAAAGGTCATGATGTTGTCGAATGCCAGCGATCCGCAGATCAAAGCGGCCATGATGTCGTTCTCTTTCTTGATTCAATCAGGGATAAAAAACCAGGGCGCGATAGCCAGCCACGGGGGCCGACAGAGGCTGTACTTGCACGGAGATGCTCGCACTCCATTCCTGGCCTGGTAGCAACTGCAGGGGCGCACCCAGCGGCTGCAGATCAATCACGCGCCGCAGCAACGGCTTGTCCTGGGCATCGGTCAGCGTCAGCTCGGCCATGGGCATGGCCACCGCCACTGAGGAGCGGTTTTCCAGGCTCAGGCTCCACTGGTATGTGTTGGCATCGGTGTTCGCCAGCTGCTTGAAGCCCGAGCTGCTGATTACGACATCGGCAATCTCGCGCCTGGGTTGGAGCTGGCAGCCTGCAGCCTTGCACAACACGCCGAGCGGCGGACGCAGCCCCGGGTACTGCGCAGCCAGCGCATCGCGCTGCTGCCATGCATACTGGGCCGCCAGTGCCACAACGGCCAGCAAAGAGCCCAGCAGCAAGACCGCGCGCACCGCCGCGCTATGCCAGAAAGCTTGCCGGCGTGCCTGACGCACAAAGCCCGGCTCTGCCGCATCAAGCGATGGGGCTGTATCGACGGGCGCATTGCGCTCGTCATCCGTATCTACGGCGCCACGATCGTCAGTCAGCACTGTCTTGAATTGCTGCTGCATCAGGGCCGCGTCGGCAGAAACAGCGGGATCAGAAGCATCAGGGGCCGCAGCTGCGGCATCCTGGACATCTGCCGGCTTCCGCATATCGTCACTGGCGGCTTCACCCCAGTCTGGCAAGGCATCCACGTCCGCCACACTGGGCGCGGCGGCTATCGATGTTGCATGAGACAAAGGCCAAGCCTGATCCCCAAGCACAGGCTCGTAAGATTCCTGCAGGTGCTGGGTTGGTACAGCGGCATGCGTCTGCGCATGGACCTCGGACTCCGGCACGGCCGCTGCGGCATCGGGCACAGATGCATGAAGCTCATCCTGTGTTGCGACTTCCAGAGTCTCGGTCTTGGCACTCGCAGGTAAAGAGTCAAACTCCGGCAAAGCCTTTTCCTGATGTACGCTTGAAGCTATATTTTCAATAGCAACCACCCGCTCATCCGCTCGTTCATCTGCCTGCTCCGACGATGCAACACCAGCCTCAGCAGCCAGCTGTTGAGGCTCGGCCTGCTGGGCATTCAGCGGCGCGGGCAGAGCGGTTTCGTCCCAGGTCTGCAAATCTTCGCAGGCATCAAAAACGTTCTGGCAAACACCGCAGCGCACCCAGCCTTGCGAAATTCGCAGCTGGTCGGCGACCACTTTGAAACGGGTGTCGCAAGAAGGGCAGCGTGTGACTTGGCTCATCGGTTGGCAATTGTAGGCAGCATCAGGCTCGCGCCCCAGCGGAGCGAGCCTGCATCTGTCACGAGCTTGAGTAGGTTCAGGCGGCGCGCTGGGCCGTCATGAGGATCCAGCCGTCTTCGCTGTCCGCCACTTCCAGTTGCAGATAAGGGGCGTAAGCCTCTTTGAGCTCGTCTGCCTGGCGCTCCAAAATACCGGCCAGCACCAGATTGCCACCGGCTTGTACGCGGGCGCACAGCAAAGGGGCGAGTACCTTGAGCGGGGTGGCAAGGATATTGGCCAGCACGGTCTGGTATGCACCACCAGCCGCATCGGGCAGACCCGACTTCAGCTGCACATGATTGGCACTGGCGTTGTAGTTGGTCGACTCCACAGCAGCGGGATCGATGTCCACCGCGTCGATCTCGGTGGCACCGAACTTGGCCGCACCGATGGCCAGAATGCCGGAACCGCAGCCGTAATCCAGCGTGCGGCCCAGCGTGCCCTCGGCCTGGCGAGAGATCCAGCGCAGGCACATGCGGGTGGTGGGGTGAGTGCCGGTGCCAAAGGCCAGACCTGGGTCCAGACGGATACTGATCTTGGCCTCGGGGGGCAACTCATGCCAGGTGGGCACAATCCAGAACTCGGGCGTGATATCCACCGGTGCAAACTGCGACTGCGTCAGGCGCACCCAGTCCTGCTCGGGAACCGTTTTGACGGCCAGCACGGAGCAGCCTTCAAAAAAGTCCTGCGGCTCCAACAAGGCACGTGCCTCCCTGGCAGCTTCCTCGTTGGGAAACAGCGCAATCACGCGGCTGCGCTGCCAGCCATCCTTGGGCGGGGGCATGCCGGGCTCGCCAAACAATGCCTGCTCGGCATCGGTTTGTGCGTCGGCATCTTCCACAGAAACGCTCAGCGCGTCCAGGGCATCCAGCGCATCGCTGATGGTTTCAACCCGGTCTTCCGGGCACAACAGGCTCAGCTCAAACATGGGCCATCCTTTCTCGAATCGACATAGACCGGGGCATCACAAGGAGCAAACGCCTTGAGCATGCAGGGTTCACGTCAATCGTACTTTCCTGAAAAACGAAAATGCTGGTCTCCGTCGCCAGAGGCCAGCATAAGAAGTCACAGCGTCAAACGGGGCTCTCGCCGCATCATCGCTTGTTGGTGTTGCGGTGCGTCAACCACTCTTCAAGGTAGTGGATGTTGGTGCCGCCTTCCATGAACTTGGCATCGACCATCAAGTCCTGGTGCAGAGGAATATTGGTGTTGATGCCTTCCACCACGGTCTCCTGCAGCGCGGTGCGCATGCGGGCAATGGCTTGTTCGCGGGTGTCGCCGTACGTGATGATCTTGCCGATCATGGAGTCGTAGTTGGGCGGCACAAAGTAGTTGTTGTAGACATGGGTGTCCACACGCACGCCGGGGCCGCCAGGGGCATGCCACATGGTGATACGGCCGGGCGAAGGAATGAACTTGTAGGCGTCTTCAGCATTCACACGGCACTCGACCGCATGACCCTTGAACTCGATCTGACGCTGTGTGTAGGGCAGTTTTTCGCCCGCAGCAATCATGATCTGGGTACGCACAATGTCCACACCGGTGATCAGCTCGGTCACGGGATGCTCCACCTGCACGCGGGTGTTCATCTCGATGAAGTAGAACTCGCCGTTTTCGTACAGGAACTCGAAGGTGCCTGCACCGCGGTAGCCAATCTTCTTGCAGGCTGCAGCGCAGCGCTCGCCGATCTTTTCGATCAGGCGACGCGGAATGCCTGGAGCCGGCGCTTCCTCGATCACCTTCTGGTGGCGACGCTGCATGGAGCAGTCACGCTCGCCCAGATAAATGGCGTTCTTGAAGGTATCGGCCAATATCTGAATTTCCACGTGACGTGGGTTTTGCAGATACTTTTCCATGTAGACCGCAGGATTGCCGAAAGCAGCACCGGCTTCGGCCTTGGTCATTTGCACGGCATTGATCAGCGCAGCTTCGGTGTGCACCACACGCATGCCGCGACCGCCACCACCACCCGAGGCCTTGATGATCACCGGGTAGCCAATCGCCTTGGCAATGCGCCGGATCAACGCCGGATCGTCGGGCAGTTCGCCATCGGAGCCAGGCACGCAGGGCACGCCGGCCTTGATCATGGCCTGCTTGGCCGAAACCTTGTCACCCATGGTGCGGATGTTCTCAGGCGTCGGGCCAATGAAGGTAAAGCCGCTCTTTTCCACGCGCTCGGCAAAGTCGGCGTTCTCGGACAGGAAGCCGTAACCGGGGTGAATGGCTTCGGCGTCCGTCACCTCGGCAGCCGAAATAATCGCCGGCATATTGAGGTAGGAAAGCGGCGACGGAGCGGGGCCGATGCAGACGGCCTCGTCGGCCAGCTTGACATACTTGGCATCACGGTCGGCTTCGGAATACACCATCACCGCCTTGATACCCAGCTCGCGGCAAGCGCGCTGGATGCGCAGGGCGATTTCGCCCCGATTGGCAACCAAAATTTTCTTAAACATGAAGTTCCTCGCAGCTTGTTGCCCGCACCTCAGCGCAGGCCACTGCCAATGACTCAGCCGCGCCACCCTGAGCTGGCGCACCTTGGTACCGAAGCCTGTGCAGCATCCGGTACCCCAAGATCATCACTCGATCACAAACAGGGGTTGACCGTATTCCACAGCCTGGCCGTTCTCGCCCAACACGCGCACCACTGTGCCGCTCTTGTCGGCTTCGATTTCGTTGAGAATCTTCATCGCTTCAACGATGCAGATGGTCTCGCCTTCTTTGACCTGGCTGCCCACATCCACAAAGGGCTTGGCGCCAGGGCTGGAAGCACGGTAGAAGGTACCGACCATGGGAGACTTGACCACATGGCCTTCAGCAGCAGGCGCCGCAGCCTGGGCGACTACCGGAGCAGCGGCCACAGGGGCAGGTTGCACCGCAGCTTGCATGGGCGCAGCGACAAACTGCTGAACCACAGCGCCTTCGCTCTTGACGATACGGACCTTGCCCTCTGCTTCTGTGATTTCCAGTTCCGAAACATTCGATTCGGACACCAGATCAATGAGGGTCTTGAGTTTTCGCAAATCCATGAGAGCTCCAGCGGCTTAAAACTAAACAGGGCGCGAATTTACCTCAATTTCGCCCTATTGCGTGCAATGGCACATATTTTTCAGCAACGTCGCCATGGAATTGGCATCCCCAACACTTTCCTGACAGGCCAAATCCGTTAAATCAGCGCTTCTGACTCCAATTAGCGAGATCTTCGCTCGACAACTCACCTATTTTACGTTGTTGCACTTGCCCCTTGGCATCAAATAACACCGTGAACGGCAGGCCTCCTTGCAGATTGCCCAGCGAGCGGGTCAGTCCCAGACCGCCCTGCATGGCCATAGCAACAGGGTATTGCACGGGCTGACGCTGCAGGAATCTGAGCACCGCTTCATTCTTGTCCACTGCCAAACCGATGACCTGTATGCCGTGCTGCGCCTGCTGCGCGGCAAACGCGCTGAGCATGGGCATTTCTTTGACGCAGGGAGGGCACCAGGTGGCCCAGAAATTGAGCAAAACACTTTTGCCCTTCCAGTCAGCCATGGCAAAAGGCTTGCCATCCGGGGTTTCGAAAATCTGGCCCCATAGCTGCAACTCTGCGCTTGGCCCCATGGCCTGGGGCTGGCTGCGCCACCAGGCCACTCCAGCGCCGGCAGCTGCTGCAGCCACCGCCACGCCGCCCGTCAACCACAGGCGACGGGAGCTGCGCGCGGATTTCACGTCCTGACTGTCGACACCCTCACGCATTGCCATTCTCCTGCTCGAGCTGCGCCATCAATTTGCGCAGCGCCAATGCATCACCACGCGGGCTGCGGCCAGCGCTGTCAGGTTTGAGGGCACCGCGCACATCATCCCTGTCATAAACCATCAGATGCACACCCACGGTTTCATTGAGAGGTTTGCAAAACGCGTGGATGGACAGCGCCTCCACCGGCTGGCCATGAAAACCAGTCACCGTGCTGGGCTCGTACTGCACATTGTTGTTGATCAAGGTGATTTCGGCCGACTTAGGATCATCGCAAAACAGCTGCAGATAGACATCAGACAGCCGGGTTGCCGTGCCACGCCAAACAGCTCCGGCCAGATGCGGGCGAAATTCCGTGAGCCTGTCCATCCAGACCAGAGCCAGCTCGCGCAAAGCCTGCAGCTCCACCGGCTGGGTGTCGGCGCAAAACAGCTCTATATATTCACGCACCGCAGCTTCCAGCTGCTCGTTGTCAGGCAAGGCAGTACGGTTGGGCAACCCCAGTTGGCGCACGGCCCGGTGTTTGGCAGGGCCCCATTCCAGCCCCTCCTCCACCACCATGCGGGCGGCTGTCTGGGCAATTTCATCGGTCACAGGATTCAGGCTCATAACAAGAGTAGGTATCTGGCGGCATCTGGCAGATGTCTGCAGGCATTGTGGCCCATGCCTGAAGGCCCAGGCCTTTTGTGCTCATGAGCAAAGGCTTTGTCTCGCCAGAGCAATCCAGCATTTAGCACTCAACGCCAGTATCAATATGCACAAGCAGCTATCAATTTGATAATAAAAGTTACCAGGGCGCTCATTGCGCCGACTGGCTTGCCCACATAGCGCATGCACAAACGTAGAATGCCCGCCCATGCACATACATATTCTGGGCATTTGCGGCACCTTCATGGGTGGCCTGGCCGCTCTGGCACGCGAAGCCGGTCACAAGGTCACGGGTTGCGACTCGGGCGTCTATCCACCCATGAGCGATCAGCTGCGTCAGCTGGGTATCGAGCTGATCGAGGGCTATAGCGCCGATCAGATCTCGCTACAGCCCGATATGTATGTGGTGGGCAATGTGGTCAGCCGCAAGCGCCTACCCGACGGCTCGCCCAAATTTCCGCTGATGGAAGCGATTCTGGATACCGGAGCGGCCTATACCAGCGGCCCGCAGTGGCTGGCAGAGCATGTTCTGCAAGGCCGCCACGTGCTGGCCGTGGCCGGCACCCATGGCAAGACCACCACCACTTCCATGCTGACCTGGGTACTGGAATGCGCGGGCCTGCAGCCCGGCTTTCTGGTGGGCGGCGTGCCGCTGGACTTTGGCGTCTCTGCCCGCCTGGGCTCTGCCAAGCGTCCGACCAACGGGCCTGGCCCCGCGGGCGACGAGCCGCTGTTTGTGATCGAGGCCGACGAATACGACACAGCCTTCTTCGACAAGCGCAGCAAATTTGTGCACTACCGCCCGCGTACGGCCGTGCTCAACAATCTGGAATTCGATCACGCCGACATCTTTGATGATCTGGCCGCCATCGAGCGCCAGTTCCACCACCTGGTGCGCACCGTGCCTGCCACGGGCCGCGTCGTGGTCAACGGCCTGGAAGAAAGCCTGACCCGCGTACTGAGCCAGGGCTGCTGGAGCGAAGAGCGCACGTTCGGCACGGCCGTCAGCGATTTCAGCGCCGATGGCGATCCCAGCGACTTTGACGTGCTGCTGCGCGACAAGAAAGTCGCTCATCTCTCCTGGTCGCTGACCGGTGTGCACAACCAGCTCAATGCCCTGGCAGCCATTGCCGCAGCCGACCATGTGGGCGTCAGCGCCCAGGTCGCCTGTGAAGCGCTGTCGCGCTTTCAGAACGTGAAGCGCCGCATGGAACTGCGCGGCACGGTGGATGGTATTGAGGTCTATGACGACTTCGCCCACCACCCCACGGCCATCCGCACCACACTCGACGGCCTGCGCCGCAAGCTCGGCAGCGAGGCCCGCATCCTTGCCGTATTCGAGCCCCGCAGCAACACCATGAAGCTGGGCACCATGAAAAGCCAGCTGCCCTGGTCGCTGGAAAGCGCCAATCTGGCTTTTTGCCACACGGCCGGCCTGGATTGGGATGCCGCCGAAGCGCTGACGCCCATGGGCGTAGGCCCGGGCCAGCGCGCTCAGGTCGCCGGCAATATCGATGAGCTGATTGCCCAGATCACGGCTGTGGCACGACATGGCGACCATATTGTCTGCATGAGCAATGGAGGCTTTGGCGGCATACATGCCAAGCTGCTGGAAGCACTGGCAACCCGGTAAGCGGCTGCCCCAGACAGCAAAAAGCCCGCGCCAATTGGTCGCGGGCTTTTTCGATTCCCAAGATTCGCCGCGATCGTCTCGCAAGCTTCAACAAACCATCAAACAGTGCTCAACCCTAAATAAATCAATGAAATTAAGCTATTCTATTGATAGCATTAATAGCTGATGGACATGGCCGGCACATCCACACGGATCAGCGGCTTGGACAGCACGGCCTGAGCGGCCACGGCATAGTTGTTGCGCCAATCTTCGTTGTCAAACAAATCGGGGCGATTGCGGGCTTCGCGTGCCACCACGACCAGCTTGTCGGCCAGCAGCACTTTGCCAGTCGCGCGCAGGGGCTCGCAATCGAGCGCGATGAACTGCTGATCCAGCCACAGACGTCCCTGGTCCGAGCTCACCGGCGTCAAGGATTCGGTGTCCACCCGGAATTCACGATCGGCATCTAAAACCACTATCACTTCGCTACGCATGAATTTCCTCTCATCCTGTCATGACAGGCAGCCCACCCGCACACGCCGCAGATATGCGGCAATCGGGTCGCTACCGTAGTTGATGGGTACAGCTTAAGGGCTGTCTCGCATCCTGATTCCGGCCAAGCTGACGGCTGGCAGACAACTGCGCTATTGAATTTGCAGCACTCAATGCTGTCAATGCATCACGGCAGTTACCAAAAATCGGCGGTTAACACCGGGTCAAGACAACGAATTTCATAGCACTTGGTGCAGATGATGTCTAAATATAGGGGCAAAAATGCATAGTTCAAGCCCAGACGAGACTTTTGTAACCCTGTCGTCACCTCAGTTTTGACTTTTTTCAAGCATCAAGCCATGGTCGGCATCTGGCTGCACACACTATTGAAAACTCTGGCTTTCGCCCTCAGCTTTGAGCATCACCATGACTACCGCACATATGCACAACGAACTGCTGGAACATCTGCAGCAACTGGAAGCTGAGCTGCAAGCCCAGCAACTATGGTCTGCCACTCCGCCCAGCCCCAAGGCGCTGGAATCGACCATGCCTTTTATGTACGACACCTTGCAGTTGCACGAATGGCTGCAATGGGTGTTTCTGCCGCGCTTGCGTGCGCTGATCGATGCCAAGGGCCAGCTGCCCCATCAAAGCCATATTCACCCTCTGGCCGAGCATGAGTGGGAAAAGCGCAGCGACTTTGACAAGCGCCAGTTGCTGCTCGTCCTGTCGCGCATCGACGGCAGCCTCAATGGCTGCGGCATGACGCCACCACCCGCCGAGGACACACGCCACTAAACGGCCATCAAGCTGCATCAATCAAGCGGCTCCACAACGAAAAAGGCTGCAGAGCGCAAACCCTGCAGCCTTTTTCATGTCCAGCTCATCAATCAGGCCGCGACTTCCGCCTCTGCCTTGGCGCCCGCCATCACGCGACGCTGCTTGACGGCCTGCGATAGCTCTTGCAGCGTAGCCAGCGAATCATCCCAATTCAGGCAGGCATCGGTGATGCTCTGGCCATAGGTCAGTGCCGCTACATCGTCCTTGCCGGGAGTGAACTTTTGGGCGCCGCCAACGATGTGGCCTTCAATCATCACGCCGAACACGCTGTTGGAACCGCCGGCAATCTGGCCGGCGATATCGCGGGCCACGTCCTTCTGACGCTCGTGCTGCTTGGAGCTATTGGCATGGCTGCAATCCACCATCAGCGTTGCATTCAGACCTGCTGCCTCCAGGTCCTTGCAAGCAGCAGCCACATGGCCGGCATCGTAGTTGGGCGTCTTGCCGCCGCGCAAAATCACGTGGCAGTCCTGATTGCCGCCGGTGTGCACGATGGCAACCTGGCCGTTCTTGTGCACCGACAGGAAGTGGTGACCACGGCTGGCGGACTGGATGGCGTCAGTGGCGATGCGGATATTGCCGTCGGTGCCGTTTTTGAAGCCAATGGGTGCCGAGATGCCGGAGGCCAACTCACGGTGCACCTGGCTTTCGGTCGTACGCGCACCAATCGCACCCCAGCTGATCAGATCGCCTATGTACTGGGGCGAGATCACGTCCAGGAATTCACTGGCTGCAGGCACGCCCATGCGGTTGATGTCGATCAGCAACTGGCGGGCAATACGCAGACCTTCGTCGATGCGGTAGCTTTGATCCAGGTAGGGATCGTTGATCAGGCCCTTCCAGCCCACGGTGGTGCGTGGCTTCTCGAAGTACACGCGCATCACCACCTCCAGCGTGTCCTTGTATTGCTCGCGCACGGCCGCCAGGCGGCGGGCGTAGTCCAGAGCAGCCGCCGTATCGTGAATCGAGCAAGGACCGATGATGACCAACAGGCGGTCGTCCTTGGCATTCATGATGTTGTGAATGCTGCGGCGGGTGTCGCTGATCAACGATTCCACGGGCGTGCCGCAGATGGGGAAGAAGCGAATAAGGTGCTCTGGAGGGGGCAACACGGTAATTTCCTTGATACGTGCGTCATCGGTCTGGCCTGTTTTGGGAGAACCGTTGCGATACCAGGAATCGGCGGTGGATGCGTTCAGAGCAGTCATTGCAAGCTTTCGTGAGGTCGTTGATCGATGTAAACCGGGAGCGCTAAAACGTAGGGGTGAAAAAAAACCGCCGGGCTTTACAGCTTCGGCGGTTCTTTGGGAGGTTTGTTTGCAGGTGCGCGCGCTTACCTCTCAGCCGCCGGGGGCGAGAACCAAAAGTAAAAGTAATAAGCGCGTTGCGTTTGCATGTCTTTCAATGTAGCACAGGCTTTGCGCACTGCAACATAGCCCTAGAGCGCAAAGCTAGACATCCAACCTGGGAAAGCGAGCTCTTCAGAGGAGGAGGACTCAGACTCAGAAATCAAAAATATTGCTTTATTTACATTTTTATTGAATAAAAATGTCAAAACAAAGAATTTATACCGCCTATTCTGGATATTCCTGCGCATTACGAAGAATGCCTGAAATCTGACTCAGCACCATGAAAAAAGCCAGGATGAACCTGGCCGGACATGGAGACAGACGGGCAAAACTAGCGAAACGCACCCGAGAACCATTGGCGCCAACGCTGCAACAGCCCCCTGACAGGCGATGGCGTTTCTTCAACCCCATAGGGCAGCAAGTCATCCTCTGCATCGCCAAAGTTCATGCCTTGCACAAACATGTCCATCACGATGGCCGCCTCGCCCAACAGCGTCCAGCCCAGCTGCTCGCACTGGCGAAAACAGGTAGATTCCTGCCCGTCATCCAAAAGCACTGCCTGTTGCCAAGCCTGAACTGCGCCATGAAAGTGACCTACCAGATGCCGGTAGGAGACGAACTCACGCAAGCTGCGCCAGTCCGCACCCAACGTATCAAGAAAGGATTGATGCTGCTGTGCGACCCGACGCAAAGCCTGGGCTTGCTCTTCCACAGCCACGCGAGACGCACCTTGGCGGCGCAGGCAGATAGCGCCTTCCAGCGCATTGGACAGATGGGATAGCTGCTCGCGCATAGGCTGCAGATCGGCCTGCAGCACATCGTTGAGCCATAGCCGCCCCATTGAGCTATCCGAGCCCCTGGCTCGCCAGTGCGTAGGCCGACTCAACATCAGCATCACCGATGTAGACAGGCTGGACGGCGAAGGACCGGATAGTTGGGACATGAAATGGGAAAACTCTGCAGACAAGCGATACTGCAAAGGTAACCGATTGTTAGCATATTGAGAGCACCGGATTACCCGCCCCCCGCTCATTCAAAGCCGCACCCGTGACTGAAAAGGGTGGGCTTGCTGTGCCCTTTGCAGGCAGCGGCTTATGCCGTACCGCCCACCGTCAGGCCATCAATGCGCAGCGTTGGCTGACCCACGCCCACGGGAACACTCTGGCCTTCCTTGCCGCAAGTGCCCACGCCAGAATCCAGGCGCATGTCATTGCCAATCATGCTGATGTGCTTGAGCGACTCTGGGCCGCTGCCGATGATGGTTGCGCCCTTGACGGGGTACTGGATCTTGCCGTTTTCCACCCAATAGGCTTCGCTGGCGGAGAACACGAACTTGCCGCTGGTGATGTCCACCTGACCGCCACCGAAGTTGGTGGCGTACAAACCCTTCTTGATGGAAGCCACGATTTCCTGCGGATCCTTGTCACCACCCAACATATAGGTGTTGGTCATGCGCGGCATGGGAATGTGGGCATAGCTTTCGCGGCGGCCGTTGCCCGTGGGCTTGACGCCCATCAGGCGGGCATTCATGGAATCCTGGATATAGCCTTTCAAAATGCCGTCTTCGATCAGCACATTGCTCTGGCTGGCATGACCTTCATCGTCCACGTTGAGCGAGCCGCGGCGGTCAGCAATCGTGCCGTCGTCCAGCACCGTCACGCCCTTGGCGGCCACGCGCTGACCGATACGGCCGCTGAAGGCACTGGAGCCCTTGCGGTTGAAGTCGCCTTCCAGGCCGTGACCCACGGCTTCGTGGAACAGCACGCCCGGCCAACCCGAACCCAGCACCACGGTCATCACGCCGGCCGGAGCTGGGCGCGATTCGAGGTTGACCAAGGCCGCGTGCACGGCTTCATCCACATACTGGCTGATCTGCTCATCGCTGAAATAGGCCAGACCGAAACGGCCACCGCCGCCGGAAGAACCCACTTCACGACGACCTTTCTGCTCGGCGATCACCGTCACCGACAGGCGCACCAGAGGGCGCACGTCAGCGGCCAGCGTGCCATCGGCACGGGCGACCAGCACCACGTCGTATTCGCTGGCCAGGCCGGCCATGACCTGAACCACACGCGGGTCCTTGGCGCGGGCCAGCTTTTCCACCTTGCCCAGCAGCTCGACCTTGGTCGTGCTGTCCAGCGTGCTGATGGGATCCAGACCCGGGTAGAGCGAGCGGCTCTTGGCAATCTTGGGCATGCCGGCCTTGACGCGGCGCGACTGGGTGGCTCCGGAGATGGAGCGCACGGTACGTGCCGCATCCAGCAGCGAAGCTTCGGAAATATCGTCGGAATAGGCAAACGCCGTTTTCTCGCCGCTGACGGCGCGCACGCCGACACCCTGGTCGATGGAGAAAGAACCGGTCTTGACGATGCCCTCTTCCAGACTCCAGCCTTCGGCGCGGGTGTACTGGAAGTAAAGGTCTGCATCGTCAACCTGATGCGAGCGGATTTCAGCCAGCGCACGGAACAAATGGGATTCGTCCAGGCCAAAAGGCTCAAGCAGCAACTGACGGGCCGTAGCCAAGCGTTCGATGGTGGGTTCGCGGGAGATCATGGAAAGCATTGTAGAGACTGGGGCATGACCTGTCTGGCTTCAGGCCGCAGCACAGCCGGGGCGCACATAAAAAAACGGAATGCTGCTCCACCAGGCTGAACAGCATTCCGCTCCATTGCACTCACGCTTTGTTCCCGCGATTGCCGGGAACCCACTGGGCCCTGCCGCTCCCGCTTGAGTCGGTCTTCTGGCCCCTCAGTCGCTATTTTTAAACCTTGTTCAGGTCTTGAGCAAGAGCATGTTTGCCAAGCCAGCGCTTTTCAAAAAAGTAGCGGCGCACGGCTACACAAGGGCATATCAAAATCAAAACCCGCCAAACCCCAATGTATAAAAACGGTTAATGCTCACATTTTTGAGATCTTCAGCGCACCGTATTACGCTCAGGAATGAGGCATATGCCCGTCGCCACCAGGAAGCTGGCGCTGTGCCCGGGAGACGGACATGAGAACACCAAGAGCCAGACCCAGCGTCACCATGGCCGTACCGCCATAGCTGATGAAGGGCAAGGGCACGCCCACCACGGGCAGGATGCCGCTGACCATGCCCATGTTCACAAACGCGTAGGTAAAGAAAATCATGGCCACGGCCGCTGCCATCAGGCGCCCGAACAAGGTGCTGGCATTCATGGCAATGGCCAGGCCGCGCCAGACCAGCAGCAAAAAGCCGGTAATGATGAACAGATTGCCCACCAGGCCAAACTCTTCGGAGTAGGCGGCAAAGATGAAATCGGTGGTGCGTTCGGGAATGAATTCCAGATGGGTTTGCGTGCCTGCCATGAACCCCTTGCCCCAAACTCCGCCCGAGCCGATGGCAATCATGCCCTGGATGATGTGAAAGCCTTTGCCCAACGGATCGCGGGTCGGGTCCAGCAGCGTGCAGACCCGCGTGCGCTGGTAATCGTGCAAAAAGTACCAGCTCACGCCGTCGGCGCACAACTGGGGCTCATACCAGATGATCAGAAAAATGCCGATCACCGCCAGCACCACTGGCGGCACGATGAGTTTCCAGGGCAGGCCCGCAAAAAAAATGACCGACAGGCCGGCCGCCATGACCAGCAGCGATGTGCCCAAATCGGGCTGCTTCATGATCAGGCCCACCGGCACCATCAGCAACACAAAAGCAATCACAAAATCCGTGGCGCGTAAATTGCCCTCGCGACGCTGAAACCACCAGGCCAGCATCAGCGGCGTGGCAATCTTGAGCAATTCAGACGGCTGAATCACCACCCCCACGTTCACCCAGCGGGTGGCCCCCTTCTTGGTGATGCCGAACAGCGCCACCATCACCAGCAAGGCCACGCCCAGGGTGTAGAGCGGCACCGCCACCTTGATCAGCTGCGCAGGCGGAATCTGGGCCACCACAAATAGCAGGGCGGCAGCAATCAGCATGTTGCGACCGTGGTCCGTGAAGCGGGTGCCATGGTCAAAGCCAGAGGAATACATGGCTAAAAGACCGATCCCGGCTAGAGCCAAGACCAACAAAAGCAGCATGAAATCAAAACCGCGAAACAGCGGGATGATGCGTTGCAAAAGCGAAGGCTTGTCGAATTCTCTGGCAGACATGGGCGGCAATTATCGTGGGAGCGAGCCGCCGTGTGCGCTGCAGGGTTGAGCTTTGCTGACAAGCTGCCGCCATCGAACGCCAGCGCCGGGCCATTGCTGCCGACTCGGGGCCACAATGGCATTGCTGTAACCCATATCAACAAGAGGAGATTGCCGCCATGACCACCACCCATTTGCTGTATCTGCACGGCTTTCGCTCCTCGCCGCAATCGAACAAGGCCCGTATCCTGGCCGATTACGTGGGCTCCCAGCACTCCCGCGTGCGCTGGTGGTGCCCGCAGCTGCCGCCCTCTCCGCGCGAGGCTGCGGCCCTGATTGCCGAAGGCATTGCCAGCTGGCCGCGCGAGACCATGGCCGTGGTGGGCTCATCGCTGGGCGGCTACTACGCCAGCTGGGTGGCCCAGCTGGCGCGCTGCAAAAGCGTGATGATCAACCCCGCCGTGAACCCCGCCCGGGACCTGGAGCGCTGCATAGGCGAGCAAACCCAGTGGCATGACCCGGACGTCAGCTTTTTCTTTCGCCCCGAGTACATAGACGAGCTGCGCCAGCTCGATACCCGCGCCCTGACGCCGGCGGCCCCCGAAATGGTGTTGATCGCCGAAAACGACGAAGTGCTGGACTGGCGCGAGATGAGCGAGCGTTATCCCCATGCCCTGCAGATCGTGCAGGAAGGCGGAGACCATGCTCTGTCCAATTTCGAGGAATACCTGACACGCGTGGACGAGTTTCTGGCCCTGGCCTGAAAACCGCCTGCCCGGCCTCTGGTTACAGAGGCATGCAGGCCCCCTGATTTCTGACGCGGAACCTGAGCACCATCGCAGCCGGCCCGGCTCGTGGGAAAATGCCCGGCTATGCACGCATTGTTTGAAGAAGCCGGCAAATTCCTCGCCGGGCGCATCCTCTCTGAAGCCGACACCTCTGCCCAAATCGAGCTGGACTCGGGCAAGCGGGTCAAGGTCAAGGCCGCCAACATCTTGCTCAAGTTCGAGAAGCCGGCTCCTGCCGAGCTGATCGCCCAGGGCCAGGCCAAGGCCGACGAGATCGAACTGGACCTGGCCTGGGAGTTCGCCCCCGAGGAAGAGTTCGGCTTTGCCGACCTGGCGCGCGACTATTTTTCCGCGTCGGCCACGCTCATCGAGCAGGCCGCCGCGCTGTTTCGTCTTTATGAAGCACCGCATTACTTTCGCCGCGCAGGCAAGGGCCGCTTCAAGAAGGCGCCCGCCGAAATCGTGCAGCAGGCACTGGCGGCCATAGAGAAGAAAAAGCAGATTCAGGCCCAGATCGACGCCTGGGCCCAGGACCTGGGTCGCGGCGAATGCCCACAGGCGATTCGCGAGCAGCTCTATAAGATTCTGTTCAAGCCCGACAAGAATGCGCCCGAATACAAGGCCGTGGTCGAGGCCAGCCGCGCCACCAAGATGGCGCCCCTGGACTTGCTGCACCGCGCAGGAGCAATCGACTCCGCCTACCAGTTCCACTGGAAGCGCTTTCTGTTCGACAACTTCCCCAAAGGCACCCAGTTCCCCTCGGTTACCGCCCCCTTGCCGCCGGACGATCTGCCGCTGGCCGAGGTGCAGGCTTTCTCCATCGACGATTCGGCCACGACGGAAATCGACGACGCCCTGTCGGTTCGCGGCCTGGGCAGCGGCACGGTCACCGTGGGCATTCACATTGCGGCCCCCGGCCTTGCCATCACCCCTGGCGGCGAGCTGGACAAGCTGGGCCGCGCCCGACTGTCCACGGTATACATGCCGGGCTACAAGATCACCATGCTGCCCGATGAGGTGGTGCACATCTACACCCTAGATGAAGGCCGCGCCAATCCTGCCGTGTCGCTGTATGTGACCATCAACGAAGAGACGCTGGAGATCACAGCCACCGAAACCCGCCTGGAGCGCGTGCCGGTGGAGGTCAACTTCCGCTACGACAAGCTCGACCACATCGTGACCGAGCAATGGCTGGCCGATCCATCGATTGAGGTTGAAAACACACCCCAGCCCTTGCTAAACAAGCGCCAAGAGCTCACATTTTTGCAGCGCTGGTCCAAGCATCTCAAGGCCGGACGCGAAGTGGTGCGCGGCAAGCCCGAGAACTTCAACCGCCCGGACTACAACTTCCGCCTGATCGGCAACGACGGTGCCGAGCCCAAGGGCGACGAACAGGTGCAGATCACCGTGCGCAAGCGCGGCGCACCGCTGGACCTGATCGTGGCCGAGGCCGCCATCGTGGCCAACAGCACCTGGGGCCTGATGCTGGCCGAGCACGGCGTGCCCGGCATTTACCGCAGCCAGGCCAGCCTGGCTCCGGGCGTGAAGGTACGCATGAGCACCAAGGCCCTGCCCCACGCCGGCATCGGCGTGAAAGCGTATTCATGGGCCACCTCGCCGCTGCGCCGCTATGTGGATCTGGTCAACCAGTGGCAAATCATTGCCTGCGCCCGCCACGGCAAGACCGCCGCTCTGGCGGCGCCTTTCAAGCCCAAGGATGCCGAGCTGTTCGGCATCATCAGCAGCTTTGATGGCGCCTACAGCGCCTACAACGGCTATCAGGCCGGCATGGAGCGTTTCTGGACGCTCAAATACCTGGAGCAGAACGGCATTACCGAGCTGACGGCCAGCGTCTTCAAGGAAGGCCCCAACGGCTCCTTCCTGGTGCGCGCCGACAATCTGCCCCTGGTGCTGCCGGTGCTGGGCGCGCAGAATCTGCCGCGCGGTGCCCATGTGCGTATCAAGCTGGGCGAGATCGACGAAATATCGCTGGATATCTCCGGCACGCTGATCGAGCGCCTTGATACCGAAACGCCGGCGCCCGCCGACGACGATGCCGGCGAAGACGACGAGGAAACCGTGGCCGGCCCAATTGCCATCGCGGTGGACATGAACGATGCGGATGCGCCGGCCGCCGACGCGCCCAAAGCCTGAGTCTGACACTCGCCTTCCTTCGCCCAACGCGCTGCCGTGAAACCGCCCTCCACTCTTCAACGCTTTAGCACGCTGCAGATTGCGCTGGGCGTCTCCATTGCACTCCATGCGATTGCCCTGACCGTCAGGTTTGTGGACCCGGAGCGCTTTGACCGGGTGTTTCAGGACACGCCGCTGGAGGTCATTCTCGTCAACGCCCGCGCCAGCGAGCTGCCGGACAAGGCCCAGGCCATCGCCCAGACCTCGCTGGCCGGCGGCGGCGAGGCCGACAAAGGCCGGGCCACCAGCCCCATGCCTTATTCGGCTCTGACGACCGTGGGCGATGACGTAGAGGAAAAGCAGCAGCAGATAGACGCCATGCAGGAGCAGCAAAATCACTTGCTGACCCAGTTGCGCCAACAGGTATCGGCCCTGCCGCCGCTGGACCCGCGCCTGTCGGCCGAAGCCCAGGAAAACGAGGCCCAGCAAGAAAAGCGCCTCCAGCTGGTCAAGCTGCTGGCCGAGATCGAGCGCCGCATCAATGCAGAGAATGCCCGCCCCAAAAAGCGCTACATCAGCCCGGCCACCAGAGAAGCGGTGTACGCCGTCTACTACGATGCGCTGCGCCGCAAGGTGGAAGACAAGGGCACGGAAAACTTCCCCAACAGCAAAGGCCAGAAGCTGTATGGCGAGCTGGTCATGATTTTGACCGTCAACCACGATGGCCGCGTGCTCTCGACCGAAGTGGTGCAAAGCTCGGGCAACCCCTTGCTCGATGGCCGCGCCGAAAGCATTGCCCGCGCCGCTGGGCCTTACGGTCGCTTTGGCAAGGCCATGCGCGGCAAGGCCGATCAGATCGCCGTGGTCTCGCGCTTCAAATTCACCCGCGACAGCACTCTGGAAACCAGGGTGCAATAAACCCAACGCGGCTGGTAGCTCCTCTGCCGGCCATCACACCCGGGCATTGCGCCCCACGCTATATGACTTTGTCTGCCGATCACTACTGCGTCATGGGCAACCCGGTGGCGCACAGCCGCTCGCCCTGGATTCATGCCCGCTTTGCCGAGCTCACCGGCCAGGCCCTGAACTATGAGCGCGCCCTGGTGCCTCTCGATGGCTTTACGGCTTTCGCCCAGGACTTTGCCCGTCGCGGCGGCAAGGGCTGCAATGTGACCGTGCCCTTCAAGCTGCAGGCGGCCGAGCTGGCCAGCAGCGCCAGCGAGCGCGTGCGTCTGGCAGGGGCCGCCAACACCCTGGTGTTCAGTGCCGACGGCATTTACGCCGACAACACCGACGGTCTGGGCATAGTCGCCGACATCACCCGCAATGCCGGCGTGCAGATTGCCGGATGCGATGTGCTGCTGCTGGGCGCAGGCGGCGCGGCAGCCGGTGCCCTGGGCTCGCTGATCGAGCAAAAGCCCCGCCGCATTGCCGTGGTCAACCGCACCCATGCCAGGGCCGAGGCTCTGGTGGAACAGCACGCACCCATGGCTGCGCTACATAAAGTAGAGCTGCTTGCGCTTGAGAAATCTGCGCTTGAGACCGATTTAACCCAGAATTTTGACATCATCATCAACGCCACGGCCAGCAGCCTGGCCGGGGCTGACGTGCCCGCGCCCGCCAGCGTGCTGCACGCACGCAGTCTGGCCTACGACATGATGTATGGCCCCGCCGCCCAGAATTTTCTGGACTGGGCCAGCAGCCATGGTGCGCTAGCGCGCGACGGCCTGGGCATGCTGGTAGAGCAAGCCGCCGAATCCTTTGCACTGTGGCGCGGCGTTCGCCCGCCCTCGGCCCAGGTACTGGACGAGCTGCGTGCGCTGCTGCAGACTGAAGCCCGCCACGCCTGATTTCTCTCTCATGAAAGCCTTCACCCGCCTGCTGGTTCTGGTGCTTTGCGCCTTTGTGCTGCTGCAGCTGTTTTTTGTGCTGCGTATTGCGCTGATGGCGGCCTGGGACCCGAAATCCACCACTTTTCAGCGCTCTGAAATCTGGCAGATGCTGCACAGCAAGGACGGCCTGCACTGGCGCCAGCAATGGGTGGGCTACGACCGCATTGCCGACAACCTCAAGCGCGCCGTCATTGCCTCGGAGGATGCGGGCTTCATGGAGCATGGCGGCGTACAGTGGGAAGCCATAGAGAAAGCCTACAAGCGCAATGTCCGCGCCGAAGCCCGTGCCGAGGCGACAGACCGCCCCGCCAAGATCTATGGCGGCTCCACCATCAGCCAGCAACTGGCCAAGAATCTGCTGCTGTCGGGGGAGCGCAATTTCCTGCGCAAAGGGCAGGAGCTGGTGCTGACCCAGCTGCTGGAGCTGTTTCTGAGCAAGCAGCGGATTCTGGAGATCTACCTCAACAACGTGGAATGGGGCCAGGGCATATTCGGCGCCGAAGCGGCCGCACAGCGCTACTTTCGCAAAAGCGCAGCCCAGCTCAGCCCCCTGGAAGCCGCTCGCCTGGCGGCCATGCTGCCCCAGCCCAAGCGCTTTGAAAAAATGCAGCAATCGGGATATCTGGCGCAGCGCTCGCGCACGATTGCACGCTATATACCCATGGTGGCCATCCCCTGACATGCCCTGCCAGCAGCGCCATGAATGAAGGGGCGCGCTCAAGCCCGGTTTTACAAGGTGACCTTGGCCCGGCACCGCCATCTTCGGCACACAGCGGCCGGCCGGCGGCAATATGGATAATCAAACACCATGCGTATTCTAGGAATCGACCCCGGCCTGCAAACCACGGGCTTCGGCGTCATCGACATGGACGGCCAGCGCCTGTCCTATGTGGCCAGCGGCACCATTCGCACCACAAAAATGGAACTGGGCGACCTGCCAGGCCGTCTGAAAGTGCTGTTTGATGGCATCTCGGAAGTGACGCAGCGCTACCAACCCCAGACCTCGGCCGTTGAAATCGTCTTCGTCAACGTCAACCCGCAATCCACTCTGCTGCTGGGCCAGGCCCGGGGTGCAGCCCTCACCGCCCTGGTCAATGCCAATCTGCCGGTCGCCGAATACACGGCCCTGCAGATGAAGAAAGCCGTGGTCGGCCATGGCCGCGCGGCCAAGAGCCAGATTCAGGAAATGGTCAAACGCCTGCTGCAGCTACCGGGCCTGCCCGGCACCGATGCCGCCGACGCCCTGGGGCTGGCCATTACCCATGCCCATGCCTCTGCAGCCCTGAGTCTGATGGCCAAGGCCACCGATCTGAACCGCAAGCAGCACGCCATGTACCGAGGCGGACGGGTGTACTGAGCCTCTTGCCCCAAGACGTCATGCAAACCGATGTCACCAAAGCTCCAGACATCGCTCAATCTGCATGACAAATAAATCACTGCCAGTCGAAAAAATGCCTCACACCCTCAACGCCCCACGCAGCCAGGGCAGCAGCAAAGTTCACACCCAGGTGGTCGATGCCATAGGCCAGCTGATCGTCGCCCCTCCTTTCGGCCCCAACACCACCCTCCCCAACGAGGAGGAGCTGTGCAACCGCCTGTCCGTCAGCCGCACTGCCATTCGCGAAGCCATCAAGGTTCTGGGCGCCAAAGGCATGCTGGAAGCCAAGCCTCGCGCCGGCACCCGCGTGCGGCCATTCGCGCAATGGAATCTGTTCGACCCCGACGTGCTGCGCTGGATCAATCAGCAGCACATTGGGCAGGCACTCATCCCCCACCTCACCACCATGCGCGAGATCGTGGAACCCGCCGCTGCCGCCATAGCCGCCAGAATCCACACCTCTTGCCAGATTGAACACCTGACACAAGCCTTCAACCTCATGGAATCCGCCCAGGACATCCATGAATGGGTCAGCGCAGACCTGCGCTTTCACCAAGCCATTCTCAACGCCACCAACAACCCGTTGATCGCCTCACTGGGTGCCATGATTGCCTCCGCACTCGAGACTCTGCTGTCCGTCAATGCCCAGCAGGCACGCCATTTCAACGAAGCCCTGCCCCAACATCGCAAGGTTTTTGAGGCCATACGCAACCGCAACAGCGAAGACGCCAGCCTCTGGATGCGCGCCATCCTGGCAGACACCCGCGCCCTGTTTCCCAGCCCCAATTAATCCTGCGCCCTGATCCTTGCAACGGAATTTCAGCACGGCGACAAGCCCCATGACAAGCGCCACTGCTCAAGGCGTGGCTGGCCGCAACAAGCCGACCCGCAGCCGCTACCTGATCATGGTGATGTTGTTCATCACCGTGGTGATCAACTACCTGGACCGCAGCAATCTCTCCATCGCCCTGCCCGCACTCAAGGACGAATTTGACCTGACGACCGTACAGGAGGGTCTGATTCTCTCCGCTTTCGGCTGGACCTATGCCGCCATGCAGATCCCCGGCGGCTGGCTGGTGGACCGGGTCGCCCCGCGTCTGCTCTATGCGCTGGCACTGATCTTCTGGTCCGCCGCCACGCTGCTCATGGGGTTTGGCACCAGCTTTGCCGTGCTGGTAGGCCTGCGCTTGCTGGTGGGGGCAGTTGAAGCCCCTGCCTACCCCATCAACAACCGCGTGGTCACGGCCTGGTTTCCCGAGCGGGAACGCGCCACCGCCATTGGTTTTTATACCTCGGGGCAGTTTGTCGGCCTGGCCTTTTTGACGCCGGTGCTCAACTGGCTGCAACACAGCCATGGCTGGTATATGGTGTTTGTCGTCACCGGGGCCGCCGGCATTGTCTGGGGCGTGATCTGGTGGCTGATCTACCGTGAGCCGCGTGACTTCAAGGGCGCCAACGAGGCCGAGATCGAGCACATCTGTGCCGGCGGCGGCCTGGTGGATCTGGGCAGCCAAAGTGCAGCCAAAACGAAGCAGACCTTCAACTGGAAGGACTTCAGTCTGGTGCTGTCGCGCCGAAAACTCTGGGGCGTGTACCTGGGCCAGTTCTGCCTGACCTCCACCCTGTGGTTCTTCCTGACCTGGTTTCCCACCTATCTGGTGAAGTATCGCGGCATGGACTACATCCAATCCGGCTTTCTGACCGCTGTGCCTTTTCTGGCCGCCTTTGTCGGCGTGCTCTGCTCCGGCTTGCTTTCGGACTGGATGATTCGCCGCGGCGCAAGCCTGGGCGCCGCACGCAAGACGCCCATCATCACCGGCCTGCTGATCTCGACCGTCATGATCGGCGCCAACTATGTGGAGTCCACCTCCTGGGTGATCTTCTTCCTGGCCCTGGCCTTTTTTGGCAACGGTCTGGCATCGATTACCTGGTCTCTGGTCTCGGCCCTGGCGCCTACCCGCCTGCTGGGCCTGACCGGTGGCGTGTTCAATCTGATTGGCAATCTCTCGGCCATCGTGACGCCGCTGATCATCGGCTTTCTGGTGCAGGGCGGCAGCTTTGCCCCTGCCATCGCTTATGTCGCCATACTGGCACTGCTGGGTGCGCTTTCCTACATCCTGCTGGTCGGCAAGGTGGAGCGAGTGACCGAGGATTGATCCAGCCTCTATCCTGCAAAAAAGCCGTGGCTCAGGCCACGGCTTTTTTATTGCTATCAGCACAGCTGACTATCAATAGCTGCTGTTGAGCACCATGGAGGCAATCACGCCCGTGGCAATCGCCACCAGCAGATAATCGCCGCCATACTGAATCCACTGGTGGCCGCGCGGCGGTGCCGACAGGCGATGACCACGCCAGTCGTTCACCACATAGTTGTGACCTCGGTACTGCGGCGGCACGCGTGTGCCCCGGGTCCAGCGGTGATCGGGACCTGCGCCGCGATGCTCGTCGCGATCCATATGGCGACCGTCATGACGGTTGTCATAGCGCTTGTCATAACGGTTTCGGTCCTGGCGTTGGTTGTCGTAGCGGCCACGATCATCCGCTCGCTCGCTGCCGCGGCCATCACGTGGCGGGCCGGGCTGGGCATAAGCGGCCAAACTGCCAAGGCCCAGGCAGGCAGCCATGGAAGCGCAAAGAATTCGGTGGGTCAGACGGGACATGGCTGGTTTCCTTTCTCAAGAAATCTGGCGGTCCGGCGTTCTTCAAACAGAAGTCCATGCGGATGCCATATGCCCATGATCACGCGTTTTCACTCCGGCGCAAGGAGTGACAGAGCCGCTTTACCGGCATTTTTCGACAGGTTTACAAGGCAGAAACAGCCGTAACAGCGACAGGAAAACTACGAAATTAATAGCTAAAAGCGCATGTACTTCATGCGTCAACGGCCTTTTCGACTTAAATCTCAGGCAATGCGTCCGGCAAACAGCACGACAAAGAAGGCCAGAGCGGCCACGACCGTCCACTTGAGGATCAGAAAACCCAGTTTTTTATAGTGCGGCCGGCCTGTGCCCAGGTAAAAGATGAAAGCCAGCGCCGATGAGAGCACCAGCAAGGTGGCCAGCCAGCGAAAGATCAGCATGATCGTGCCTTGTGCTTACCAGGCCAGCGAAGACAGGACAAAGCCTTTGGGAGCCTGCTTCTCGTTGTCAAACGTCACCACGTCCCAGGTCTCGGGCTGCTCCAGCATGGCGCGCAGCAGCTTGTTGTTCAGACCGTGGCCGGAACGAAATGCGCTGTAGGCTCCCAGGATGGGCTTACCTATCAGATACAGATCGCCGATCGCATCCAGGATCTTGTGCTTGGCAAACTCGTCGTCATAGCGCAGGCCGTCGCTGTTGAGCACCTTGTAGTCGTCCATGACGATGGCATTGTCCAGCCCGCCACCCAGTGCCAGGCCGTTGTTGCGCAGCATCTCCACATCCTTGGTAAAGCCAAAGGTGCGGGCGCGGGCGATATCGCGGGTGTAGTTGTCCAGACCCATGTCGAACTCCACGCACTGACCCGTGGAATCCACGGCCGGATGGGCAAAGTCGATCTCGAAGCGCAGCTTGAAGCCGTGGTAGGGATCAAAACGCGCCCATTTGAGGTTGTTGCCCTCGCCTTCGCGCACTTCCACCGGGCTTTTCACGCGGATGAAGCGCTTGGGAGCCTTCTGCAGCTCCACGCCCGCGCTTTGCAGCAAAAACACAAAAGAGGACGAGGAGCCGTCGAGAATCGGTACTTCCTCGGCCGTGATGTCCACATAGAGGTTGTCGATACCCAGGCCGGCAATGGCCGACATCAGATGCTCTACCGTGTGCACCTTGGCGCCACCGCTGCCTATGGTCGAGGCCATGCGCGTATCGGTCACCGCCTCGGCGGAAATCGGAATCTCCACCGGCTCCGGCAGATCCACCCGACGGAACACGATGCCGGTATCAGGCTGGGCAGGGCGCAGCGTCAACTCGACGCGCTGACCGCTGTGCAGACCCACACCTACGGCACGGGAAATTGTCTTGATGGTTCGTTGTTGGAGCATGGCGCTATTTTAAATGGGACAACCCCGTGGCGGCTTACGTCGACACAGGGTTGTGTTAATCGCTGCGATACAGCGAATCGATGGACCTTCAATCCTTAACGAAGCAAAGGCCTTTGCGGCTGACGCAAACCGCTTGAACAGGCATGTCCCATCAAAGGGACAGCGAGCAAGCGCCGCCGCCCAGCGAGGCTGTCGTCCCCCTCCCGAAGAGAGAGGGGCAAGGCGCGCAGCGCCGCAGGGAGAGGCCGACGTTTAATCGGCTTGCTTGCGCAGGAAGGCCGGGATCTCCACGTCGTCCATGCCGCCAGAAGACAGAGCGCTCACACGCTCCGAAGCCTGGGCACGGTTGGTACGCCACACGCTGGGCACGTTGGTGTTGGCCGTGCCAAAGTCCACGCCGGCACCCAGGGGAGGCATGCTCACCGTCATATTGTCGGTACCGGTGCGCAGACCGCCTTGCACCACCTGGATGTTCTGACGGCGCATGCTGGGGCGCGACAGGCCGGTGGCCACCACGGTCACGCGGATATCGTCGCCCAGGGTGTCGTCATAGGCGGCGCCGTAGATCACATGGGCATCGGGCGAGGCATAGGCATTGATGGTGCTCATGGCCAGACGCGACTCGGACAGCTTCAGGCTGCCCTTGGCGGCGGTCACCAGCACCAGCACGCCCTTGGCGCCGGACAGGTCGATGCCTTCCAGCAGCGGGCAGGCCACGGCCTGTTCGGCAGCAATGCGGGCGCGGTCGGGGCCGGAGGCCTTGGCCGTGCCCATCATGGCCTTGCCGGGCTCGCCCATCACGGTGCGCACGTCTTCAAAGTCGACGTTCACATGGCCGTACTCGTTGATGATTTCCGCAATACCGCCCACGGCGTTCTTCAGAACATCGTTGGCATGGGCAAAAGCCTCGTCTTGCGAGATATCGTCACCCAGCACGTCCAGCAGCTTTTCGTTGAGCACAACGATCAGCGAGTCCACATTGGCTTCCAGCTCGGCCAGGCCGTTGTCGGCGTTCTGCATGCGGCGGCCGCCTTCCCATTCGAAGGGCTTGGTCACCACGCCCACAGTCAGGATGCCCATATCCTTGGCCACGCGCGCAATCACAGGAGCTGCGCCCGTACCCGTACCACCACCCATGCCGGCCGTAATAAAGAGCATGTGCGCCCCTTCGATGGCGGCGCGAATGTCTTCCACAGCAACTTCCGCAGCCTCACGACCCTTGTCTGGCTTGCTGCCAGCGCCCAGGCCGCTACCACCGAGCTGAATGGTGCTGTGAGCACGGCTGCGCAGCAAAGCTTGCGCATCGGTGTTGGCGCAGATGAACTCCACGCCCTGCACTCCGCGTTCAATCATGTGGTCAACGGCATTGCCGCCGCCGCCGCCAACACCGATCACTTTGATCTGCGTGCCTTGGTTGAACTCTTCAACTTCAATCATGTCGATGGGCATGGTGGTGCTCCTGTTCTTTAGTGGTGGATAGTCGCTGCTGTGGAAAAACAATCATTGATTCGTCAGGTGTTCGTCGTCTTCGTCGCCGAAAACGCGAAAAGTCCATCTGGGGCGGACCGGTGATAAACAAGCGATGGCTGCGCATATCAGAAGTTCCCCACGATGAAGTCCTTGAACCGGCCGAAAGCGGTCTTCATGGTTCCGCTTTTCTGGGCTACCTTGAAACCGCGCAAGCGTGCCAGGCGTGCTTCTTCCAGCAGGCCCATTACGGTGGCGGCACGTGGCTGGGCGACCATGTCGGCCAGCGCACTTGAATACTTGGGAATGCCGCGGCGCACGGGCTTGAGGAAGATGTCCTCGCCCAGTTCGATCATTCCGGGCATGACGGCACTGCCGCCGGTCAGTACGATGCCCGAGGACAGCACTTCCTCGTAGCCGGACTCGCGAATCACCTGCTGCACCAGCGAGAAGATTTCCTCGACGCGCGGCTCGATCACGCCGGCCAGCGCCTGCTTGCTGATCATGCGAGGGCTGCGGTCGCCCAGGCCCGGCACTTCCACCTGGGCATCGGGATCGGCCAGCAGTTGCTTGGCATAGCCGCTTTCCACCTTGATGTCTTCGGCATCCTTGGTCGGCGTGCGCAGTGCCATGGCGATATCGCTGGTGATCAGGTCGCCGGCAATCGGGATCACGGCCGTGTGGCGAATCGCGCCGCCGGTGAAGATGGCCACGTCGGTGGCGCCGGCACCGATATCGACCACGGCCACGCCCAGCTCGCGCTCGTCATCGGTCAGCACGGCCTGCGCCGACGCCAGGGGGTTGAGCAGCAGCTGCTCCACTTCCAAGCCGCAGCGGCGCACGCATTTGATGATGTTCTCGGCCGCGCTCTGGGCACCGGTCACGATATGGATCTTGGCTTCCAGACGGATGCCGCTCATGCCGATAGGCTCGCGCACTTCCTGGCCGTCGATCACGAACTCCTGGGCTTCCACCAGCAACAGACGCTGGTCGGACGAGATGTTGATGGCCTTGGCGGTTTCCATCACGCGGGCCAGATCGGTGGGCGAGACTTCCTTGTCCTTGATGGCCACCATGCCGCTGGAGTTGAGACCACGGATGTGACTGCCCGTGATGCCCGTGCACACGCGCTGGATCTTGCAGTCGGCCATCAGCTCGGCCTCCTTCAAAGCCTGCTGAATGCTTTGCACCGTGGCATCGATATTGACCACCACGCCGCGCTTCAAGCCGTTGCTGGGAGCCACGCCCAGCCCTGCCAGCTTGAGCTCGCCGTTGTACCCGACCTCGGCCACCACCGCCATCACCTTGGCCGTGCCGATGTCCAGTCCAACGATCACATCCTTGTATTCTCTTGCCATATCAGCATCCGCCCCCGGTAGGTTCTGTCTTGTCTTTGTCTGTCTGTTGACTGCCTTGCATCTGCGCCCCCGACTCCTGTCAGCGCCGCGCCCGCGCTGCAGCCGCAGCGGGACTGGAGCCCGTGGTCACACCCTTGAGACGCAAGGCATAGCCTTCTTCGTAACGCAAATCGGCGGACTCCAGCGCTTCGGCAGTGCGCCGGTACTGGGAGGTGATCTGCGGCAGCGTGCGCACAAAGCGCTGCACGCGCTGCATCACGTCTTCGTGCGTGCCGCCGCCAAGCTCCAGGGCCGCGCCGTTGTCCAGCGTCATCTGCCAGCTGCCGCGCGCGTTGAGCACCAGGCCATCCACGCTCACATCCAGCGGCTTGAGGGCCGGCACCATCTGGCGGTACATCTTCAGCATGCGGGGCGCCGAGCCTTCAGGCCCTTGCAGACGCGGCAGGCCTTCGCGATCGAGTTCGCCCAGATTGGCTTCAAACACTTCGCCCGCGTTATCCACCAGACCCGAGCCGGTCTCGGGGCCCCAGAAGGCCTCGGCCGTGTGCTCCTTGAGGATGACGCGCAGGCCGTTGGGATACTCGCGGCGCACCTGCGCCTCCCTCACCCACGGCACTTGCTCGAAGGTTTCCTTGGCAGACTTGAGGTTGACCGTAAAGAAGTTGCCCTTGAGCACCGGCGCCACATTGGCACGCAGCGTCACGGCGTTGTTGTGCTGCAGCTCACCCTCGACCACGATGCGCCCGATATTGAAAGCCGGCGTTCGCATCAGCCACCAGCCCAGCGCAGCCACCAGCAACGCCAGACAACCCATGAACAGCACCGTGGCGGTGATGTTCATGAGTCTGACGTCAAAGGGGACGGCTGAGGGCTGGCTGCGATTCATACGTGCTCCGCTTCTCCGTCGTCCAGTGCGCTGCTGGCCAGCAGGCCCAGGCACAGGTTTTCATAGCTCACGCCGGTGGCACGCGCAGCCATGGGGACGAGAGAATGCCCGGTCATGCCCGGCGAGGTATTGATCTCCAGCAAGAAAGGCTTGCGATCGCTGGCGCGGATCATGATGTCGGCACGCGCCCAGCCCCGGCAGCCCAGGGTGCGGAAGGACTTTTCCACCAGTTCCTGGATGGCTTTTTCTTCCTGCTCGGGCAGACCGCTGGGGCAGTGGTACTGGGTGGTGTCCGTGAAGTACTTGTTCTGATAGTCGTAATTGCCTTCGGGCGCCACGATGCGGATCACGGGCAAGGCATGGGCAGCAGCACCGCTGCCAATTACCGGGCAGGTGGTCTCGTCGCCGGCAATGAATTCCTCGCACAGCACTTCGGCGTCGTATTGGGCCGCCAGCGCATAGGCCTGGGCGCATTGATCGGCCGTCATCACCTTGGTCAGGCCCATGCTGGAGCCATCGCGCGCCGGCTTGACGATCATGGGCGCACCCAGCGCCTGGAATGCGGCCAGCGTGTCTTCGGTGCTGGCGACCATGCGCCAGTCAGGCGTGGACAGACCCTCAAAGCGCCAGATGCGCTTGGTCATGATCTTGTCCATGGCAATACTGGAAGCCATGACGCCCGAGCCGGTATAGGGAATGCCCAGCAACTCCAGCGCACCCTGCACCGTGCCGTCTTCACCAAAGCGGCCGTGCAAGGCGATAAAGCAGCGGTCAAAGCCTTGTACCTTGAGCTGATCCAGCCCCTGCTCTGCCGGGTCGAACTTGTGGGCATTCACGCCCTTGGACTGCAGCGCCGCCAGCACGCCGGTGCCGGACATCAGCGAGACTTCGCGCTCGGACGAGCGACCGCCCATGAGCACGGCCACCTTGCCCAGGGCCTTGACATCAATATTGGTACCGAATGTGCTCATTGCGCGCTCCCTTGCTGCGCGTTCAGCTCATTTTTTTGAAGCATCTCAACCAACTTTCCGGGCACGGCACCAATGGAGCCCGCCCCCATGCACAGCAACACATCACCGCCGAGCGCATTGGCCGCGATGGCGGCCGGCAGATCGGCAATGTTTTCCACAAACACCGGCTCCACCTTGCCGGCCACACGCAGGGCGCGGGCCAGAGAGCGGCCGTCGGCGGCCACTATGGGAGTTTCGCCGGCGGCGTACACCTCGCCCAGCAGCACGGAATCTGCGCTGCCGATAACCTTCACAAAGTCTTCAAAACAATCGCGCGTACGGCTGTAGCGGTGCGGCTGAAAGGCCAGCACCAGGCGTTGACCGGGGAAGGCGCCACGGGCCGCAGCCAGGGTGGCTGCCATTTCCACCGGGTGGTGGCCGTAGTCGTCGATGACGGTGAAGGTGCCGCCATTGCTGGCAGGCAGATCGCCGTAGCGCTGAAAGCGGCGGCCCACGCCCTTGAAACCATCGAGAGCACGCAGCAGGGCTTCGTCCGAGATTTCCAGCTCCATGGCCACCGCCACGGCCGACAGGGCGTTGAGCACGTTGTGCTCGCCGGGCAGGCTCAGCACGACTTCGATATCCGGGTAGCTCTGGCCGTTCTGGCGGCGCACGGTAAAGCGCATGCGGCCGGCTTCGGCGCGCACATTGACGGCGCGCACCTGGGCATCTTCGGCAAAGCCGTAGGTGGTCACGGGGCGCGCCACCTGGGGCAGTATCTCGCGCACGGCCGGGCTGTCTATGCAGACGATGGCACGGCCATAAAAAGGCATGCGGTGCAGAAAATCGACGAAAGCGCCCTTGAGACGGCCGAAGTCATGGCCGTAGGTTTCCATGTGGTCGGCGTCGATGTTCGTGACCACGGCCATCACCGGCAACAGGTTCAGGAAGGAGGCATCGGACTCGTCGGCCTCGACCACGATGTAGTCGCCCTGACCCAGCTTGGCATTGGCGCCGGCACTGTTGAGCTTGCCGCCGATCACGAACGTGGGGTCCAGCCCCGCCTCGGCCAGCACGCTGGTGACCAGGCTGGTGGTCGTGGTCTTGCCGTGGGCACCGGCAATCGCAATGCCCTGCTTGAAGCGCATCAGCTCGGCCAGCATCAGCGCGCGGGGCACGACGGGAATCTTTTTCTCGCGGGCGGCGATGACCTCGGGGTTGTCGGCCTGCACGGCAGTGGACGTGACCACGGCTTCGACGCCGGTCACATTCTCGGCAGCGTGGCCCACAAAGGTCTTGATGCCCAGGCTGGCCAGGCGGCGCAGCGTGGCGCTATCGGACAGATCCGAACCCGAAATCACGTAGCCCAGGTTGTGCAGGACTTCGGCAATGCCGCTCATTCCGGCGCCGCCAATACCGACAAAGTGAATGTGATGAATGGCGTGTTTCATGCGGCCAACTCCTCACAAGCGGCGACCACTTGTTCAGTGGCATGGATTTTTTGCATTTTTTTAGCTTGTTCTGCGCGCTCCAGCAGCGTCGCACGCTGCATATTTTGTAGCATTTCAGCCAACCCTTGTGCAGTCAGCGTGCTTTGCGGCATCAGCCAGCCGGCACCTTGATCCACAAGAAAGCGCGCATTGGTCGTCTGGTGGTCATCCACCGCGGCCGGGAAGGGAACATAAATCGCCGCCGCACCCACGGCAGCGATCTCGGTCACGGTGCTGGCCCCGGCACGGCAGACGATGATGTCGGCATCGGCAAAGGCCTGGGCCGTATCCTCGATAAAAGGCGTCAGCTCGGCGGCCACGCCGGCAGCGGCGTAGTTGGCGCGCAGCGCATCAATCTGGGCCGCGCCGCTTTGATGGGTCACCGTAGGGCGCAGGCCCGCAGGAATCAGAGCCAGCGCCTGCGGCACGATGTCGTTCAAGGCCCTGGCGCCCAGGCTGCCGCCCACCACCAACAGCTTGAGCGGACCGGAGCGGCCGGCAAAGCGCTCTGCCGGCGTCGGCTGAGCGATAAAAGCCTTGCGCAGCGGATTGCCCACCCATTCGCCCTTGGCGAACACCTGAGGGAAAGCCGTGAACACGCGCTTGGCCACGGCTGCCACCACCTTGTTGGCCATGCCGGCCACGGAGTTCTGTTCGTGCAAGACCACGGGCTTGCCGGCCATCGCCGCCATCAGCCCGCCGGGTACCGTGAGATAGCCGCCCAGGCCTATGACCACATCGGGCTGGACGCGCTGCATCACGCCACGGGCTTGCGAGAAGGCCTTGAGCAGACGGGCCGGCAGCATGAGCAAGGTCTTGAGACCCTTGCCGCGCACACCGCCGAACTCTATGGTTTCCAGCACAAAGCCATGGGGCGGCACGATGCGCGACTCCATGGAGCCCGGCGCACCCAGCCAGTGCACATTCCAGCCGCGCGCGCGCAGCTCCTGAGCCACGGCCAGACCGGGGAAAATATGACCGCCCGTTCCGCCCGCCATTACCAGGGCGGTGCGTTGCTTGTTTTTCGGGATGGGGAGACTCATGCGTGACCTCCCTTCATCAGCAGCTTGTTTTCGTAATCGACTCTGAGCACCACGGCTATCGCTATCAAATTCATCAAAATGGCGGAACCGCCAAAACTCATTAACGGCAGAGTCAGGCCTTTGGTTGGCAAGGCGCCCAAATTAACGCCCATATTGATAAAGGCCTGAAAGCCCATCCAGATGGCAATGCCCTCGGCCACCAGACCGGCAAACACCCGGTCGAGCGCAATGGCGCGGCGGCCGATGAGCATGATGCGACGGGTCAGCCACAGAAAGGTCACGGCGATCAGCAGCACGCCGACCAGGCCGAACTCTTCGCCGATCACGGCCAACAAGAAGTCGGTATGCGCCTCGGGCAGCCAGTGCAGCTTTTCCACGCTGCGGCCCAGACCCACGCCGAAGATCTCGCCCCGCCCAATGGCAATCAGCGCGTGCGAGAGCTGGTAGCCCTTGCCCAGCGCATGCTTTTCGTCCCAGGGATCGAGATAGGCAAAAATGCGTTCGCGGCGCCACTCGGAGGTGGCGATGATCATCACAAAGGCCAGCACCACCAGCAGGGCGATGATGAAGAACATGCGGGCATTCACGCCACCCAGAAACAGAATCCCCATGGAGATCACCACGATCACCATGAAAGCCCCCATATCGGGCTCGGCCAGCAGCAACACGCCCACCACCAGCACCGCCAGCCCCATGGGCAGCACGGCACGGAAGAAGCGCTCCTTGACCTCCATCTTGCGCACCATGTAGTCGGCGGCATAGATCAGCGTCGCGAACTTGGCCAGCTCCGAGGGCTGGAAATTCATGATGCCCAGCGACAGCCAGCGCCGCGCGCCGTTGACCACCGTACCCACATGCGGTATCAGCACCAGCACCAGCAGGAAAATGGACAGCAGAAACAGCTTGCGCGCCACTTTCTCCCAGATGGCAATCGGCACCTGAAAGGCCAGCAAGGCCGCCACGAAAGCCATGCCTATGGACATGGCATGGCGCAGCAGAAAGTGATAGGGCTCGATCTTGCCAAAGCGCGGGTTGTCCGGCATCGCAATCGATGCCGAATACACCATGACCAGACTCCAGGCCAGCAGACCGATCACCACCCAGATCAAAGCCAGATCCAGACCCAGCACGCTGGCCGGGGTTTGAGTGGGACGGTCGTATTGCGGCCCGCCCACGCGCACGGGCAGCACGTCGATGGGCTTGTCCACCGCGCTCGTGAACCATGAGCGCACGCGGCTGGTGATGCTGGTCAGGGCTGCGGCTGTCATGCGCCCTCCTCCAGTTGCTGGCCGGCATCCAGCGCCAGATTGCGCACCGCACCCACAAACTGGTGGGCGCGATCGGCATAGTCCTTGAACATGTCCATGCTGGCGCAAGCTGGCGAGAGCAGCACGGCGTCATTGGCATGGGCCAGCTGGGCGCACTTTTGCACCGCATCGGCCATGGTGCTGGCGTCCTGCAGGGTGACGCCGCAATCGGCCAGCGCTTCGCGGATCAGCGGCGCATCCTGGCCTATCAGCACGGCGGCACGTACATAGCGCGATACCGGTGCGGCCAGGGGCGCAAAATCCTGGCCCTTGCCCAGGCCGCCGAGAATCACCACGATGCGGTGGTCCGGCCCCAGGCCCATGAGAGCCGCTACCGTGGCCCCCACATTCGTGCCCTTGCTGTCGTCGAAATACTCCACATCGCTGACCCGGCCCAGAGGCTGGACGCGGTGGGGTTCGCCCCGGTATTCGCGCAGGCCGAAGAGCAGCGGAGCCAGCGTGCAGCCGGTGGCCGTGGCCAGAGCCAGGGCCGACAGCGCGTTGATGGCGTTGTGGCGGCCGCGAATGCGCAGCGCATCCGCAGGCATCAGGCGCTGAATGTGCAGATCGTCCACATGCTTGCCCTTGGAGGTCTCGTCAGCCTCGTGGGCGCGCACCAGCCATGTCATGCCGTTGACCACTTCCAGGCCAAAATCGCCGGGGCGGCGCGGCATGTCGCCACCAAAGGTGACATGGGCGCGCTGGAAAGTCTTGCCGCGCTTGCCGGGAATCGCCACCGGCGCAGCCAGCATGGCCATCACCATGGCGTCTTCGCGGTTGAGCACCATCAGGCCCTGCTCGCCAAAGATGCGGGCCTTGGCATCGGCATAAGCCTGCAGGCTGCCGTGCCAGTCCAGATGGTCTTGCGAGATATTGAGCACGGCACCGGCCGTGGGCTCGAAACCCTGGCAGTCGTCGAGCTGAAAGCTGGACAGCTCCAGCACCCAGGCCTGGGGCAGGCTCTCGCCATCAATGCGCGCGGCCAGCGTGTCAAGCAGCGTCGGGCCGATATTGCCCGCCACACCCACGCTGATGCCGGCATGCTCGAGCAGCTGGCCGGTCAGCGAAGTCACCGTGGTCTTGCCATTGGTACCGGTAATGCCCAGCACCCTGGGCGCATAGCCGTGGGCCTCTTTCAAGCCCTTGAGCGCCAGGGCGAACAAATCCAGCTCGCCACCCACGGGCAGACCGATGCTACGCGCGGCGTTGAACACGGCGGCCACCGTGGCAGGGCTCAGGCCCGGCGAACGGTAGACGGCGCTCAGGCTCTGGCCGTCGACCAGATCGGCGCCAAAGCTGCCGGCCACAAAACGCACACCCGGAAGTTCGGCTTGCAAGGTCGCCAGATGCGGCGGCGCATCGCGGGTGTCGGCCACCGTCACTTCGGCACCGGCACGCACGCACCAGCGCGCCATGGCGATGCCCGAAATGCCCAGGCCCAGAATCAGCACGCGCCGACCCTGCAGATGTTGCTGGGCTGCCTGCGGCCAGAGCTGGGGCACGGGTGGCAACTCCACCACGGGCTCGGCCTCCTCTTCCACCGCCGCGGTCACCTCGACATCCGTCGCATCGGACACGCTGGGATCGGCAAAGATCTGGGCTACAAAAGCCTCGGCATCCCTGGCGGCCGTCAGCGTGGAGACATCGGGAATGGCTTCAGGAATGATTTCAAAGGGCGCTACGCTTTCAGAAGCAGATTGCGCATCAATCACCTGGATTTCAGGCATTTTTTGCTCTGAAATCGCCACATCATCAGCAGTTGCTGCTTGCAAGGGCATAGCATCCGCCGGCGCATCCTGCAGCGCCTGATCCTGGGTCTTGAAGTCTTCGTCTTGCATGGCGACTACCTCAGCTTCAGGGTGGACAGGCCCAGCAGGCACAGCAGCATGGTGATGATCCAGAAGCGGGTCACCACCTGGGTTTCCTTCCAGCCACTCTTTTCAAAGTGGTGGTGCAGCGGCGCCATCTTCAGGAGACGGCGGCCTTCGCCATAGCGCTTCTTGGTGTACTTGAAGTAAGTCACCTGCAGCATCACGGACACGGCCTCGGCCACAAAAATGCCACCCATCACGGCCAGCACGATTTCCTGACGCACGATCACGGCAATCGTGCCCAGGGCCGCGCCCAGGGCCAGAGCGCCCACGTCGCCCATGAACACCTGTGCCGGGTGGGCATTGAACCAGAGGAAGGCCAGACCGGCGCCGGCCATGGCGCCACAGAACACCATCAGCTCGCCGGAGCCGGGAATGCTGGGGAACAGCAGGTATTTGGCGTAAGTGGTGTTGCCGGTCACATAGGCAAAAATGCCCAGCGCCGTGCCCACCATGATGACGGGCATGATGGCCAGGCCATCCAGGCCGTCGGTCAGATTGACGGCATTGCTGGCGCCCACGATCACCAGGTAGGTCATGATCACAAAACCCAGCACGCCCAGCGGATAGTTGACTTCCTTGAAAAAGGGCACGATCAGACCAGCCTTGGGCGGCAGATCCATGGAAAAGCCCGATTGAATCCAGGAGATGAACAGCTCGAACACCTGGGCATTGCTGTTCTCGGAAATGCAGAACACCAGATACAGCGCCGCCAGCAGGCCGATCACCGACTGCCAGAAGTACTTCTCGCCCGAGCGCATGCCTTCGGGGTCTTTGTTGACAACCTTGCGCCAGTCATCCACCCAGCCAATGGCACCAAAGCCCAGGGTGACCAGCAACACGATCCAGACAAAGCGGTTGGACAGGTCGAACCACAGCAAGGTGGAGACGGCGATGGAAAACAGAATCAGCACTCCGCCCATGGTGGGCGTGCCGTTCTTGGCCAGATGGGTTTCCATGGCGTAGCCGCGCACGGGCTGGCCAATCTTGAGCGCGGTCAGCATGCGTATGGCCTTGGGGCCTATGAACAGGCCGAGCAGCAAGGCGGTGACGGCGGCCATCACGGCACGCAGCGTCAGGTACTGGAAGACGCGCAAAAAGCCGAATTCTGGCGACAGGCCTTGCAGCCATTGGGCAAGCATCAGCAGCATGCGGCCTCCTTGGAGTTGCCCTGCACCTTGCTTGCGCAGGCTTCGATCGCCTGCACCACTTGCTCCATCTTCATGAACCGCGAACCTTTGACCAACACGCTGCCCACCTGGGGCAATACCTTGCACACGGCCTCTTGAAGCGCCTGCATGCTATCGAAATGAGTAGCCCCGGCGCCAAAGGCGGCCACGGCGAAAGCGCTTTGCTCACCCAGAGCAAAGAACTGGGGAATGCCTTGTTGCTGCGCCAGCACACCGGCTTCGGCATGGAACTGCGGGCCGTTATCGCCCACCTCGCCCATATCGCCCAGCACCAGCAATTGCGGTGCCGGCAGCTCGCTGAGCACCTCGATGGCGGCGGCCACGGAATCGGGGTTGGCGTTATAGCTGTCGTCAACCACGGTCACGCTCTTGCCGCCAGCCGTTACCGACAGCGCACGCGAACGACCCGTCACCGGCTCGAACGCCGTCAGCCCTTGCGCAATGGCAGCCAGCGGCACACCGGCCGCATGGGCGCAGGCCGCTGCAGCCAGGGCATTGCGCACATTGTGGCGACCGGCAATATGCAGCTGCACGGCGGCCTTGCCTTGGGGCGTATGCAGCTCGAATGCCCAGGCACCGTTGCTCCAGACTACATCGCTGGCAAACACCTGGGCACCGTCTTCGGCTTGCCCAAACATCAGACTGGGGCGGCCTGCCGCCAGCTCGCTCCACAGCGCGGTGTAGGTATCACCTGCAGGAAAGATGGCCGTGCCGTCCTGAGGCAGAAAGCTCAGCACCGAGCCGTTTTCACGCGCCACGGCTTCCACCGTGTGCATGAACTCCTGGTGCTCGCGCTGGGCGTTGTTCACCAAGGCCACCGTGGGTTGGCCGATGGCGGCCAGCTCGGCAATTTCGCCGGGGTGGTTCATGCCCATCTCCAGCACGGCAATGCGGTGCTCGCCGCTCATGCGCAGCAGGTTCAGCGGCATGCCTATGGAGTTGTTGAAGTTGCCGCGGGTGGCCAGAGCGGCCTCACCTGCATGGGTGCGCAGTATGGAAGCGATCATCTGCGTCACCGTGGTCTTGCCGTTGCTGCCGGTCACGGCAATCAAGGGCAGATCGAACTGGGCGCGCCAAGCACGGGCTAGTGCGCCCAGGGCCAGCAAGGTGTCCGGCACTTCAATGCCGCTGATGCCGGCCTCGCTCAGCCCATGGCTGGCAATGGCGGCAGCAGCGCCGGCCGCTTGCGCCTGGGGTAGAAAGCTGTGGGCGTCAAAACGCTCGCCCTTCAAGGCCACAAACAGGTCGCCGGGCTGCAGCGTACGGGTATCGGTGTGCACGCGCGCAAGCACGGTCTGACCGTCACCGATCAAACGGGCTGCGGGGATATGCGTCTGGATCAGCTCCAGCGCTTTTGCCAAGGTCATCATGACCGTTTCTTTCCTTCGCGGGCTGCAAGCGCTTTTTGCGCTTCAGCCATGTCGGAGAACGGCTGGCGCACGCCATTCGTCTCCTGATAGTCCTCATGTCCCTTGCCTGCAATCAGCACCACATCGCGTGCATCGGCATGGGCCAGCGCCTGGGCAATGGCCGCCGCGCGGTCGGCCTGGACATGCAGGTTTTCACCCGGCTGCATGCCGGCCAGAATCTGGTCGATGATGCGGTCAGGCACTTCGCTGCGCGGGTTGTCACTGGTGACGAGCACGCAGTCGGCATAGGTTTGGGCAGCCTGACCCATGAGCGGACGCTTGGTGTTGTCGCGGTCGCCGCCACAGCCAAACACGCACCACAACTTGCCGCCGCGTTGCTGAGCCGCAGGTTGCAAAGCCCGCAGGGCTTTTTCCAGCGCATCGGGCGTGTGGGCATAGTCCACGGCCACCAGCGGCTGGTCGGCCTGCACGATTTGCTGCATGCGGCCGGGCACAGGCTCCAGATCGGCACAGGCAGCCACGGCCTGGTCCAGACTCAGGCCCAGGCTGCGCAAGGCTGCCAGCACGCCCAGCAGATTGGAGACGTTGTACTGGCCGACCAGGCGCGTATTCATGCGCAGGCTGTGGCCGGCTTCCAGCACCGTAAAGCACAGGCCTTGCTCGCCCAGGCGGATGTCCTTGGCCTGCAAACGGGCCGGGCCCTGAATGGAGACGCTCCAGACATCCAGCGCCCCGGCCTGCAGCTTGGCCCAGAGTCTGGCGCCATGCGTGTCATCGATATTGATCACCGCCGCCTGCAACCCGGGCCAGGAAAACAGCTTGGCCTTGGCCTGCCAATAGGCATCCATGCTGCCGTGGTAGTCTAGGTGGTCTTGCGTGAAATTGGTGAACAAGGCCACGCGGATCTTGGTGCCGTCCAGGCGGTGCTCGACTATGCCTATGGACGAGGCTTCGATGGCACAGGCCGCCAGCCCCGCATCGGCATATTCGCGAAACGCCCGCTGCAGGCGCACGGGATCGGGCGTGGTCAGGCCCGTGTATTCCAGATCCGGCGGAACGCCCACACCCAAAGTGCCCACCAGCGCACAACCCATGCGCGCTTGCAGCTTCACTTTTGATAGTGCGTAGGCCAACCACCATGCCGTGGTTGTCTTGCCATTGGTGCCGGTCACCGCCAGCACATCCAGCTCGCCACTGGGATGGGCAAACCATTGGTCGGCAATCAGGCCGGTGGCGGCCTTGAGCCCCGGCAAAGCTGCAATCCTGTCGCCTTGCAGCGCAAAGGTTTCCAGACCTTGCGCCTCGACCAGAACGGCTGCTGCGCCCAGCTCCAGCGCGCGGGCCACAAAGGCCCGGCCGTCGGTGGCCGCGCCGGGCCAGGCAATAAAGGCATCGCCAGCCCTGACCTTGCGGCTGTCGGTCTGCAGATCACCCGGCACGCGTGCGCGCAGCCAGGCCACGGCGTCAGCAGCCGTGTTCAGATGTTGAATGGGAAAATGTTGGGAAGTACTCATAGCACAGGCTCCTCAGCCGGGGCGGCCACAATCTGAGGCTTGACTTCCTTGTCGGGCTGAACGCCCATTAAACGCAGCGACTGCTGCACCACATCGGCAAAGACGGGACCGGCCACAGTGCCGCCGTAGTAAGAACCCACCGTGGGTTCATCCACCATGACGGCGACGATGATGCGCGGCTTATCGATAGGAGCCATGCCGGTGAACCAGGCGCGGTATTTGCCGGCGGCGTAGTTCTTGCCCACCTGCTTGCGGGCCGTACCCGACTTGCCGCCAATGGTGTAACCCTCGGCCTGGGCCTTTTGCCCGGTACCACCGGGGCCGGCAGCCAGCCACAGCATGTGACGCACCTCGGCGGCGTTCTCGGCCGAGAACACACGCACGCCCACCGGAGGCTCGGTGACCTTCAGAATGGTGCCTGGAATGATGTTGCCGTCATTGGAGAACACGGTGTAGGAACGCGCCATCTGGAACAGCGACGCCGACAGTCCGTAGCCATAGGACATGGTGGCCTGCTCGATAGGCTTCCAGGTCTTCCAGGCACGCAGACGCCCGGAAACTGCACCGGGGAACTGGATCTGCGGCTTCTGGCCGAAACCCACAGCGCTGAAGAACTCCCACATTTCCTGGGGCGACAGCTTTTGCGCCACCTTGGTCGCACCCACGTTGCTGGACTTCTGAATCACGCCTTCCACCGACAGCGCGCCGTAGTTGTGCGTATCGGTGATGGTGGAACCCGTCACGGTATAGCGTCCGGGGGCGGTATCGATGATGGTCGAAGGCTTGACGCGCTTGAGCTCCAGCGCCGTGGCGATGGTCAGGGGCTTCATGGTCGAGCCCGGCTCGAAGGTGTCGGTCAGCGCGCGATTGCGCAACTGCTCGCCCGTCAGATTCTTGCGGTGACCCGGGTCGTAACTGGGATAGTTGGCCAAGGCCAGCAATTCGCCGGTATGCGCGTCCATGACCACCACGCTGCCGGCCTTGGCCTTGAACGTCTCGACCTGCTGCTTGAGCTTTTGGTAGGCGTAGTACTGGATCTTGCTGTCCACGGACAGCTGGATGTCCTGGCCGTCCTGCGGCGGTACTTCCTCGCCCACGCCTTCCACCACGCGACCCAGGCGGTCTTTGATCACACGGCGCGAACCGGGCTTGCCGGCCAGCTCCTTATCGAAGCCCAGCTCCATGCCTTCCTGGCCGTGGTCTTCCACATTGGTGAAGCCCACGATGTGGGCCGCAGACTCGCCTTCGGGATACTGGCGCTTGTATTCCTTGCGGTTGTAGATGCCCTTGATATTGAGCGCCACAATCTTCTGACCCACTTCCCAGTCCAGCTGGCGCTTGATCCAGACAAAAGTCTTGTCCTCGTCACCGAGCTTGGCCATCAGCGTGGCCAGGGGCACGTCCATCAGCTTGGCTGCTTCCTGCAGCTTTTGCTTGATCTCGGGGTCGTTCAAATCCACGTCTTCGGGAATCGCCCAGATGCTGGCCGCGGGAACGCTGGAGGCCAGAATCAGCCCGTTGCGATCCAGCAGGCGGCCGCGATTGGCGGGCAACTCCAGCGTGCGCGCAAAACGTACCAGGCCCTGGCGCTTGAAGAAGTCATTGCCAAACACCTGCACATAGGCCGCGCGAGCGCCCAGGCCCACAAAGCCCAGGGCCAGCATGGCCACAATCATCTTGCTGCGCCAAAGCGGCGTCTTGGACGCCAGCAAAGGGCTGGTGGTGTAGAGCACGCTGCGTGTCATCGAACCGCTCCCGCACTGGCCACACCATCCTTCACATATTGCGAGATGCCCGGCGAAGCGGGCTTCATCTGCAGCTTCTCGCGCGCCAGCGTCTCTATGCGCTGGGGCGTTGCCTGGGCACGCTTTTCCACCTGCAGGCGCAACTGATCCGTGGCCAGGCGGCGCGCCTCGGCTTCGGCACGGTCCAGCTCGGTGAACAGCTTGCGCGACTCATACTGGGTTTGCACCAGAAAGATGGCGCTAGCCATCACGGTCACGAGCAGCAACAGGTTCAGGCGCAGCATGGCAGCCCTTCCTGTGATGTGAGCTTGGGGGCCCACTGATATGTCATGCAGGCACCTCGGTGCGTTCGGCAACGCGCATCACGGCAGAGCGTGAACGCGGATTGCCGTCGACTTCAGCCACGCTGGGCTTGATACGGTCCAGCGCCTTCAGACGCATGGGCGTGGGCAAGGCAAAGGGCGCACGGCGGTCGTACACCTCTTTGGAATGCTTGGCGATGAACTGCTTGACGATGCGGTCTTCCAGCGAGTGAAAGCTGATGACCACCAGTCGACCGCCCGGAGCCAGCACACGCAGGCTGGCCTCTAGTGCCTGTTCGAGCTCCTGAAGCTCGGCATTGATGAAAATCCGAAGAGCCTGGAAGGTGCGTGTTGCCGGATTTTGCCCAGCCTCGCGGGTCTTGACTGCGCCAGCCACGAGCTGGGCAAGCTCGGCGGTGGTGCGAAGTGGCCCCTGGCTCTCGCGCCTCGCAACAATCGCCTTTGCAATGGGGCCAGCAAACCGTTCTTCACCGTAGTCACGTATCACCTCCGCAATCTGCTGCACTTCCGCATCTTCAAGCCACTCGGCCACGCTCTGGCCACGCGTGGTGTCCATGCGCATATCCAGTGGTCCGTCAAAACGGAAGCTGAAGCCCCGGTCCGGGTTGTCGATCTGGGGCGAGCTCACCCCCAGGTCCATCAGCACGCCTTGCACGCTGGCCTCTGGCAGCTCGCCCAGGTGCTTGAACCCTTCGTGCCGAATCGAAAAACGCGCATCGGTGATGCGCGCCGCTTCAGCGATTGCGTCCAGATCCTTGTCGAACGCAGTCAGTCTTGCGTCCGGCCCCAACCTCTGCAGGAGCAGGCGGGAGTGACCTCCGCGCCCGAACGTTGCATCCACCCACTGGCCTGCGGGTTGCGCGGACACGCCACCCAGCATTGCGTCCACGGCCTCATTGAGCAAAACGGTGATGTGTTGCAACGGCTGATTCACAAGCACGTCTCTTCCTAAAAAACAAAATCCTGGAAAGCCGCAGGCATTTCTTCCTGCATGGCTTGCGCTTCACGTGCCTCATAAGTGGCCTTGTCCCACAGCTCGAAATGGTTACCCATTCCCAGCAGCACGACTTCCTTGGTCAGGCCTGCGGCCTGGCGCAATTCCGGCGAAACCAGCAAACGACCGGTTCCATCCATTTCAGCGTCCATGGCATTGCCCAGAAAAATGCGCTTCCACCACTGGGCGTTCATGGGCATCTGGGCAATACGTTCGCGAAACTCCAGCCACTCTGGGCGGGGGAACAACATCAGGCAACCGTGGGGGTGCTTGGTGAAGGTCACCTGACCTTCGGCCATGGACATCAGGGCGTCACGATGCCGGGTCGGCACTGAAAGCCGCCCCTTTCCATCGAGATGCAGAGAAGACGCCCCTTGAAACACGGTGAGCTACCTCGGTTGGTTCAAGCCGTTCATTTCCGCCAAATAGGGCGATGAAGGCAGTTTTCACCACTTAATTGCACTTTTTTCCACTGTAGCAGTTATTTGATGTGAGACCAACCAGCCATACAGAATTATTTTCAATGAAATCAATAACTTAGAAATAAAACGTATCCGTGATTTTTCAAAAAGTTATTCAACTACAAGCACTTAGCAAAATCTGTGCATGTTGACTCTCAATAGGAACTCTCAATTGCAACCATTCACTTCCTCGCGACAGGCGTGGTGAGTCGCGATTCCTTCCTACAAATGCAAACTGCCCGACTAAGCGGGCAGATGGCTCTGAGTTGGATAAACGGCTTACAAAATGAAACGCGACAAATCCTCGTCCTTGCTCAGCACTTGCAGGCGCTCATCCACATAGGCCGCATCGATCACCACGGACTGGCCGGAAAGCTTGACGGCATCGAAGCTGACGTCGTCAAGCAGGCGCTCCATCACGGTAGCCAGACGGCGCGCGCCGATGTTCTCGGTGCGCTCATTGACGTCAAAGGCAATCGTCGCCAAGCGGGTGATGGCCTCGGGCTTGAACTCCAGCGTTACGCCTTCGGTCGCCAGCAGCGCTTGGTACTGCTTGACCAGGGAGGCGTGAGTTTGCATGAGGATGGCTTCGAAGTCCTGGACCGACAGCGAATCCAATTCCACGCGAATGGGAAAGCGCCCCTGTAGCTCGGGGATCAGATCGCTGGGCTTGGACAGATGGAACGCGCCCGAGGCGATGAACAGGATGTGGTCGGTCTTGACCACGCCGTACTTGGTAGAGACGCTGGTGCCTTCCACCAGCGGCAGCAGATCGCGCTGCACGCCCTGGCGCGAGACATCGGAGCCGCTGCTTTCCTGGCGGGTGGCGACCTTGTCAATCTCGTCGATGAAGACAATCCCGTTTTGCTCGGCGTTCGCAATGGCACGAGTCTTGACGTCTTCCTCGTTGACCATCTTGGCCGCCTCTTCGTCGGTCAGAAGCTTCAGGGCCTCGGCGATCTTGAGCTTGCGCGTCTTGCGCTTTTCCTGGCCCATCTGGCTGAACATGCCGCGCAGCTGCTCGGCCATCTCGTCCATGCCTTGCGGACCCATGATCTGCACCTGGGGCAGCGCCTCGGCAATGTCAATCTCGATTTCCTTGTCATTAAGCTGGCCTTCGCGCAGCTTTTTGCGGAACACCTGACGCGCCGTATTGTCTGCCGCCACTTCGCCGGTACGCGCCTGGGGCACCAGCACATCGAGAATGCGATCCTCAGCCGCATCTTCGGCGCGGGCACGCATTTTCTTCATGTCCGCTTCGCGCGTCTGCTTGACGGCGATTTCGGCCAGGTCACGGATGATGGCGTCCACATCCTTGCCCACATAGCCCACCTCGGTGAACTTGGTGGCCTCGACCTTGATGAAAGGCGCATCGGCCAACTTGGCCAGACGGCGCGCAATCTCGGTCTTGCCCACGCCGGTGGGGCCAATCATCAAAATGTTCTTGGGCGTGATTTCCTGGCGCAGGCCATCCGCGACCTGCTGGCGGCGCCAGCGGTTGCGCAGTGCAATCGCCACGGCGCGCTTGGCGCCGGACTGGCCCACGATATGGTTGTCCAGCTCGGAGACGATCTCCTGAGGAGTCATGGCAGAAGACATGGAAGATACTCAATCAAACAAGCCGTCAGCGCATATGTAAAAAGCGCCACCAGCTATCAATTCAGGAATAGAAGTCCGCTTACAGCGTTTCTATGGTGTGATTCATATTGGTGTAAATGCACAGCTCGCCGGCAATGCCCAGCGATTTGCGCACCACTTCCTCGGCTGACAGCTCGGTGTTGTTGAGCAGCGCCTTGGCGGCCGAGTGCGCATAAGCACCACCCGAGCCTATGGACACAATGCCTTGCTCGGGCTCCAGCACATCGCCGTTGCCGGTAATGATGAGAGACGTGGTGGCATCGGCCACGGCCAGCATGGCCTCGAGGCGGCGCAGCACGCGGTCGGTACGCCAGTCCTTGGTAAGTTCGATGGCGGCGCGGGTCAGATGGCCCTGGTGCTTTTCCAGCTTGGCTTCAAAGCGCTCAAACAAGGTGAAGGCATCGGCGGTGGCGCCGGCAAAGCCGGCCAGCACCTTGCCGTGGTAGAGCTTGCGCACCTTGCGCGCTGTGCCCTTGACGACGATGTTGCCCAATGTGACCTGACCATCGCCACCGATGGCGACTTGCACGCCTTCGGGGGTCTGGCGGCGCACGCTCAAAATGGTGGTGCCGTGAAACTGTTCCATAGTGAGAGCAGGTGGGGGTGCATGCAGCAAGCCTCAAGAGGCCGCCGGAAAATTCTTTTCAGTCGTGGCGAGGCTGCACCTGAGCGTGCTCCTGTATGCCGACCACGTTGAAGAACACCGCCACCAGTTGGTGCAGCTGGCTGAACTGCAGCACATGGCCCAGCGCCTGCATGGACGAGGTCCAGTTGAGCACCGAACCGGCGGCCGCAAAATCCATGCGCACCAGACGGGCGCAATTGATGGAAATGGTCTCACCCAGGTGTGCCTGCTCCTGGATCGAAGTCAGCCACGGCAGGGCATCGCCCTCGATCACGCCTTGCAGCGCAAATCGATGCGGCAGATCGCGCCCCAGCATCGGCGGTACCAAGGTATCGGGTATCAGCATGCGGCTGTCCAGCGCAAACACATCCTGTACCGCGCCATCATGCGAGACAGCACATACGGGGTCCACCCAGGACGGCGGCGAGACTTCATAGGTCACACAATAGTCCAGTGCGGTCAGCTCGAAGTCGTCCTGCATGTGCATGAGGCGCAGCAAGGCCAGACGCAGATGCCACCAACCGGTGTCCACCTCGCGCGCGCCGGAAGGCGTCAGCGCCCGCAGCACCGCCTGCAACTGTTCCACGCCGGTAAACGCCAGCGCGCCGCCCTCATCGGCCCATTGCATCACCAGGGCGTGCATGGGCCGCATCACACCGGCATCCAGGGATTGCAGCGCGCTCCAGTCCAGCGCCCAGGGGGCCGGACTGCGGGATTTGGCCACGTGCAAGGCCTGCAGACCGGAGAGCGTCAGTTGCGCAGGCGCCGTCCAATTCAAGCCGGATGCTGCCGGATTCGCATCGCCCTCAAGCTCTGCCACGGCGCTCAGACCGCCATGCTCCTGCGGCATGGCAAACCATTGCGGGGCCGAACGACCAAAGCGCGAGGCGAAATCTACGGCGCTCTCATCAAACTCCGCCTGCCAGCCCGCCGCGCGGTACAGATCCAGCAGCGCCAGCCAGACCGGCAGCTGCCTGGGCAGATCGGCGCTGCGGCTGTCCAGCAAGGCCTGCAACAAGGCCTGGGCCATTTTCGCGTCGCCATTGGCAAAAACAATGGCAGCTTCTTCCAGCTCCCAGTCGTGCTCGAAGCGCACAAACGAGGGCGGAATCATATTGTCTGGCGCAGGGCCTGAAACCTCGGTCGGAGCAAAACCCGCGGCAAATTCGGTTTCGCCAAGCAAGGCTCCACGCCCCAGAATGGACGCCGGTGCAGAAGCCGCCAGGTCCAGGGGTCTTGTGGGCTCAAATCCGCTGCCGGCCTGGCCGGGTTGCGGCAACTGACCGGGCACCACATTGTTGAGCAAAGGCACGGTCGCCCCTGGCGACGGCGCTCTGAAGGAGGTGGGTGTGGGATTGCCCCCTGCTGGCAAAGGCATGGGCATGGTGGTGGCATCCGCAGCCTGTTTGCCGCGCCACCACTGCTGGGACATCTGAGCCTCGATCTCGTCGATCTTCTTGAGCGTCACCGCCCGCTCACCCAGATTGCTATTCAATGTCTGCAAGACTGAACTGGGCGCTCCAGGCATGGTGGAGCCCAGGGAGGGCATCAGCTTTGGCTGGTTGCCCTGGGCCTGCTGAGCCAGCTGAGAGGCACGCAATTTGCGCAGCTGCTCGAACTCACGCTTGCGCACGAAATCGTTCTGGCGCTTGCGCTCAATCATTTCCTTGAGCGCCTGCTTGCTGTACTGGCTTTCCGGCTCTTCCTGATTCAGATTGTCCAGATCGGACCAATTGACCGTAGGGTGGCGCACAAAGCGCGCCACCTTGGATAGCAATCCGTTCAACTTGGTCTCATCTATAGCCATGGTTCGTACTTTGGTACGCAAGAGCCGAGTCGAGCTTGACCCGAATCAATCACCGTACATTTTTTGCTTGAGTTCACGGCGCTGCTGGGCTTCCAGCGACAAAGTGGCCGTGGGACGGGCCAGCAGGCGGCCCACACCAATGGGTTCACCGGTTTCGTCGCAATAGCCGTAATCGCCAGCGTCGATACGGGCAATGGACTGATCGATCTTCTTGAGCAGTTTGCGCTCGCGATCGCGAGTGCGCAACTCCAGCGCATGCTCTTCTTCGATGGTGGCACGGTCTGCGGGATCGGGCACGACCGCCGTGTCTTCACGCAGGTTCTCAGCCGTTTCACCGGCATTGTTATGCATGTCGGTCTTGAGAGTCACCAGCTTGCGACGGAAAAATGCCATCTGGGCATCGTTCATATAGTCGTCGTCGTTCATGGCCAACACGTCGGCATCGGTCAATTCTTCCACCGATTTGGTCTTCCAGGCATTGGCCAGCTTGGGATCTTTTTTTGTCGCAGCTTGCTTTGTGATGGGCATGGTATTCGTATCGCTCATGGTGTCTGGCCCGACGATTTGCGCCGGTGCCATGGATGGTACTGTCAATCTGGGCTGCTGCGCCAAAGGCGTGGCAGGGCGTTGGGGAAAATCGGGACCCAGGAGTTCCGTGATGCAGCGGCGACCATGACAGACGCAAGGACTCGCCGACCCATCGAAACTGCGGGCTTGAAGCGAGCCGGACTCTCAGACATCGCCTTGCCGGCGACGGCCTTGTACAGACTTCGTTTTTCTGCGTTCACGTCCTGTCTCCTCACAGCACGTTGATCCATCGGGGCCGGATCACTCCAGCCCTCTCTTTAGGGGCGGCATTGTATCGACGCATGCCGCCTCGTCAGCCATCCGTTGCACTATCCCCACAAAACCTGCGGTATGGGAGAGCGTAAACACGCGCTCAAAAGACGCAGCAGTGTGCACCAAACAAAACGGCCTGCAAGGCAGGCCGTCAGAGTGTGTCAGAAAACGCCCTACACCAGATAAGACCTGGGGTTTATACCAGACACTGATCCAGACCCTGGCGGAAGATATCTTGCGGCAGATCAATACCGATGAAGACCATGCGGCTTTCGCGCTTTTCGTCGGCCGCCCATTCCGGCCCCAGATCGCTGCCCATGAGCTGATGCACGCCCTGGAAGATGACCTTGCGCTCGGTTCCGTTCATGTTCAGCACGCCTTTGTAGCGCAGCATCTTGGGGCCGTAGATGTTCACGATGGCGCCCAGGAAGTCTTCCAGCTTGGCAGGGTCGAACGCCCGCTCGGCACGAAAGACAAAGCTCTTCACATCGTCATCGTGGTGATGGTGGTGGGGGTGATTGCAGTGCTCGCCATGCTCGTGATCATGGTGGTCGTGGCCGCAATGCTCGTCATGCACATGGCCGTGATCGTGGTCATGTCCATGATCGTGATCGTCCTCCTTGAGGAAGTCGGGGTCGATATCGAGCTTGGCATTGAGATTGAAGCCACGCAGATCGAACACGTCCTTGAGGGACACATCGCCAAAATGCACGGCTGTGATGGGCGCGCGCGGGTTCATGTGCTTGAGGCGGTGGGTCAGCTCATCCTTGTCGGCCTCGCTCACCAGATCGGTCTTGGACAGGAAGATCTGATCGGCAAAGCCCACCTGGCGGCGCGCTTCCTGGCGGTCGTCCAGCTGCTGGTTGGCATGCTTGGCATCGACCAGGGTGATGATGGAGTCGATCAGATAGGTTTCGGCGATCTCGTCATCCATGAAGAAGGTCTGTGCCACGGGGCCGGGATCGGCCAGGCCGGTGGTCTCGATGACGATGCGGTCAAAGTCCACCAGGCCCTTGCGGCGCTTGGCAGCCAGCAGCTGCAAGGCCTCACGCAGGTCTTCGCGAATGGTACAGCAGATGCAGCCATTGCTCATCTGCAGGATCTGCTCTTTGGACTCGGTCTTGAGAATGTCGGTGTCGATGTTTTCTTCACCGAATTCGTTCTCGATCACGGCAATCTTCATGCCGTGCGACTCGTGCAGCACGCGCTTGAGCAGCGTGGTTTTGCCCGAACCCAGAAAGCCCGTGAGGATGGTGACAGGAATGAGAGACATGCGTTGGAACCTCTTGCTGCAGCCAGCCACCTTGCGCGGCCAGCCAAAAAACACGCAGGGCCGCTCCGACACAGAGCCGCCCTTGGGAATAAACAGCTGGAGAGTGTAGCGGTGCTTTCAAGCGCACACGGACGCAAGGGCTGCCGTCAAGTTAAGAGAAAATCGAACTCAAGCGCTTATCCATAAAGCGCTACAAGCTATCAATTCAGGATGAAGTCAATCATCAGACTCCGAGTCTGACTTGCGAGCAGACGGCGACTGATCCACCCTGCCCTCCGCCCCGTCCTGGCGTCTGGCGCGCGGATGGGCGTTTTCATAGGCCTGAGCCAGATGCTGAAAATCCAGCCGCGTATAGATTTGCGTAGTGGCAATGCTGGAATGCCCCAGCAGCTCCTGCACGGCGCGTAAATCACCGCTGGACTGCAGCAGATGGCTGGCAAACGAATGGCGCAGCACATGGGGATGCACGCCGGCCGCCAACCTGGCCTGCTGGCCGCGCTGCTTGAGACGCGCCCAGACGGATTGGCCCGTCAGCCGCTCGCCCCGGCGGCCTATGAAGAGCGCCACCTCCTCCCGGGCCCTGGCCTGTGCCGCACCGGTTAGAGCCGTCGTGCGCTGCGCCAGCCAGGCTTGCAAGGCCTTGGTGGCCATGGCCCCCACGGGCACGATGCGGCGCTTGCTGCCTTTGCCCTGCACATGGGCATCGCCCGCTTGCAGGTCGATCCAGCCCCGACCCTCGGCCTGGGTGTGCTGATCGGCTTTGACATCCAGCCCCACCAGTTCGCCCACGCGCAGGCCGCAGCCGTAAAGCAGCTCGGTCATGGCGGCATCGCGCGCCTCTATCCAGGGATCGGCCTCGGTGTTTTGAAAGCTGGCCAGCTGCACGGCGTCATCCACGCCCAGGGCTTTGGGCAAGGGCTTGGGCGCCTTGGGGCCGCGCACGCCTTCCACTGGGTTGAATGGCACCAGTTCCTGCCGGGCAGCCCAGCGGAAAAAACTGCGCCAACCCGAGAGAATCAGCGCAATACCGCGCGCGCTGCGGCCGGCGCTATGCATTTGGGCAGCAAAGCGGCGGATATGGTTCGGCTGCAAAGCCAGCAGCGCCACGTCGGCCTCGCTGGCGAAATCCTGCAGCTTGAGCAAATCCAGGCTGTACAGCGTATGGGTGCGCTCGGCCAGGCGCTTTTGCACCCGCACATGCTCCAGATAGGCGGTAACGACTGCGGGAAGTTGCGCGAGCTGCTCCTGCAATGAGAGCTGCTCACGTACATCCGATCTGTGCATATCCGGGCTGTGCATCAGTCCCGCCTGATCCTCGTCAGCTGCGGGCCAGGCTCAGCGGCGACAAACGCATGCGCGATAGCGAAGCACTGGCCAGCTGGGCGATGCGCGACAGAAATTCCGTCCCCATGGTGGCATCAAAACGCGCAGCGTCGGGAGAGCCCAGCACCAGCATGCCAAAGACGTTGGAGGTGCTCTCCATGGCGCCATCGTGCAGCGGCAGCAGGGCCATGGATTGAATGGCATCGGGCTGAGCCAGCCAGTGGGCGGACTCAAACCCCATATTGGGACCGCAGAACGGCATGGTCAGCGAAGCGGCAAAGGCCTTGGCATCCTCACTCACGCCCATGGTGTAGATGCTGCCGCTGTGTGCACCCGACACGTTCCACAGGCGCAGCGCCACCTGGGGCACCTCGAAGATATGCTGCAGGCTGGCGGTCACCACATGGGGCAGCTCGCGCAAATCCTGCACCTTGGACATGGCACAAGTCCACTGATGGATCTTGTTGGCAATCGAGGTGTTCTCGCTGCCGTGGCGCATCATGTCCATGATGCGGTGCTCCAGCCCCTTGATCTTCTCGCGCAGCATCTGCGCCTGGCGCTCCTGCAGGCTTACGGCACGCGGGCCATGGCCGCTGATCAATTGCACGCCGGTCAACATTTCGGCATGACGCTCGAAGAACTCCGGAGTTTGCTGGAGATAGTCGGCAATGGCTTCTTCGGTCACGGCGGTGTCGGTCATGCTGTTCATAGCGTCTCGGGAATGTCGATCTGTCCTTCAAACACAAACTCTGCGGGGCCGGTCATGCGCACGCGGTCCTCGGCGCCACCGTTCCATTCAATGGTCAGCAGGCCACCGCGGGTATGCACATCCACCCGGCTGTCCAGCAAGCCCCAGCCAATGCCGGCCACCACGGCTGCGCAGGCTCCGGTGCCGCAGGCCAGGGTCTCGCCCGCTCCGCGCTCATACACGCGCAACTTCACTGCGCTGCGGTCGACGATCTGCATGAAACCGGCATTCACCCGCTGCGGAAAGCGTTTGTGGTTTTCGATCAGCGGGCCGTGAACTTCGACGGGCGCCGCATCCACATCGGCCACCAGTTGCACCGCATGCGGGTTGCCCATGGAGATCGGCGCTATCCAAACCGTAGCATCTTGCGCAGATACATCAAGGGCTAGCGGCCATTTTTGTGCAGAGCCCTGCTTTTCCGCCAGCAAGCCTTCGCCGTTGAACGGCACCTTGGCCGGGTCCAGCTGGGGAGCGCCCATGTCCACCGTCACGCGGCCGTCGGCATGCAGCTCGGGGGCGATCACGCCGGAGAGCGTCTGCACGCGAGTCACGCGCTTGTCCGTCAAGCCCTTGTCATGCACATAACGGGCAAAGCAGCGTGCACCGTTGCCGCACTGCTCGACTTCGCCGCCATCGGCGTTGTGGATGACATATTCAAAATCCACGCCTTCGGCAGGCGAGGGGCGCACGGTGAGAATCTGGTCGGCACCCACGCCAAAGTGGCGGTTGCCCAGATAGCGGTAGTGAGCCGGCGTCAGGCCCAGGCGGCCCCGGGTTTCATCGAGCACGACAAAATCGTTGCCCGCACCCTGCATCTTGGTAAAGCGAATCTGCATGATGCCGCCCATTATCCTACCGGGCGCCGGTTTGCAGCCAGCACAGGAGACAAGCGTTGCGCCTACGCGAACAACAAGCCGTCAGCGGTAAAGCTTTTGCAGCAGCTGCAGCAGCTGAATCTGCTCGGCCGCACTCAGGTGGGAGACCGCACTTTGCTCGCTGGACTTGAGTTCGGGCTCGGCCGCATCCAGAAGCTCACGCCCCTGCACCGTGAGATACAGGCCGGTGGCACGGCCGTCGCGCGGATGCGGGCGGCGCTCCAGCAGGCCGCGCGCGGACAGCGCATCGATCATGCCCACCATATTGGGCGGCAGCATGTCCAGCTGCTGGCATAGCTGGCGCGAGGTGATGCCGGGATTGCCGCCCACCAGCGAGAGCACGGAAAACTCCACGATCTTGAGATCGAAGCGCACCATGCATTCCATGAACACGCCTACCAGCGACAGCGAGGCACGGCGCACGTTATAGCCGACCAAGGACTCCAAAAAACCGGCATCCACCCTGTCCACCGCTACCGACTCGACGGCATCAACCTGCGTTGCAGCCGCCAGCGGCAGCGTATTTTTCTTGCCACGCGCGTCAGACGGCTGGCCGTGGCCCGCACGGGTCGAACGGGAAGAGGCGTTGGCGGTTTTTGTTACAGGCATGGTGTCAGTCAGTCTCTGGCAAATCTACAGGGGTCGGCGGGCGCAATGCGCCAAATTCTGCCTGTTTTGCGGCATGACCGCTGCGAATTGCAGCGGGATGCCCGGAGCGCCGTGCAGGCCAAGCCGTTCTAGGCACTCTGCGCTGCAGCCTGCACCCCATGCACCATCGAGGTCTGGCGCCACTGGGCTTTCATCAGTTGCAGCCGCCAATCCATCTCGGGCAGCACACGCTGGGTCACGGCCTGCAACGGGCCTTGCCAGCGCTGGCCTTCGGTGCCCGGCGCGGCCGCAATGCGGGCCCAGGCCCAACCCATGAGCAGCACGGCCACACAGCGCAGAAAATCATCGGCCACGCGCCAGGCCAGAGTCTCGTCTTCCTTGCAGCCCTGTACCAGCAAGGTGCTGAAGTAGCGCAGCTCGGCCAGACGGCGCAGCACCTCAGCATCCAGCGCGCGCGAGGCATCCAGGCTTTTGCGCAAAAACAGCAGCCATTGGCCGAAAACCTGGCCCTCATCGGGCAGCAGCTTGCGCACCAGCAGGTCTATGGCCTGGATTTCGTTCGTGCCCTCGTAAATCATGGCCACGCGGGCGTCCCGCACGATTTGCTCCACGCCCCATTCGCGCATATAGCCATGGCCTCCAAAGACTTGCAGGCAGGCGCTGGCACCGTCAAAAGCCTGCTGCGTCCAGGCCGCCTTGAGCACGGGGGTGATCAGGCTGCACCATTGCTGAGCCTGTTCGCGCTCCTTGGCTGCCTCGGCATGGCGGGCCTGATCGAGATAGATACCGGTCTGGTAGGCCAACACACGGCCGCCGTCCACCCAGGCCCGCTGCACATCCAGGGTGCGGCGCAGGGCCGGGTGTTCGATCAGCAAATCGGCCGCGTCGCCAGGCCCGCGCGATGCAGACACGGCACCCGGTGCGCGCATCTGGCGGCGCTCCAGCGCATAGGCCCGGGCTTTTTGCCAGGCGGCATCCAGCAAGCCCACACCCTGCAAGGCCACATGCAGACGGGCGGCATTCATCATCACAAACATGGCGTTCAGACCCGCGCCTTCGCGGCCTATCAGCCAGCCCGTGGCGCCATCAAAGCGCATCACGCAGGTAGGGCTTCCGTGCAGGCCCATCTTTTCTTCAATACGTTCGCAGACCACGGCATTGCGCTGGCCCTCAGGCAAAAGCTTGGGCACCAGAAACAGGGACAAGCCCCGGGGCCCGGCGGGTGCACCGGGCAAACGTGCCAGCACCAGGTGCACGATGTTGTCCGTCAGATCATGCTCGCCGCCAGAGATGAAAATCTTGGTGCCGGTAACGGCATGGCTCGCTCCCAAAGCCGTATCGCCCATCGGCTCGGCCTGCGTGCGCACCAGGCCCAGATCGCTGCCGGCGTGGGCTTCCGTCAAGCACATGGTGGCCAGCCATTGACCGCTGGCAATCTTGCCCAGGTACTGCGCCTTGAGGGCCTCGCTGCCATGGTGCTTGAGGCATTCATACGCACCGTGCAACAAACCGGGCGCCATGGTCCAGCCATGGTTGGCGGCGCTCAGCCACTCGTAGAGCACGCCCTCCAGCACCCAGGGCAGGCCCTGGCCGCCATCTTCCTCGGCGCAGGCCAGTGCGGGCCAGCCGGCCTGCCAGAAGTCCTGATAGGCCTGGGCAAAGCCCGGTGGGGTGCTCACCTTGCCGTCTTTCAGACGGCAGCCGATTTCATCGCCCTCACGCGACAGCGGCGCTACCACCTCGCCCACCCACTTGCCCGCCTCCTCCAGCACCTGCTGCATCAGCGCCCGGTCCGTGGCCGCATGGGCCGGCAGGCGCTGCAACTGCTCGTCGGCCTTGAGCACATCGAAAAGAAGAAACGCGTTGTCGGCACTGACGGGCAAATAGGACATAAAAAAGCAGCTATCAAGTAGCAACAGGGAATCCATAAACGCGACGCTGGGCTGCGCACGAAGCGCAGTCCAAAAGTCAGGGGCGCCAAGCAAGATCCTTGGCGGCCCCGCCACCTCGCGGTGATGGCGCCGTCCCCCTCTGGGGGAAGCGGCGCAGCAGCTCAGGTGGAGTCAAGTGTCAGCCGTAAACCCGATCTGCTTGACCAGCGGGCCCCAACGCTCGAACTCGGCCTGCTGGGAGCGGGCCATTTCTTCGGGCGTGGAGCTGGTGGCGATCAGGCCGACCACGCCCAGGCTTTCCTTGAGCGAATCGCTCTTGAGCGCTGCAATGATGGCCGCATGGGCGCGGGCGCGCACATCGGCCGGCGTCTTGGCATTGGCGTAGAAGCCAAACCATTCCTCGGCTGTCAGATCGCCAAAGCCCTGCTCGGCAAACGTGGGCACATTGGGCAGATAGGGGTTGCGCTGCGGGCCGCTGGTAGCCAGCACGCGCAGCTTGCCGGCCTTGTAATAGCTGAGGAAGTCGCCGCTGGGGCCCATGACCGCCGCAATCTGGCCGCCAGCCAGATCAGACACGGCAGGCGCCGTGCCGCGATAAGGCACATGGCTGATCTTGATGCCCGAGCGCAGGCTGAGCAGCGAACCGATCAGATGCGGTTGCGTGCCGGCACCGGGGCTGCCGAAACTGGCTTTGTCAGGGTTGTTCTTGCACCAGGCCAGAAAGTCCTTGAGCGTCTTGACCTCGGCCGGTACGGCAGGACCTATGGCCAAGCCGTGGTGCATGATGGCGCCGATGGAAATCGGCTCGAAGTCCTTGGCCTGATAGCTGAGCTTGCTATAGATATGCGGGTAAATCGAGAAAGCCGAGACCTGGGACAGGGCGATCACCGAGCCATCGCCCACGGCATTGCGCAAACTCTCCAGCGCAATGCGGCCGCCGGCACCGGGCTTGTTTTCCACCACACCCATATTCTTGGTATAGCTGCTGCCGCCCATCTTCTCGCCCACGCGGCGGGCCACGGAGTCACCCGCGCTGCCGGCCGGAAAGCCGTAAAGAATACGGACTTGCTCGATAGGCCCACTGCCCTGGGCACGGGCCGCCACAGGGCCCAGCGCCGCCAGCGCGGCCGTGGCGCTCAGGCTTTTGACGAAATTGCGACGATCTTGCATGGTTTGTCTCCTGCTAGTAATAAACGGACTCTGCGGTCCTGTGAAATCAATAAAGGTCGCTGCGCTGGCTAGACTCACTCCGTGCCAGAGACACCGAGGAAGAGCCTAGGCCGGCCGCACCGCCTCGCACCGAGGGTGTCGTCCCCTTTGGGGAAGGCGCGCAGCGCCTCAGGGGGATAGATTATTTAACGCGGCGCCATGCGCAAAGCCCCGTCGAGGCGAATCACTTCGCCGTTCAGGTGACCGTTGTGCACGATGTGCAGCGCCAGCTCGGCAAACTCCGAAGGCTTGCCCAGCCGCGGCGGAAACGGAATGGACGCTGCCAGCGACTGCTGCACGGGTTCGGGCAGCTCCTGCATCAGCGGCGTGGCAAACAGGCCGGGAGCGATGGTACAGACACGGATGCCATGCTGGGCCAGATCGCGTGCCATGGGCAACGTCATGCCCACCAGCCCGCCCTTGGAGGCGCTATAGGCCTGCTGACCCACCTGCCCGTCAAAAGCCGCCACCGAGGCGGTGTAGACGATGACGCCGCGCGCCCCATCTTCCAGCGCGTTCAGCTGGGCGCAGCGCGCTGCAAACAGCCGCGTCATGTTGTAGCTGCCGATCAGGTTGACGCGCACCACGCGCTCAAAATCATCCAGCGGCGCAGGCTGGCCGTCGCGGCCGATCACACGCTTGGCCGTACCTATGCCGGCCACATTCATCAGAATGCGGGCGTCGCCCCATTGCGCACGGATCTGGTCCAGCGCCGCCGTCACGCTGGCCGTGTCCGTGATATCGCAGGCCAATGCCAGCCCGCCGATATCGGCTGCCACGGCTTTGGCCTTGTCCAGCTGGCGATCCAGCACGGCCACGCGGGCGCCGGCGGCGGCCAAGGCCCGCGCCGTCGCTTCGCCCAGGCCCGAGGCTCCGCCGGTCACGATGGCAATCTGATCCTGAATCTGCATTTCACTATCCTTTTAGAAGCTGCTTACGCCTGTTGGTATTGGTCTCAAGCCTGGTTTGGCTTCAAGATATGAGCCAGCGTCTCTTCGTACAGCCCCAACACCACATCCGCCCGATGGCTCAGCACGGCACGCTGGTTGATGGAGCCTTTGTCCGTCACCTCGCCCAGATCCAGCGACGGCGCACGGGTGGAAGCCACGGCCCGTGCAATGCGGGTGGCGCTGCCGGTAGCGGTCTGCGCCAACTGGTCCAGCACGGTTTGCAGATGCTGCTGCACAGAGGCGCTGTGCATGATTTGCTCCTGCGTGGCGCCCGCTTCCAGCCCGCTCAGGGCCAGGCAGGCCGGCGAGCCAAAGACGATGGCGCCGACCTCCTTGCGATCCAGCCCGGTGAGCACCACATCCTGGATAAAAGGTGCGCCCGCGTGAATAATTCGAGCGCGCAGCGGCCCCACATTGACGAAAGTGCCGGTGGCCAGCTTGAAGTCTTCGGCAATGCGGCCGTCAAAGCGCAGACCCTGGTTCGGGTCCTGCAGATCGCGCCACTGCACGGCGTCGCCGGTGCGAAAAAAACCTTGATCGTCGAAAGCCTCGGCCGTGGCCTCGGGTGCACGCCAGTAGCCGGGCGTGACATTGGGGCCGCGGTAACGCACTTCCAGCTTGCCGTCCACAGGCGCCAGCTTGAGTTCCAGCCCCGGCACGGGCACGCCCAGATCGCCGGAGCGCACATCGGGCCGATTGATGAACAGGGCCGAAGGCGAAGACTCCGTCATGCCCAGACCGGTGCTCATCACGATGCGCTCGCCAAACTCCTGCTCCTGCACCCGATGCAGGCTGTCCCACACCGGCTGGGCCAGCGAGGCACCGGCATAGAAAAACATCTTCACCCGCTTGAGCAGGCTGGCACGCAGCAGGGCATCGCTTTCCATGGCGCGGGCAATGTATTCAAAGCCCGTGGGCACGTTGAAGTACACGGTAGGCGAGATCTCGCGCAGATTGCGCAGCGTCTCGGCAATGCCGACCGGCGTGGGCTTGCCTTCGTCGATATAGACCGTGCCGCCGTGGTAAAGCGCCAGGCCTATGTTCTTGTTGCCGCCAAAAGTGTGGTTCCACGGCAGCCAGTCCACCAGTACCGGCGGGCCCTTGACCATATCGGGCATGGTCTGGGCAATCTGCTGCTGGTTGGCGCACCACATGCGGTGGGTGTTGATCACCGCCTTGGGCAGCTTGGTCGAACCCGAGGTGAACAAGAACTTGGTGATGGTCTCCGGCCCCGTGGCCTGCATGGCGGCATCCACCGCCGCCGTGGCCTCGGTGGCCAGCAGCTCGGCAAACCGGGTGTGGGGCAAAGCATTATCAGAAGCCGTGCGGTACACCACGTCACAGCCGGTGGGCACCACGGCGCGCACCGCCTTGTCGTAGCGCGCGGCATCGCTGGCAAAGATCAGGCCGGGGGTCAGCGTCTCCACCACATGGCGCAGCTTGGCGTAATCGGTGCTGACCAGGGAATACGGTGTGGACACCGAGCAATAGGGCACGCCGGCATATAGGCAGGCCATGGCTAGCATGGCGTGATCCAGGTCGTTTTCGCTGAGGATGATGACGGGCTTCTCGGCCGAGAGCCGGCGATCCACCAGCGCCTGGCCTATGCGCCGCGCATGCTCCAGCGTCTGCGCAAAGCTGATGTAACGCCAGTTGCCGGTGCTGCCGTCAGCCAAACGCTCGCGCTGGGCGATAAAGGCTTGGTCCGGCGTGTGCTGCGCCCAGTGCAACAACCGGTCCGTCATGCGGCAGGCGTAAGCCGTCAGATCCTGCTCGGCACGCACATGGCTGCTGCCATCGGGCTGCGCCTGTACCAGAATGCTTTGCACGCCAAACTCCAGGGGGCGGTAGCGCGGCGGCGCGGTGATCTCTGCCTGCTGCATAGCGGTTGTCTCCATTTTTTTATGTTTGTGTATGGCGGCTTCAGCCCTTGCTGACCTTGGCAGCCCGCCCGACCAGGAAATCCTGCAGGCGATGCTTGGCCTCGGGCGCGCTCTGAGCCACGGCGGCCATCAGCGCTTCCGTCATCAGCCCTTGGTCGGCAGGCTGCTCCGCAATGCGCGGCAGCGCATGCATGAGGGCGTAATTGGTCATGGGCGCGTTCTCGGCAATGCGCAGCGCCAGCTCCACGGCCTTGACCAGGGCCTGGCCTTCGGGCACCACATACTGGGCCAGACCGATGCGCTCACCGTCTTCGGCGTTGTAGACGCGACCGGTGAACATCATGTCGGCCATGCGCGAGGCACCAATCAGGCGCGGAATGCGCACCGAGCCGCCACCGCCCACGAAAATGCCGCGCGAGCCTTCGGGCAAGGCAAAGAAGGTGCTGCTGTCGGCCACACGGATATGGCAGGCACTGGCCAGCTCCAGCCCGCCGCCCACCACCGCACCGTGCAGGGCCGCCACCACGGGCACGGCGCCAAACTGCAGCTGCTGCAGCGCGTCATGCCACATGCGCGAATGCAGCACGCCTTGCGAGGCATCGCGTTCGCTCAGCTCGCTCAGATCCAACCCGGCGCAGAAATGCGGGCCGTCGCCATCGACCACAGCCGCGCGCACGCTGGCGGGCAGATTCTGGAAAACATCGCGCAAGCCCAGAATCAGACCATCCGACAAGGCATTGCGCTTGGCAGCGCGCTGCAGCCGAATGATGGCCACCTGCTGGTCATCGCCAGCGAAATCGACTGCAATTTCTTTATGAGACATAACCATTCCTTTTCGCCATTATTGTTATATTAAATAATTAAATGCAATGAGATTTGCCCCAATCCACTCCTAGTGATTTCCCCAGTCTCGACCCCTTGAGAGCCCGGTTTGACAACCTTCGTCCGCCAGGGCTTCGCATAATGCAGGCATGACTCGCCCCAGCCAGCTTTTGCATGCCCAGCGCATGCCCATCGCCACCCGTGATGCCTCCACCGTTTTGCTGCTGCGCGACAGCGCCGACGGCCAAGGCTATGAAGTGCTGATGACAAGACGCGCCGACCAGGGCAATTTCGCCAACGCCTATGTGTTTCCGGGCGGCGGCATAGAAGCGCAGGATGGCGATCCCGCCAACCATGACCTGGCCCGCGTGCGCAGCGCCATGGTCGAGGCCGGCGGCGAGGCCCGCATCACACAGGCTCTGGCCGGCATACGCGAAACCTTCGAAGAGCTGGGCATCTTGCTGGCCTATGACGCACAAGGCCTGCCGGTTTCGGCCGCGCAGGTGGCGCAGCTCGATCGCCATGCCTCGCTTTATGCCCAGTGCCGCGAGCGCGGCTGGACGCTGGCGGTAGACCAGCTCTGGTATCTGGCGCACTGGACGGCGGCCCGCGACCTTCCCAAGCGCTTTGACGTGCCGTTTTTCGTGGCCCGCATGCCCGAGGACCAGACACCCGAGGCCGACGAAACCGAGCAGTTCGAGCCCACCTGGATTCGCCCGCAGCAAGCGCTGCAACGCTTTGCGGAAAAAAGCCTGTTCATCGTCTTTCCCACCGAGCGCACGCTGCAGCGCTTGGCGACGTTTGCCGGCACCCAGGCCGTGCTGGATGCGCTCCAAGGCGAAAAGCTGCTGTGGAAATCCTGCCCGCGTACGGGCTTCATCCAGGGCCAGGACACGCGGCACATGGAAACCGACATGGCTTTTGGCGAGCTGGAGATGGTCCACCCCGACGGCCAGGCCGGCCACCATCTGGACTGGCAATCCGAGACCGCCGTACCTCTGCGCAAAAACCTGCTGCGCCTGACCGCGCCCAACCCCGGCGTCATGACCGGCCCGGGCACCAATACCTATCTGGTGGGCGATGCCGCCACCGGCTATATCGTCATCGACCCGGGCCCGAACGAGACTATCCACCTGCAGCGCCTGGTGCAGACCACGGGCGGCGATATCCGCTTCATCGTCTGCACCCATTCCCACCCCGACCACTCACCGGGTGCGGTACCACTGCAGGCCATGGTGGAGCAAGCCGGCCGGGCCAGGCCGCCCATCATGGGCCTGCCCTCGGCGCCCACGGCCCGCTCCTACAGCCGCTTCAAGCCCGAGGTCACGCTACAGGATGGAGAGCAGCTCACGCTCACCGGCAATGGACTTGAAGGCGAAATCACCCATACGCTGCAAGCCATCTTCACGCCCGGACACGCGGCCAACCACTTGTGTTTTCTACTGGTCGAAGACGCTTTGCTCTTCAGCGGCGATCACATCCTCAACGGCAGCACCACGGTGATCGGCCCGCCGGACGGCAACATGATCGACTACCTGGATTCACTGGACAAACTCGACGAGATCTGTGCCGAGCACGCGGTGCGCTACATACTGCCGGCCCACGGCCATGTGCTGGGTTTTGCGCGCCAGCAGATTGCCAAGCTCAAGGCCCACCGCCTGGCACGCGAAGCCAAGGTCCACGCCGCCATGCGCGCCAAGCCCGACGGCAGCATTGCCGACTGGGTGGCCCTGGCCTATGCGGATACGCCCCAGGCCTTGTGGCCGGTGGCCGAGCGCTCGCTGCTGGCCCATGTGGAGCGCATCCAGAAAATGTGCCTGGGTCGCTAGACCTGTGGACAACTAGGACATGGCCGGCGCATTAAGCTCTCGCCATGTCTGAAAACCTGCCTGAAAAAGAAAGCATCCGCCTGGCCAAGCGCCTGGCGGAGCAAGAACAATGCTCACGCCGCGAGGCCGAGCTCCATATTGAAGCGGGCAACGTCCAGGTAGACGGCAAGCTGGTGCTGGTGCCCGAGACCCGCGTGCACGCCGATCAGGTGGTCACCCTGCGCCACGGTGCCAAACCCGAGGCGATTCCTCCGGTCACCATCCTGATGAACAAGCCTGCGGGCTATACCCAGGGCATGGCCTACGGCCGCGTGCGCAGCGCGCATTCGCTGCTCAGCGAAGCCACGCTGGCCGCCCTTGATACGCCCATGCCCTTGCTGGTGCTGCCCCAGCACTTCAAGAACCTGGAATCGTTTCTTACCATCCCCCTGCCCGCCAACGGCTTGATCGTCTACACCCAGGACAAGCGGATAGCGCGCAAGCTCAAGGAAGAAGGCGCCTGGCTGGAGCAGGAACTGATTGTCGGCGTTGAGGGCCAGATCGATGAAGGCGGCCTGGAGCTGCTGCAGCAAGGTCTGCCCATTCCCGGCGGCAACGGCCAGCGCCGCATGCCGCCCTGCCATGTCAGCTGGCAAAACGAAAGCCATCTGCGCTTTGCCCTCAAAGGCATTGCGCCCGAGGAAATCGAAACCATGTGCGCAGCCGTGGGCCTGACCGTCACCAGCCTGCGCCGCCTGCGCATAGGCCGGGTCTCGCTGGCCAAGGTGCCCGAAGGCCAGTGGCGCTACCTCATGCCCTGGGAAAAGTTCTAAACTTTTCATTCATAAAAAAAAGAGCTGCTGGCGCTTGATACATAAGCGCCAGCAGCTCTTTTGACTTGTCAAAGTGTGAAGTGCGCCGATAAGCCGGATTCTGTGCACAGCGGTTGCCCGCTGCGTGACCGCCATTAATCTGGGCCGTCAGTCGCCTGACGGCTCGGTGCTACCTACCCGCACACTCCGGGGGCCCCGTCAACGTGTGCCTACTTGGTATTGCTGCGCGTAGAGATTGCCCGTTTCACCCCCGGTGGTCTGCCTTGCGGCACTCCCCCGAGACTCGTCTCTGTTGCTCTGATCCTCACCTCACGGTGGACAGCTGTTAGCTGCTACGCTGCCCTGTGCAGTCCGGACGTTCCTCCAGTACGGTCTTTCGACCCAACGCAAGCGTTGGCCTTGCGGCTTGTACCAGCGACGGTCTGGCGCACTTCACGGCGCGCATTATCTCCCGTTCACAAAGAGCCTGCACAGAACTCGCGTCTAAACTGCTCCGGCGGCAGGCCGGATTCGCGCTGAAACATGGCAATAAAGGCCGAGGGCGTGCTGTAACCCAGGTCATAGGCAATGCTTTGCACCGTATGACCGGCCTCCAGCGCATCGATGGCGCGCAGATAGCGCATGCGCTGGCGCCACTCTCCCAGGCTCATGCCCAGCTCGCTCTGGCAATGGCGCGCCAGCGTGCGCTCCGTCATGTGCACGGTGGCTGCCCAGGCGGCCAGACTGCGGTGATCGTCGGGCTGCGCCTGCATGGCATCGAGCACCTGCACCAGGGCCGGGTGCCGGGCCATGGGCAAAAAGCTCAGCTCCAGCGGCGTGGCTTTCAGCTGGTCGTGCACCACCTGGGCCAGCCGCAGATCGGCCTCGGCCACCGGAATCTGTACATCGCGCAGGCCGAAGTCGGCCAGAACGGCCTTGACTATGGGCCCTATGCGCATGCAGCCCGCCGCACCGGGCAGGCTCTCGCACAGCTGGGGCGCCAGATAGACCGAGCGGTATTGCACGGCATGCTGCAGATAGCAGCTGTGCACCACGCCGGGCGGAATCCACACCCCGTGCTGCGGCGGGCACAGAATCAGGCCCGAAGGCACTTCCATGCTCAGGCTGCCATGGGAGGCGTAGTTCAGATGTCCCCAGCGGTGGCTGTGCGGCGGCGCTTCGCTATGGGCGCCGAACTCGTCGTAGCGAAAGTAGTAGCTGCCTTCCACCTTCTCCGTATCCAGAATCGCCACCGTATGGCGTTGCACGGCATGAGTCGCTGAAGTCATGGCATTCGTCCGGCTTGCGTTATGGTTTGTCTCAAATGCGTTATGCACTTTAAAACCGTCAAGCGCATGATAAGCCTCCACAAGGAGTCTTCATCATGGGTGCATATGCATTACCGCTGGGCGCGGTGCTGATCTGGTCGATCAACACCGTGGTCAGCAAGCTGGCTGCCGACAGCATCAGCGCCGCCGAGATCGGCTTTTTCCGCTGGCTGGTCGCCGCCGTGCTGTTCACGCCGTTTCTGCTGCCGTCCATCTGGCGCCAGCGCGCCGATATCAAACCGCAGCTTCCCAAAATCATCGCCCTGGGCGTGCTGGGCATGGTGATCTACCAGACCATGGCCTATTACGCGGCCCACTACACCACGGCCACGCACATGGGCATCATCGGCTCGCTGACACCCATGCTGGTACTGGCTCTGGCCACGGTGATGCTGGGCCAGCAACTGACCCGCGGCGCCATCTGGGGCTCGCTGCTGGCCATTGCCGGCGTGGCCCTGGTGGTGTCTTCCGGCAAACCCGCACAGCTACTGTCCGAAGGACTGAATCTGGGCGATGCCATGATGTTCCTGGCCATGTTGTCTTACGCGGTCTACAACATCCTGCTCAAGCGCTGGCCCATGCCGCGCCTGTCAACGCTGCAACTGCTGTACCTGCAAATACTGGTGGCCGTGGTCGTGCAGCTGCCGCTGTATCTGATTTCGCCCAAGACGGGGCTGAACGCCAGCAATCTGCCGCTGGTGGGCTTTGCTGGCATCATGGCCTCGATTGCCGCGCCGCTGCTGTGGATGAAGGCCGTGCAAAGCATAGGCCCGGGCCGCTCCAGCATGTTCTTCAACCTCATCCCCATCTTCACGGCCATCATGGCCTATGGCGTGCTCCAGGAGCCGCTGGCCGGCTACCACGCCATCGGCGGCGTCATGACGGTGGGCGGCCTGCTGCTGGCCGAGCTGTGGAAGCAACCGCTGCGCACGCCGCGCACGAGCATCGCTCAGGCATAGAGGCCATCCCCCTCGTGGTGCATAGGCGCTGCATGCCGGTGCAGCGACCGCACCAAGGCTGCCCATAAGAATTTGCATTCGCCAATGCTCATAATTTCTTGTTGGACAGGCCAGTCCCAGATTTCGATACTGCCGTCACTGGAACACCGAGGTGCACCGGTGACCCGCGCAGTCCTCTGCCCCGTCTCCCGCACCCGGTTTTCCGCTGACACACAGGCTACAACCCGTGTGCCCGCTGCAATTTCGGAAACTGGAGACAAATATGAGCAGCCCGGCTTCTGCCACCCACCCCCTCGCCCACGATGCCGGCAGCGCCGCGCATCCCGATATGGACGCCACCTATCGCAAGATCGCCTGGCGCCTGATCCCCTTTCTGGTCTTTCTGTTCATCCTGGCCTGGATAGACCGCGTCAACGTCGGCTTCGCCAAGCTGCAGATGCTGCAGGACCTGCAGTTCAGCGAGGCCATCTACGGCCTGGGGGCCGGCATCTTCTTCATCGGCTATTTTCTGTTCGAGGTGCCCAGCAACCTGCTGCTGGAGAAGATAGGCGCGCGCAAGACGCTGGCGCGCATCACCATCCTGTGGGGCGGTGCATCCATGGCCATGGCCTATGTGACCACGCCCACCATGTTCTACGTGCTGCGCTTCATCCTGGGCGTAGTCGAGGCCGGTTTCTTCCCTGGCGTGGTGCTGTACCTGACCTACTGGTTCCCTGCCAACCACCGGGCACGCGTCAACGGTCTGTTCATGACATCGTTCGCCATCGCCGGCGCCGTGGGCGGCCCCATTGCGGGCGCCATCATGAACGGCATGCAGGGCGTGGGCCATCTGGCCAACTGGCAGTGGCTGTTCATCCTCGAGGGCATCCCTTCCGTGATCGCCGGCTTCTTCGTGCTCAAGTTCCTGCCCGAAAGACCCGAGAACGCCCGCTGGCTGACGAGGGCCGAGCAACAGGCCGTGAGCCGTGCCGTGGCCGCCGAGAACCAGCAAGGCCACAAGCATGTATCCCTGCTGTCCGCCTGCCGTGACTATCGCGTCTGGCTGTGCGCTGCCGTGTACTTTTGTATCGTCAGCGGCAACGCCACCATCGCCTTCTGGTCGCCATCCATCATCAAGGAAATCGGCATCCAGAACACTCTGCAGATCGGCCTGATCTCGGCCATTCCCTTTCTCGCCGGCACGCTGGCCATGGTCTGGAACGGCCTGCATTCAGACAAGACCGGCGAGCGCCGCATGCACTGCGCCATCGCCGCCCTGATCGCCGCGGCCGGCCTGATCCTGACCGGCCTGTTCCTGCACAGCGCCGTGCTCGCCCTGTGTGCGCTGACGCTGGCCTCCATCGGCATCCTGGCCGCCTTCCCGGTGTTCTGGTCCATCCCTTCCGCCTTCCTGGCCGGCACGGCAGCAGCCGGCGGCATTGCGCTGATCAACTCCATAGGCAACCTGGCCGGCTTTGTGGCGCCCTACATGATCGGTGCGCTCAAGACCAGCACGGGATCGCTGTCCTCGGGGCTGTATTTCGTAGCGGCCCTCGAATTCGTCGCCGCTTTCCTGGTCGTGGTCTTCGTCAAGAAGCAGTGACGGCCCGGCGCACCTGCCTTCCCAGGCAGCACGCGCCCTCCCCCTTTTCCCAGGGGCCGCACGCCCCGCCTTTCTTTCGGAATCCCTGCCATGCATTTGCAGTTCACCACCCCCGAGGGCCAGACCCTCGCCCCCGATTTCCACACCCTCATCGTCGCCGGCTGGGCCGGACGCGACCATGCGGCCATCGAGCACCATATCGAAGAGCTGGCCGCCATCGGCATTCCCCGCCCCAGCGCCGTGCCTCTGTACTACCGTATCTCCAGCAACCAGCTGAGCCAAAGCAGCGCGCTGCAGGTGCTGGGCCCGGACTCGTCGGGCGAAGTCGAGGTCTTCGTGTTTACGCATGAGGGCGAGATGTTCGTGAGCCTGGCCTCGGACCATACGGACCGCAAGCTCGAAGCCTATAGCGTCGCCTTTTCCAAGCAGGCCTGCGTCAAGCCCGTGGCCACCCAGACCTGGCGCTTCGCCGATGTGGCCGGCCACTGGGACGAGCTGATCGTGCGCTCATGGATAGAGGAAGACGGCCGCGAAGTGCTCTACCAGGAAGGTACTCTGGCCAGCCTGCGTACACCCCAGGACCTGATCGCGGGCTTCACGGGCGGCAAGGACCTGCTGCCCGAGGGCTGCGGCATGACCTGCGGCACCGTAGGTGCGATCGGCGGCATCCGTCCCGCCACGGTGTTCGCCATGGAGTTGTACGATCCCCGCAGCCAGCGCACCATCCGCCACCGCTACCGCAGCGAGTTGCTGGACATCGTGGCCTGAGCTTCATCAGAGCTCGGCCGATCTCACTCAGGACTTACGCAAACCGGATGCAGCAAGGCGCAACGCCCTCTGGCACGCCGCCCGCTTTGCTCCTTCTTGCGTAAGTCGTATCACTGACAGGACTTCACACATGACCCACGCCTTTCCCCTCCCCAGCCTGGGGCTTGCATCACAGCGCCTGCAGGACGGCGAAACCACCTCGGTGCAACTGACCGAGCAGGCCCTGGCCCGAACCATGGCGGGGGAAGGCCCCAAGGTATTCACCCGCGTCTTCCACGAATCGGCCCTGGCCGAGGCCCGCGCCAGCGACACGCTGCGCGCGGCAGGCCTGTCCCGCTCTCCCATCGAGGGCCTGCCGATCTCGGTCAAGGACTTGTTCGATATCGCCGGCCTGCCCACGCTGGGCGGCTCGCGCCTGCTGGCCGATGCGGCTCCCGCCACGCGCACGGCCGAGGTGGTGCAGCGCCTGCGCCAGGCCGGCGCCGTCATCATGGGCACGACCAATATGACCGAGTTTGCCTACTCGGGCCTGGGTCTGAATCCGCACTACGGCACACCGCGCAACCCCTGGCTGCGCGATGAAGACGGCGGCCGCATTCCCGGTGGCTCGTCCTCGGGCGCTGCCATCTCCGTCACCGATGGCATGGCCATGGCCGGCATTGGCTCCGACACCGGCGGATCGGTACGCATTCCTTCCGCCTTTTGCGGCCTGACGGGCTTCAAGCCCACGGCCCGGCGCGTGTCCATGCAAGGCGTGCTGCCCTTGTCCGCCAATCTGGACTCCATCGGCCCGCTGGCGCCCAGCGTGCGCTGCTGCGCCACGCTGGATGCCATTCTCTCGGACGAGCCGCAGTGGGATTTGCATGCTGCACCGCTACAAGGTCTGCGCCTGCTGGCACCCACCAATGTGGTGCTGGACGGCATAGACGCCACCGTGGCTGCCGCCTGGGAGCGCGCGCTGTCACTGCTGTCTCAGGCCGGCGTGCGCATCACCCACGCCGCAGCCCAGCCTTTCAACGAACTGGCCGAGATCAATGCCAAGGGCGGCTTCACCGCCGCCGAAGCCTGGGCCTGGCACCGGGAATATCTGGCCACGCGTCTGGACGAGTACGACCCCCGCGTGGGCACGCGCATTCTGCGCGGCAAGGACATCAGCGCGGCCGACTACATTGACCTGCTGGCACGGCGCAAGCAGTGGATCGCCCGGGTCGAGGCCCAAATGGTCGACCATGACCTGCTCATCCTGCCCACCGTGCCCGTGGTCGCCCCCAAGATTGCCGACCTGGCCCAGAGCGACGAGGCCTACTTCCGCGCCAACGGCCTGATCCTGCGCAACCCCACGCTGATCAACTTCCTGGACGGCTGCGCCATCTCCCTGCCCTGCCACCGTGCGAGCGAGGCGCCCGTGGGCCTGAGCCTCGCCGGCACAGGCGGCCAGGACCGCCGTCTGCTGTCCGTGGCGCTGGCCGTGGAACAGCTGCTGGCTGAGGCCTGATTCAGGCGACCGGGGGCAGGCGGGCCACAGCCTGCCCATGGTTGAGCGCGAAGGCGGCCGCGACCTCCTCGGCCGCGCGCGCCACTACCTCGGTCAGCGGATTCTGGTGGTCATTGCGGTAGCAGGCCACCAGGGGCAGAGAGGGAAACTCGCGGTCCACACGCAACAGGCGCAGGCGCTGCTCGGCCAGCTCGCGCTGGATGATGGCCGGCGGCACGGCGGCCACACCCAGGCCGTCGCAGACCACGCGGATCATGGTGGCCACCGAGGCAATGCAGTTGAGGTGCACCGTGGCGCTGCTCTCGGTGGAAAACAGCTGCTCTATCACCGCAAACGGCTCGGAGTCGCGCGCAAAACACATGATGGGAAAGGCTGCCAGCTCGGCCAAGCTCAGCGTCTCATCGCCTATGCCCAATTTGGGGCTACCCACCCAGGCCATGGGAAATTCGCCCAAGGACAGAGAGCTGACCGCGCCGGAGCTCAAAGGCTTGGCCTGCAACGACAGGTCCAGCTGGCCTTTGATCAACTGCTCGGACATATGCAGCGTGGTGTCGCAGGCAATCTCCACCTGCAGCCGCGGATAGCGCTGCTGCAGCAGCGCCAGAAAATCGGGAAACCAGCTGTGCACAATGGATTCGATGGCACCGATGCGGATCACGCCCGCATAGGCCTGCTTGTCCAGCATGTCCTCGCGCATCTCCCGCATGAGGCGCAGTATGCGTTCGGCATGAACCAAGGCCTTGGCGCCGTCAGCCGTCAACGTGACCTCGCGCACGCCTCGATCAAACAGGCGCACGCCGAACTCCTGCTCCAGCGTGGCGATACGACTGGAGACAGCGGCCTGCGTGGTGTACAAGCGCTCGGCCGTCATGCGGAAATTGCGCAGCTCGGCCAGCAGCACAAAGGTTTCCAGGAAACGTAGATTCATGGGGCGATATTAACTTTCCAGCCCCTGTCGATACAGCCCCTGCAGGAACGGCCGAGTCGTCCTCGCCGTCCACAGGCCGTCCGGTGGCTACGCCCCCATCAGGCTCATGATGCCCTGGAGCATCAGGGCCAGCAGGCCTATCACCGCCGCCAGCATCAGCCAGGGGCCCCAGCGCTTTTCATTCCAGGAATAGCCAACCGTCAGAGCGACGCAGCAGGCGCCCAGCACGAGCATGGTTTGAGTGAAGCTCATTCTGACACTCCCTTTTTTTCGAGTGATGTCCGACTTTCGGCTTTCATTGTCACAGCGCCCCACGCCGGCAGCCTTGATTTTCATCAAGCAGCGCGACCCGGCACCGCAGCGCGCAAGCATATTGATATTCCTGCCAGCTAGAACAACTGCGCCACAATGGGCATTTGCGATTTCTCCCGATATCCACCCACCTGCTGGAGGCTTCATGAAATTCGACAACGTTCTGCAAACCATTGGCAACACGCCCATCATCCGCATCAACCGCCTGTTCGGCGCCAACCCCCATGTGTGGATCAAGTCCGAACGCGGCAACCCCGGCGGTTCCATCAAGGACCGCATTGCGCTGTCCATGGTGGAAGATGCAGAAAAATCGGGAGCACTGCAGCCCGGCGGCGTCATCATCGAGCCGACCAGCGGCAACACCGGCGTGGGTCTGGCCCTGGTGGCCGCCGTCAAGGGCTACAAGTTGATCCTGGTCATGCCCGACAGCATGTCCGTCGAGCGCCGCCGCCTGATGCTGGCCTATGGCGCCTCGTTCGACCTGACGCCCAAGGAAAAGGGCATGAAGGGCGCCATCGCCCGCGCTCAGGAGCTGGCAGCTCAAACGCCGGGCTCCTGGATTCCCCAGCAGTTCGAAAACCCCGCCAACGTGGCCGTGCATGAAGCCACCACGGCGCAAGAAGTGCTGGCCGACTTCCCCGACGGTCTGGATGTGCTGATCACCGGCGTGGGCACCGGCGGCCACCTGACCGGCGTGGCCAAGGTGCTCAAGGCCAAATTTCCGAATCTGAAAGTGTTTGCCGTGGAGCCCAGCGCTTCGCCCGTGATCTCCGGCGGCCAGCCTGCACCCCACCCCATCCAGGGCATTGGCGCCGGCTTTGTGCCCAAGAACCTCGATACCAGCCTGCTCGACGGCGTGATCCAGGTCGAAGCCGAACCCGCCCGCGAATATGCACGCCGCATGGCGCGTGAAGAAGGTCTGCTGGTGGGCATTTCCTCGGGCGCCACGCTGGCGGCCATTGCCCAGAAGCTGCCCGAGCTGCCCGCAGGCGCCAAGGTGCTGGGCTTTGCCTATGACACCGGCGAGCGCTATCTGTCGGTGGAAGGCTTTTTGCCCAACGCCTGATCGATCCGGTCAGCCCAAGAAAACGCCGCATCCAAATGCGGCGTTTTTGATTCAAAACCGGCCAAGGCCCAACAAATAAAAGCGCAAGCAGCTATCAATTCAGGAGATGAGCCAACTCATAGTGGGCAATCCTCCTGACGCTCGTAATCCTGAATCAGCGTGAAGGCCGGCTGACTCTTCAACGCCCTGGCCTTGGTGAGCACGGTGAAATGCGTAGGCGACCAGCGCCTCACCTCGATCAAGGCCGGCAGTGCCTTGAACATCTCGGCCTGCTTGGCCTCGTCGGGCTTTTTTATCTCGCTTTTCCCGGTCTTGCGCTTCTGAGGCGGCGGCATGGGGCAGCTGACCTGCAGCTGCGCCAGCTCCTCGGTGTTGACCTGCACACGGCCGGTGCAGCTCATGCCGTCATCGCCCTGACTCAGAAACGACTGCAAATCCTCGGCAATGCCTTGCGGCGTGATGCAGCCCGATTCAGGAGCTGGCGGCTTGCGCACCGGTTCGAAGCGGGTCTTGAGCTGCCACAGGCCGGGCTCAATCGATTGCAGCACTTTGAGCTCGCCAAAAGGCAGCACAGAAGCCTCAGTTGGAGTCTCTTCAAGCGTTTGTGCGTATGCAGCCACAGCGGCTGTGCACAGGGTAATGGCCAGCAAGGTCTTGCCTGCCTGCATGGATTGCTTCACAAACGCCTCGCTTTCTGCACGGATTGCCCAGTTTAAGAAGCCGCGCCGCCAAACGGCGTAAGCGCATGTTCACACATCGGGGGCAAAAACTGCCGCGCACCACCTCCATTTGCAGCATGCACGGCTGGCACGGGAGCGGGATGATGCAGGAGCGGGCATAGGCGTATTTCGAATTTGCGCTCGATAGCCGCCGAATGGCCCATGGAGCAAGCGGTCATCTGCTCGGGCTTGCATCCCGTTTTCCACCTCCCCTACCATCGTCCCCAGAAGTGCCACAAGCACACACCGGGAGTATTGCCATCTTGTTCCGATTTTTTGAAAAACAGGTTCCACCCTATCCAGCCCAGGAGCCATCCGTGCCGCCCAAGGGCTTTTTTGCCTTTGTCTGGTCCTGCACCCAGGGCATGCGCGGCTGGATCGGGTTGATGACCTGCACCTCCGCCCTGCTGGCCGTGTATGAAGCCGTGCTGTTTGCCATCATGGGCCGCGTGGTGGACTGGCTGGCCGTAGTCTCGCCCGCCGACTTCTGGGCCGAGCAACGCGGCATGCTGGCCGGTATTGCCGCCATCTTGCTGGGCAGCGTGGTGCTACTGGCACTGCACACCACCGTAATGCACCAGGTGCTGGCCATCAACTTCCCCATGCGGCTGCGCTGGGTGTTTCACAAGTTGATGCTGGGCCAGAGCATGTCGTTTTACGCGGACGAGTTCGCGGGCCGCATCACCACCAAGATCATGCAGACCGCGCTGTCGGTGCGCGAAGTGGTGTTCATGGTGGTGGACGTGCTGGTCGGCGTGGGCGTCTACATGATCGGTATTCTGATCCTGGCCGCCAGCTTCGAGTGGCGGCTGATGATTCCGTTTGCGCTGTGGTTTGCGCTGTATACCGGTGCCTGTTTTTACTTTGTGCCGCGCCTGGGCAAGATAGGCAAGGATCAGGCCGATGCCCGCTCGCTGATGACAGGTCGCGTGACGGACGCCTATACCAACATCGCCACCGTCAAGCTGTTTGCCCACACCCGCCGCGAAGCCGAATACGCGCGCAATGCCATGGAGGCGTTCAAAAGCACGGGCTATGCGCAGATGCGTCTGGTGAGCCAGTTCGAGATCACCAACCACCTGATGATTTCCGTGCTGCTGCTGGGCAGCGGCGGCACGGCACTGTATCTGTGGACGCAAGGCCAGGCCACGGCCGGTGTGGTCGCCGCCGTGCTGGCCATGGCGCTGCGCCTGATGGGCTACTCCCACTGGGTGATGTGGCAGATGACGGGGCTGTTCGAGAACGTGGGCACGATTCAGGACGGCATTCTGACGCTGACCAAGCCGCGCACCATCGTCGATGCACCCGATGCCAAGCCGCTGCAGGTCACGCAAGGCGAGATCAAGTTCGAGGACGTCAGCTTTGCCTACAAGGACGGCGGCAAGAAGGTGATCGATCACCTGAACCTCCACATCCGTCCCGGCGAGCGCATCGGCCTGATCGGCCGCTCGGGTGCCGGCAAGTCCACCCTGGTCAATCTGCTGCTGCGCTTTCACGAGGTGCAGGAGGGGCGCATCACCATCGACGGCCAGGATCTGCGCCACATCACGCAGGACAGCTTGCGCGGCGCCATCGGCATGGTGACGCAAGACACCTCGCTGCTGCACCGCTCCATGCGCGACAACATTCTCTATGGTCGCCCAGATGCCAGCGAAGAGCAGATGCGCGCCGCCGCCCACAAGGCCGAGGCTTCGGACTTCATAGAGACGCTGACCGACCTCAAGGGCCGCAGCGGCTATGACGCCCAGGTGGGCGAGCGCGGCGTCAAGCTCTCGGGCGGCCAGCGCCAGCGCGTGGCGATTGCCCGCGTGATGCTCAAGGACGCGCCCATTCTGCTGCTGGACGAAGCCACCAGCGCGCTGGACAGCGAAGTCGAAGCCGCCATTCAGCAAAGCCTGGATGGCCTGATGCATGGCAAGACCGTGATCGCCATTGCCCACCGCCTTTCGACCATCGCCGCCATGGACAGACTCATCGTCATGGACCAGGGCCATATCGTGGAAGAAGGCACGCACCAGCAACTGCTGCAAAAAGCCGGCATCTACGCCAAGCTCTGGGCCCACCAAAGCGGCGGCTTTCTGGCCGAAAACGGCAACACCATATAAGAAATCACGATCAACCGCTCTAGGGACAAGCGTCAGCTGCTATGACTATTGAACTCAACAAACATCTGCAACAACAGGCCATCACCTCGATAGAGCGCTACTTCCGCGAGAACATGGATGAGCCCATAGGCAATATGCAGTCGGGTGCCCTGCTGAACTTCTTTCTTGCCGAGATCGGGCCCAGCATCTACAACCAAGCCATCGCCGATGTGCAGGAAAATCTGCAGGCCCGTCTGCAGGAGCTGGACTATGAGGTGGGCAAGGAAGAGTTCACATACTGGACGGCCAAGCGCCCGGCGCGGCGCTGAAGCTGCGGCGCATCTGGCGCGGCCATTCATCCCATCCAAGCCTGACCGGTACTGCCGGTCAGGCTTTTTTACTGCGGTGCAGCACCGTAACATCGCCCCATGCGCATACTTCATACCTCCGACTGGCATCTGGGCCAGCATTTCATGGGCCAGAGCCGCCAGCCCGAACATCAGGCCCTGCTGGACTGGCTGCTGAACGAGGTGCAAGCGCATGCGGTCGATGCCGTGCTGATTGCCGGCGATATCTTCGACACCGGCGCACCGCCCAGCTACGCGCGCGAGCTGTACAACCAGCTGATCGCCAGGCTGCACAGCGCCGGCGTGGCCTTGCTGCTGCTGGGCGGCAACCATGACTCCGTCAGCGTGCTGGAGGAAAGCCAGGCCTTGCTGGCCTATCTGAATACCTGCGTGATTGCCACCACCGCGGATGCGGTCCGGCATGTGATCACCTTGCCGCTGCGTCAGGCCTACGACCAGACCGAGCGCCAGCCAGGCTGCATCGTCTGTGCCCTGCCCTTTATCCGCGCCCGCGATGTGCTGCAAAGCCAGGCCGGGCAAAGCGCGCAAGACAAGCAGCAGGCACTGCAAAGCGCCATCCAGAATACTTATCAACAGGTGTATGCGGCAGCGCTGACGCGCCAGGCCGAGCTGGCGTCAACCCTGGGCCGCAAGCTGCCCATCATCGCCACCGGCCATCTGACCACCGTGGGCGCCAGCAGCAACGAATCCGTGCGCGAGATCTATGTGGGCTCGCTGGAGGCCTTTCCCTCCAACGCCTTCCCCCCCGCCGACTACATTGCGCTAGGCCATATCCACAAGCCCCAGACCGTGGGCGGGCAGGAGCACATACGCTACAGCGGCTCGCCGCTGGCTCTGGGTTTTGACGAATCCCGTCAAACCAAGCAGATGCTGCTGGTGGAGCTGACCGAGGCCGGGCTGCAGCGCATCACGCCGCTGGCTGTGCCGGTGTTTCAGCCCATGGCCGCCGTGAGCTGCAGCCTGACGCAGCTGCCAAACGCATTCAAAGAGATAGCTAGCAGCGCAAGCGCAGCCTGCCCGGCCTGGGTGGAAGTCACCATAGAAGAAGACGATTACCTGGCCGATCTGGCCGGCCGCGTTCAGGCCCTGGCCGAAGGCCTACCGCTACAGGTGCTGCGCATCAAGCGCAAGCGCCTGGGGGCGGCGGCGCAGCTAATGAGCGAGGCCAGGGAGTCGCTGGACGATCTGACGCCGGCGGATGTCTTTGAGCGCCGGCTGGCGCAGGAGAGCCTGGAACCCGCGCTGCAGGCCGCCCTGCAGCAGCGCTACCGCAGCGTGCTGGGTCGGCTCAACGGCCAGACGGGAGAGCAGCCATGAAAATTCTCAAGCTGCGCCTGAAAAACCTCAACTCGCTCAAGGGCGAATGGTCCATCGATTTCAGCAGCGACAAGTTTGCCGACAACAGCCTGTTCGCCATCACCGGCCCCACGGGAGCCGGCAAATCCACGCTGCTCGATGCCATCTGCCTGGCCCTGTATCACCAGACGCCACGGCTATCGACCATCAGCGCCAGCAACAACGATTTGATGACCCGCCACACGGCGGACTGCCTGGCCGAGGTGGAGTTCGAGGTCAAGAATGTGGTCTACCGCGCCTTCTGGAGCCAGCGCCGCGCCCGCGACAAGGCCAGCGGCGCGCTGCAGGCCCCGCGCGTGGAGCTGGCCCTGGTCAGCGACGGCCGGATTCTGAGCAACCAAAGCAACGACAAGCTCAAGGCCATGGCCCGCATCACCGGGCTGGACTTCGAGCGCTTCACCAAATCCATGCTGCTGGCCCAAGGCGGATTTGCCGCCTTCCTGCAGGCCAGCGCCAATGAGCGCGCCGAACTGCTGGAGGAGCTGACCGGTACCGAAATCTACGGCCGGATTTCACAAGCCGTATTCGAGCAGGCCCGCGATGCCAGACAGGCGCTGGAGAAGCAACAGGCGCAAGCCCAGGGCATGCAGCTGCTCGACGAGACCACGCGCAGCGAGCTGAAAACACAGGCCGCGCAGCTGCAAGCCACGCTGGCCGATTTGCAAGCGCGCCAAGCCCGGCTGCAAAGCGTGCAGCAATGGCACACGCTGAGCGCACGCGCCAGCGCTGAGGTGGTGCAGGCCCGCAGCGCGCAAGCCGTTGCCCGGCAAGCGCTGGCCAATGCAGCCCCAGACTTGCAGCGCCTGCAGGCCCACGCGCCCGCATGGGCGCTTCGCCCCCTGCATCTGCAAAAGAGCCAGTCCCAACACCAGCTGGCTGCGGAGCAGCAGCAATTGCAGCGCCTGCATGCAGAACGGCTGCAAGCACAGGTAGCGCAATGGCAGCAGCACCAGCAAGCCCAGGCACTGAGCGCTAGCGCACTACAAAAATCAAAGCAGCAACTGCAAGCCACGATTGCGCAGCAGACCGAATTGACGGCATGGAACCAAAGCCATGCCAGCCACGCACTGCTGGGCGAAAACCTCAGCGGCTGGCGCGAGCAATTGCAGCAGCGCCAGCAACTGCAACAGCAAGCCGCGCATGCGGAGAACCAGCAGGCGCAGCTGCAAAAAACGGCAGCGCAGCTGCAGCAGCAAGCCGACCAACAAGCCCAGCACAGGGCCCAGGCGGCAGAGCAAGTTGCCCAGGCCCTGCAGCAGCAACAGACCGCAGAGCAAGCCCAGCTGCAACGGCTGGCCGCCCATGGCGCCAGCCTGCCCCAGTTGCGCAACCACTGGCAAAGCGCACAGCAGCAGTGGCACCACTGGCAGCAACTGCAAGCCCATGCCCTATTGCGCCCACCGCTGGCGCAGCAGCAGCAAGCCAATGCACAGGCGCTGAGCGCCAGCGAAGCCCGCATTCAGCAGCAGCTAGGCCAGCGCCAGCTCTTGCGCGAGCAATACAAGGCGTTGACGGAAAAAGTCAGCGACAAGCAAACCCTGCTGGCACAGGAACAACGCATTCAAAACCTGCAGGCACACCGCGCCGCGCTGCAGCCGGGCGAGGCCTGCCCGCTGTGCGGATCGCACCAGCACCCGGCGATCAGCGAATATGCGGCCCTGGATATTTCCGCTACCGAGGCAGCACTCAAACAGGCGCAACAAGAGCGCGAGGCTCTGCAGCAGCAAGGCGAGTTGCTGAACGCCGGGCTGGCCACCAGCCAAAGCCAGCACCAGCATCAGCAAGATCAGCGCGATGCCATCGCCGCGCAGATTGCGCAGTGGCAAGAACGCTGGACAGCCTTGCGCGAACCCGGCAACGAGCCGGTGGATGACGCGGCATGGCAACAGCCCGAGGCTTTGAGCGCAGCCTGCGCCAAGGCCGAGCAACAGATTGGCAATCTGGAGCAAACCCTGGCCGCTGCCGATGCCGGCGAGCGCCTGTGGCAAGCCGCCAAAGATACCTACCAGGCCGCGCTACAACACCAGCAGCGCGCCGACCATGCACAGGACAGCACCAGACAGGAACTGCAAAGCAATACCGCTCAGCAGCAGCGCGCCGGCGAGTCGCTGCAAACCTTGTTGCAGCAATCCAGCGAGCTGCAAGCCAAGCTGCAAACCGCAATGCAAGCCGCTGGTAATGCACTGCCCGCCGCGCCAGACAGCGCCGACTGGCTTGCCGCCCGCCAGCAGGAATGGCAGCAATGGCAACGCCAGCAAGCCCTGCTGCAAGAGCTGGCACAGCAGATGCAGGTACAGCAACGCCTATGCGAACAGGCTGCGCAGGAGGCCGAGCATTGGCAGCAGCGCAGCCAGACTTTGCCCGCCCTGCCGGCCGATGCCCCACCCTATGCGGCAGCTCCGGCCGCCACGCTGACCGACTGCATTGCCCAGCTGGAACACAGCACGCAGACCCTGGCCTCGCTGCAAGGCCAGATCAGCCAGGCCCAGGCCACGCTGGCACAGCGGCAGCAATCGGCGGATCAGGCCTTGGCGGCATGGCAGCAGGGGTTGCAGTCCAGCCCGTTTGCCGATGAGGCGCAATACCTGACGGCCCTGCTGCCCGATGCCGAGCACAGCCGCTTGCAGGCGCTCAGCGATCAGCTGCAGATCGCCGCCCAGCGCGCCAGCACCTTGCTGGCCGATGCCACCCAACGTCTGGCCGCGCTGCAGGCCCAGGCGCTCAGCGATGAAGCGCCCGAGGCCATCAGCGGGCAGATCGTCCAGCTGGAAGCCGAACGCGCCCAGCAGGCCGAGCAGCTGGGCGCGCACCGCGCCCGCCTCAGCGACGACGCGCAGCGCCACGCCGGCCAGCAGGCGCTGCTGGCCCAGATTGCCGAGCAGGAAAAAGACAGCGATCTATGGCAGCGCCTCGACAGCCTGATCGGCTCGGCCAAGGGCGACAAATACCGCAAATTTGCCCAGGGGCTGACGCTGGACCATTTGCTGCACCTGGCCAACCAGCACCTGATGCGCCTGCATGGCCGCTATCTGCTGCGCCGCAAACCCACGGGCGAACTGGAACTGGACATTGTGGACGGCTGGCAGGGCGACGTAACGCGCGACACGCGCACGCTGTCGGGCGGCGAGGCCTTTCTGGTCAGTCTGGCCCTGGCACTGGCCTTGTCCGATCTGGTGAGCAACAAGACCTCCATCGACTCGCTGTTCCTGGACGAGGGCTTTGGCACGCTGGACGGCGACGCGCTGGAGGTGGCGCTCACGGCGCTCGACGCACTCAACGCCAGCGGCAAGATGATTGGCATCATCAGCCATGTGGAAGCGCTCAAGGAACGCATTGCCGCCCAGATCCGGGTGGAGAAATGCGCGGGCGTGGGTTACTCCCGGCTGGTGCTCTGAGGCGGACATGGCGGCTCGGCAGCTGATTTAGAGATAAATTGGCCTACAACCGTTGTCCATATTTCGTTTTCAGCTATCAATTCAGGAGTTCACACCCCGGTTTTCCGAGTCTGGACCAAGGCCACGTCCAGCCCGCTGCCCGGCGCTGCGGGCTTTGGCTTACCATCCATGCCCTTGCTTGATAGGTACAAGCCATGATCCGCATCGCAGAACTCAAACTTCCTCTCTCGGCCGTGGAATACCACCCCGAGAACTTCACCGAATTCCAGCCTCTGGACAAGCTGACGGCACTGGCCGCCAGACAGCTGGGCGTGACCGAGAGCGCCATCGCCGCCGTCCATGTGCACAAGCGCAGCTTCGATGCCCGCAAGAGCGAGCTGCTGGCGGTCTATATCGTCGACATCACGCTGGCGGACGCGGCCCAGGAAGCGCCCCTGCTGGAGCAGTTTGCCGAGCATCCCCATGTCAACTCCACGCCCGATATGGCCTGGAAGCCCGTGGGCCAGGCGCCTGCCGAGATGCAGCAGCGCCCGGTGGTGGTGGGCTTTGGCCCCTGCGGGATTTTTGCGGCGCTGGTGCTGGCGCAAATGGGCTTCAAGCCCATCGTGCTGGAGCGGGGCAAGGAAGTGCGCCAGCGCACCAAGGACACCTGGAATCTGTGGCGCAAGCGCGAGCTCTCGCCCGAGTCCAATGTGCAGTTTGGCGAAGGCGGCGCCGGCACCTTCTCCGACGGCAAGCTCTACAGCCAGATCAAGGACCCGCGCCATCTGGGCCGCAAGGTGATGACGGAGTTCGTGACCCATGGCGCGCCCACCGAAATTCTCTACGCCGCCCATCCCCACATCGGAACCTTCAAGCTGGTCAAGGTGGTGGAAGGCATCCGCGAGGAAATCATCCGCCTGGGTGGCGAAATCCGCTTCGAGCAGCGCGTCACCGATGTGGAGATCGATGCCTCGGGCGAGCAACGTCAGCTGGTCGCGCTGCAAGTGCTCAACCAGGCCAGCGGCGAGAGCTACCGCCTGGACACCCGCCATGCCGTGATGGCGCTGGGCCATAGCTCGCGCGATACCTTTGCCATGTTCTACGAGCGCGGCGTGGCCATGGAGGCCAAGCCCTTCTCCGTGGGCTTCCGTATCGAGCATCCGCAAAGCGTGATCGACCGCGCCCGCTGGGGCCGCCATGCAGGCCATCCGCTGCTGGGCGCTGCCGATTACAAGCTGGTGCACCACGCCAAGAACGGCCGCGCCGTCTACAGCTTTTGCATGTGCCCCGGCGGCACGGTGGTGGCCGCCACCAGCGAGCCCGAGCGCGTGGTCACCAACGGCATGAGCCAGTATTCGCGTGCCGAGCGCAATGCCAATGCCGGCATGGTCTGCGCCATCAGCCCCGAAGATTTCCCCCATGATGCCCAGAGCTTTGCCTGGGCCTTTGACGGCAAGACCTATGGCGTGGAAGACCTGCCCCAGGGCCAGTTCCACCCGCTGTCTGGCATTGTTTTCCAGCGCCAGCTCGAATCCAGGGCCTATGTGCTGGGCGGGCGCGATTACAGCGCTCCGGGCCAGCTGGTAGGAGACTTTGTGGCCGGCAAGGAGTCGTCGGCGCAGCTGGGCAGCGTGGAGCCGTCTTACAAGCCCGGCATCCATCTGACCGATCTGCACCAGGCCCTGCCCGGCTACGCCATTGAAGCCATGCGCGAAGCCCTGCCCGCCTTCGGCAAGAAGATTCGCGGCTACGACATGGCAGACGCCGTGCTGACCGGCGTGGAAACACGCACCTCCTCGCCCGTTAAGATCGGCCGGGGTGCGGATTTCCAGAGCGACAACACACGCGGCCTCTACCCCGCCGGTGAAGGAGCCAGCTATGCGGGCGGCATTCTGTCGGCCGGCGTGGACGGCATCAAGGTTGGCGAGGCCGTGGCCTGCAGCATTCTGGGTCTGGTCGTGCCATCCTCAGGCGCACGCGGCTCAGGCGGCGCTGCCTGAAAGCCGCGCTGCAGCAAGCCGATTAGCGACGCAGCTTGGCAAAGTCCGCCGGGCGCTTGTCCAGAAAAGCGCCTATGCCTTCGCGCGATTCCTCGCTGCCCTGGGCTTCGACCATGTATTCGGCTTCCTGCTCCAGCTGCTCAGCCAGCGACTGGTGCTGGGCCGAGTGGCACAAAGTCTTGATTCTGGCCATGGCATGGGCCGGGCCGGCGGACAAGGTCTGGGCCAGCGCTATCGCCGCCGCCAGCGCCTCGCCGGCGGGGGTCAGACGGTTCACGCAGCCCAGTTGATGCATGCGCTCGCCGCTGACGCGCTCGCCCGTCAGGCACAGCTCGGTCAGTACCTGGCGCGAGACGAATTCGGACAGAAAAGCCGTGGCGCCGCCATCGGGCGTCAGGCCGACTTTCACATAGGCCACGGAAAACACTGCATTGGTCGCCGCCACCAGCATGTCGCAAGCCATGGCCAACGACAGGCCCGCGCCTGCGGCCGCACCCTCGACAGCCGCGATCACGGGCCTGGGGCAGTCACGTATGGCACGGATCATGTGGTTGAGATCCTCCAGCCGCTCGCGGCGCTCCTGAACAGGCAGTTCGCGACGCTTGGCCAGCTGGCGCAAATCGCCGCCGGCACAAAAATGCCCGCCTTCACCGGTCAGCACCACGGCGGAAATCTCGGGATTGCGAGCCGCTTCGCTCAGCCCTTCCATGACGGCCAGGTAGAACTCCCTCGAGAGCGCGTTGCGCGCCGATGGATTGTTGTTGGAAAGAATGAGAACCGCGCCTTCACGGCGGGCGATAAGTGCAGAATTCACGGCAGGCCTCCTGCACAGGACTCTAACCACCGGCAAGCCTGGCGCATAGAGAAGCAGCCCGCCCTCTTGTCACCAAGCGGACGGGCTGACCGGTTCAGCAAGTGTTAACGGCGACCCCAGTGACCGCCACCGCCCTGCCAGCCACGGGGACCGTGGGTCCAGCCGCCGCCATGCCAGCCGTAGCCGGGGCGTGGCGGCATGGCCCAGCGACCGGGGTTCCAGTTATAACGGCCGCCACCCCAACCCCAGGAGCCGCCAATCCACACATAGGCGGGCGAAGGCGCAATCGGGATCACCTCGGCGCGCAAAGGAGGCGGTGCCATGGGCGCATAGACATCGCCACTGACATAGTCGCCTCCATAGGCTGGATAGGCGGGCGCCACCACGCAGCCGGTCAATGCGACACAGGCTGCTGCCAGCGCCACGGCAGGCAGCAGGCGGGATGGGTGGGTTCGAAAAACGGATTGCATGGCAACTCCTACAAGTCTTACCACTACAACGAAAAAGCCCCTGCCGGTTGTTGACAGGGGCTTGTGAAGCTTCAGTAAAGACGACTGGGCTTTGCTTACATCTGAGTACGCTCAGCGGGCATTTTGCAGAGCTGCAATGCGTTCCTCGATCGGAGGGTGGGTCGAAAACAGCTTGCCGATACCGCCGGCAATACCCATGGCCGCCACGCTCTTGGGCAGCTCGCCCGGATGCATGCCGCCCAGGCGGGCCAGCGCGTTCATCATGGGCTGGCGGTTACCCATGAGCTGGGCAGCGCCGGCGTCGGCACGGAATTCACGCTGACGCGAGAACCAGGCCACGATCATGGCGGCCACAAAGCCCAGCAGAATGTCCAGCACGATGGTGGTCACGTAGTAGCCAATGCCGGGGCCGGAGCTGTTTTCGTCGTTCTTGCGCAGAAAGCTGTCCACCGCATAGCCGATGACACGCGACAGGAACACCACAAACGTGTTCATCACGCCCTGGATCAGCGTCATGGTCACCATGTCGCCGTTGGCGATGTGGGCCACTTCGTGGCCGATCACGGCCTCGACTTCCTCGCGGGTCATGCCTTCGAGCAAACCGGTGGACACGGCCACCAAGGCCGAGTTCTTGAAAGCACCGGTAGCAAAGGCATTGGGTTCGCCTTCGTAGATGCCGACTTCGGGCATGCCGATACCGGCTTTTTCAGCAAAGCCGCGCACGGTGTTGACGATCCAGGCCTCATCGGCGCTGCGTGGCTCGTTGATGACGTGCACGCCCGAGGTCCACTTGGCCATGGGCTTGGAGATCAGCAGCGAAATAATGGCGCCGCCAAAGCCCATGATGAAGGCAAAACCCAGCAGGGCGCCCAGATTGAGGCCGTTGGCAGTCAGAAAGCGATTGACGCCCAGCAAGCTGGCGACAATGCCCAGCACCGCCACCACGGCGATATTGGTCAAAAGAAATAAGGCAATACGTTTCATCGAGGTTGTACTCCACACAAGGGACAAAATGACCAAGTCCTTTGATGCACCGCCTGTGCGCGGCGAATGCTGATCAAGCCAAGTCTCGTTCTGGCAGTACCGGTTGTTATGCTGTTTGTACGGTACGCGGGGCTCGGAATACTAAAGAGTCATCATAGAAGGAAAAGTTCTGGTTTTCTGAGCACCAGCCCGGGATTCCCAATACCGGTAATGGCAGATAGGGTTTGCGGCTCAGATTGCAAGCCTCAAGCCAGCCACTGCTCGCCAGCCAGCCGTCTAGATCCCCCCCTGAGCCACCCGTTTCAGAGGGCAGGCAAATTACATGGGCCGTGATCGGCTTGCGCGGGTTGACCAGCTTTTCCAGCAAGGCATGGCCTATGGGCAGCAGCCGGGCCTGCTGCCACAGCGCGCGATGGCGCACAAACAAATCCTGCCAGCGCCGCTCGCGCAAGGCCTCGCACAACAGCGGCGGCGCCAGCAGCAGAGCACCATTTTCATCAAGCACGGTAATGGCATCGCGCAGCGCCCCCCGATGCTGGCCCACGCCCTGGGTGGCAATCTCTGCCGCCTGCAAAGCATTCAGATGCTGTTTGAGCTGAGGCCAGTGCAACCAGATCAGGCCGTTGAAAAAATCATGCAGATTGTCGCGGGTGGGAATGCAGCGCTGCTCGCGGATGAAGGCCTCATAGGCCTGGGCCGCAGGCAATTGATCCTGGGCCACAAACCGCCAGCCCTGGAGCACGCCCTTGGCCTCTGCCACCTGCTGCAAGGCCTGGTGCACGCTGCGGCCGGAGCGCAGCAACGCATCGGCTTGCTGGCCCCAGTAGCGCAGCGTGGCCAGCCAGGGGGCACTCCAGTCAATCAAACTCTCCACGCTCGCCGCCTCATTCATTTCACCGTTCCGTCGCCTGCTCTCAATTGCCGGAGCGTCCCGGCTTGGCCGCGCGCTTGTCACGCACGGCCACCCGCGAGGTGCCTTCATCGCGCAGCTCGAAAGCCTGTGTCGCGCTCAGAAGCTTGCTCAGCGTGGCATAGCCATAGTTGCGCGCATCAAACGAGGCCTTGTTGCCGATTTGCGTGCCCACGGCACCGACCTTGGCCCAGCCGTCCTCATCCTGCACCGCGTTGACAGCGGTGCGCAGCAGGCTCATCAGGCTGCTGTCCTGTCGCAATTGCGAACTCGGTATGCGCAGGCAGCCTTCGGCTGCCATGCTGGCCGCAGAACCCGTGAAGGTGGCCGGCTGCTCCACCGCTGCCACCGGCTTGGCCTGGGCGGGTTCCGCCTTGGCTGCCTCAGCCACTGCTGCATCGGCCCCAGGAGCGATCACGGCATCCTCGCCCAGCGCCTCCAGATACAGAAAGCGCGAGCAGGCATTCACAAACGGTTTGGGTGTCTGCGCCGCACCGAAGCCATAAACGGCAGCGCCTTTGGAACGCAAATGCATGACCAGGGGCGTGAAATCCGCATCGGAGGAAACAATGCCGAAGGCATCGGGCTGCTCGGTATAGAGCAGCTCCATGGCGTCCACCGTCATGGCCATGTCGGTAGCATTTTTGTGCTTGGAATAGTCAAACTGCTGCATGGGCCGCAGCGCATATTCCAGCAGCTTGTTCTGCCAGCCTATCAGCCCATGTTTGATCCAGTTGCCATAGGCGCGGCGGATGTCGATGACGCCGAAGGTGGAGAGTTCGGTGAGGATTTCGTCGATTTTTTCGGCCGGCGCATTGTCGGCATCAATCAACAGGGCAATCCGGGGCTGACTCTGGGTTTGGGCCATGAACTCTCCTTCGCTGACATTGAACAGGCGGTGCAGCCGGGCAAGAGCCGGGCCGCACCGGATTCAATTCAGCTTACACCAGCTTCCAGGGCAACACCTCGCCTGCGCGCAGGGGCTTGAGCTGGGCTTCGCCAAAGGCAAAGCTGTCAGGCGGCGTCCAGTCCTCGCGGCACAAGGTGATCTTGTCGCTGTTGCGCGGCAGGCTGTAGAAGTCAGGGCCGTTGAAGCTGGCAAAGGCTTCCAGCTTGTCCAGGGCGCCAGCCTTGTCAAAGGCCTCGGCATACATCTCGATGGCGGCGTGGGCGCTATAGCAGCCGGCGCAGCCGGTGGCGTGCTCCTTCAGATGCGCGGCATGCGGAGCGCTGTCCGTGCCCAGGAAGAATTTGCTGGAGCCGCTGACGGCCGCGTCCACCAGCGCCAGGCGGTGGGTTTCGCGCTTCAACACCGGCAGGCAGTAGAAGTGAGGGCGAATGCCGCCGGTGAAGATGGCGTTGCGGTTGAACAGCAGATGCTGGGGCGTGATGGTGGCGGCCACAAAGCGATCAGCTTCGCTCACATACTGCGCGGCTTCGCGGGTGGTGATGTGCTCGAAAACAATCTTCAGCTCGGGAAAATCACGGCGCAGCGGAATCAGGTGCTGATCGATGAAAGCCGCTTCGCGGTCGAACAGATCGATATCGCTGCTGGTCACTTCGCCGTGCACCAGCAGCAGCAGGCCTTCGCGCTGCATGGCTTCCAAGGTGGGGTAGATCTTGCGCAGATCGGTCACGCCATGGTCGCTGTTGGTGGTGGCACCGGCGGGGTAGAGCTTGCAGGCCACAACGCCGGCAGCCTTGGCGCGCACGATCTCTTCGGGCGGCAGATTGTCGGTGAGGTAGAGCGTCATCAAAGGCTCGAACGACATGCCCTGGGGCACCGCAGCCAGAATGCGCTCCTTGTATTCCAGCGCCTGCTCAGCCGTGGTGACCGGGGGCTTGAGGTTGGGCATGATGATGGCGCGCGCAAACTGGGCGGCCGTGTGAGGCACTACGGAGCGCATGGCTTCGCCATCGCGTACATGCAGATGCCAGTCATCGGGACGGGTGATCGTGAGGGTCTGGGTCATGCCGCTATTGTCCCATCTTGCACGTCGGCCTCGGGCGCTATCCCCAGCATCCCATTGTGCTGCGCAGTCAAAACCACAGCCACAGGCGCTTTCCTCCTCTAGCCACGCTTGGCAAAAGCCCGGGAGAATGCGTACAAGGAGGACTAAGCATGCCTGCCCCTCAAAGCCTGTCCCGTACGCCGCTGCGAACCGATTTTCTGAGCGCCAGCGATGCTGCCCGCCTGGTGGCCCATGTGGGCGTCACGCAAGTGCTGCAGCTGATGACCGATGCCGTGGAAGCCGATTACGGACGCTGGAACGATTTCGACAAATCCGCGCGCACGGCCGCGCACTCGGCCAGCGGCGTGATCGAGCTCATGCCCGTGGCCGACGTCCATGACTACGCCTTCAAATACGTCAACGGTCATCCCGGCAACCCCCGCTGCGGCCTGCCCACGGTGATGGCCTTTGGCGCACTGGCCGACGTGGCCACCGGCATGCCGCGCTTCGTCAGCGAGCTGACGCTGACCACGGCGCTGCGCACCGCCGCCACCTCGGCCATGGCGGCGCGCAGGCTGGCACGGCCTAACAGCCGCTGCATGGCGCTGATAGGCAATGGCTCGCAAAGCGAATTCCAGGCACTGGCCTTCATGGCCATGCTGGGCGTGCGCGAACTGCGCCTGTTTGATATCGACGCTGCGGCATCGCACAAGCTGGTGCGCAATCTGCAGGCTTTTTTGCCGCAGTTTGCTGCCACGGCGCACATTGCCGCCAGCGTGCAGGAGGCCGTGCAGGGTGCGGATATCGTGACCACGGCCACCGCCGACAAGACCCGCGCCACCATCGTGCCCAATCATCTAGTACAGGCCGGCATGCACATCAATGCCGTGGGCGGCGACTGCCCGGGCAAGACGGAGTTCGATGCCGCTTTGCTGCACCGCGCGCAGGTCTTTGTCGAATACGAGCCGCAGACACGCATGGAAGGCGAGCTGCAGCAAATGCCTGCCGACTTTGCCGTCACCGAGCTCTGGCGCGTGGTCCAGGGCCTGGCGCCGGGGCGCAGCTCGTCGCAGCAAATCACCTTGTTCGATTCCGTGGGCTTTGCGCTCGAAGATTACTCGGCCCTGCGCACCATGCAACTGCTGGCGCGGCGCGCAGGCCTGCTGTCGCAAATCGAGCTGGTTCCCTCGCTGAGCGACCCCAAGGACTTGTTCTCCGCCGTGCTTCTGGCCCAGGATGAAGCTCGGCTACGCCTCATGGAGCGAAAGACGGCATGAACATGCAAACCACAATCCCCTCCTCGCCCGCCAGCGGCCAGACATCCGTCACGCTGCTCGGCCTTCCTACCGACATAGGCGCCTCGCGCCTGGGTGCAGCCATGGGGCCTGACGCCTTGCGTGTGGCCCAGCTCGCCCCAGCACTGCAAAAGCTGGGCGTGGCCGTGCACGACCTGGGCAATCTGGCAGGCCCCGCTAATCCGCGAGGCGAACGCGACGCCCAGGGCATGCGCAATCTGAGCGAAGGCCTGGCCTGGAGCCGAATCGCCCACGATGCAGTGTGGCAGGCACTGCAACAAAAGCAGCTGCCCATATTGCTCGGCGGCGACCACACGCTAGCCATAGGCTCCATCAGCGCCGTGGCCAGGCACTGCCGCGCCAGCGGCAAGCGCTTGCGCGTGCTGTGGCTGGATGCGCATTCGGACTGCAACACACCAGCCAATTCGCCCAGCGGCAATCTGCACGGCATGCCCGTAGCCAGCCTCTGCGGCCTGGGGCCTGCCGCGCTGGCCGCGCTGTCGGGCAGCACGCCCGCCGTGCCGGCATCGGCCTTCTGCCAGGTCGGGCTGCGCAGCGTGGACCCCAGCGAAAAACACATGATCCGCGAACTGGGCCTGGAGGTTTACGACATGCGCGCCATCGACGAGCTGGGCATGCGCGAAGTCATGCGCCGCGCGCTGGCGGGCTTGGCCGACCCAGAGGGCACAGACATTCACCTGCATCTGAGCTTTGACGTAGATTTTCTCGACCCCGATATCGCCCCCGGTACCGGCACGCCGGTGCGCGGCGGCCCCAATTACCGCGAAGCCCAGCTGTGCATGGAGATGATTGCCGACACGGGCCGGCTGGCATCGCTGGATATCGTGGAACTCAACCCGGCCCTGGACTTGCACAACCAGACGGCCGAGCTGGTGGTGGATCTGGTGCAAAGCCTGTTTGGCCAAAGCATTCTGATGCGGCCCGGCGAAGATACACTCATCCAGCCCTGAGCAACGAGCGCTCTGCAGAATCCATGCCTTGGCAGCTGCAAAAAACAGAGCTGCTGCCGATTGAAAAGCTTTAGTTTCAGATAGATATCTATTCGAAATTATTCGCAGTCAAGTGCTATACGCTCATCTTTCTTGATGAATACACATAAAAAAAGCGCTCCCTAAGGAGCGCTTTTATCTGGCGATGCCGCAGCAATCAGTGCTGCAGAATCTTGTTGAGAAATTCCTTGGTCCGCGGTTGACGCTCTTCGGGCTTGCCGAAGAACTCGTCCTTGGAGCAGTCTTCCAGAATCTTGCCGCCCACGTCCATGAAGATCACGCGGCTGGCCACCTTGCGCGCAAAACCCATTTCGTGGGTCACGCACATCATGGTCATGCCTTCGTGGGCCAGGCCCATCATTACGTCCAGCACTTCGCCCACCATTTCGGGGTCCAGCGCGGAAGTGGGTTCGTCAAACAGCATGACGATAGGGTCCATGGACAGCGCGCGCGCAATGGCCACACGCTGCTGCTGACCGCCAGACAGCTGGCCGGGAAACTTGTCCTTGTGAGCGGTCAGGCCCACACGGTCCAGCATCTTCAGGCCACGCTTTTTGGCGTCGTCTGCACTGCGTCCCAACACCTTCATCTGGGCGATAGTCAGGTTCTCGGTCACCGACAGATGGGGAAACAGCTCAAAGTGCTGGAACACCATGCCCACGCGGCTGCGCAGCTTGGGCAAATCGGTCTTGGGATCGTGCACGGCCGTACCGTCCACAAAGATCTCGCCCTTCTGGAAAGGCTCCAGCGCGTTGATGGTCTTGATCAGCGTGGACTTGCCCGAGCCCGAAGGCCCGCACACCACCACCACCTCACCTTTGTTGATATTGGTGGAGCAGTCGGACAGCACCTGAAAGCTGCCGTACCACTTGGAAACGTTCTTGAGTTCAATCATTTTTCACTCCGATTCGTGTCAATTTCCCATCGCGGCGCCTGCAACTCTGCGAGAGGACGGCCAGCAAGGGCCGCCCCGCAGCAAAGGCCGTCGTCCCCCTTCAAGGGGGAAGGCGCGAAGCGACTCAGGGGGTATTTCATCGAATAATGGCAATCTTCTTATGCAGGCGCTTAACAAGCCAAGACAGCGCATAGCAGATCACAAAATAGGTCAGGGCTGCAGCCAGATAGGACTCGATGGGGCGGCCATAGTTCTTGCCCGCGATTTCAAAGCCCTTGAGCATGTCGTAAGCACCGATGGCGTAGACCAGCGAGGTATCCTGAAACAGGATGATGGTCTGGGTCAGCAGCACCGGCAGCATGTTACGGAAAGCCTGGGGCAGCACCACCAGACGCATGTTCTGGCCATAAGTCATGCCCATCGCCTGGCCGGCAAACACCTGACCACGCGGAATGGACTGGATGCCCGCCCGCATGATTTCAGAGAAGTAGGCCGCCTCGAAGGCGATGAAGGTGATGATGGCCGAGGTCTCCGCACCAATCGGTCTGCCAATGAGCATGGGCATCAGCAGGAAGAACCACAGAATCACCATCACCAGCGGCACGGAGCGCATGCCGTTGACATAGATGGTGGCCGGCAGAACCAACCACTGCTTGCCCGACAGACGCATCAGCGCCAGCAAGGTGCCAAAGAAGATGCCGCCCAGCGTGGCCACTGCGGTCAGGAACAGACTGAAATACAGACCCTTCAGAACGAAGTTGCTGTACAAGTCCCAGGAGAAGAAAGACCAGTCAAGGTTGAGATTCATATCAGTGACCTCCACCGCTGGCTGCGATCAGGCCGGGAACGCGCGAACGCTTTTCGATAAAGGCCATGATGCGGTTGACTGCAAAAGCGGAGATCATGTAGAGCACCGTGACGGCCAGATACACCTCCACGCCGCGCGCAGTTTCTTCCTGTGCCTGCATGGCGAACATGGTCAGTTCGGTCACGGACACGGCAAACGCCACGGACGAATTCTTGAACACGTTCATGGCCTCGCTGGTCAGCGGCGGCACGATGATGCGAAATGCCATGGGCAGCAGCACATAGCGGTAGGTCTGGAAGGTGGTGAAGCCCACGGCCATACCGGCATGGCGCTGGCCACGCGGCAAGGCCTGAATGCCCGAACGCACCTGCTCGGCAATACGCGCCGACGTGAAAAACCCAATGGCGAACACCACCAGCACAAAGCCTGGCAGCGCCTTCATGGCCGGGAAGATCGACGGAATCACGTGATACCAGATGAAGACCTGGACCAGCAAAGGAATATTTCGGAACAGCTCGACCCAGGCATTGCCCAGGCGAACAATCCACGGCCGATCAGGCAAGGTACGCAAGGTACCGATGACCGCACCAATGATCAAGGCAATCAACAGCGACAGCAGCGACACCGACACTGTCCAACCCCAGGCAGACATCATCCAGTCCAAGTAGGTGATGTCGCCGTTTTTACCAAAACAGCTCTGCCCGACCTCTTGGGTAATGGTGTCTTGACAGAACACCTGCCAATCCCAACTCATACGAGCACCTCTTCATTCTTCAATTCAGGATGGAGCAGCCCAAGGCCGACCATCCGCTCAACAAAAACGCCCCTTCGAACCGCCAGTCAGAAGGGGCGTTACCTATGCTGGGGGCTTACTTGACTTCGTAAGCTTCCATGGGCTTGTCGTTGAGGTTGGCCCATGCATCCTTGGTCGCAGCAGACAGGGGCAGACCAATCTTCACGTTGTTGGGAGGAATGGCTTGCATGAACCACTTGTCATACAGCTTGGCCAGCGAACCGTCCTTGACCTGGCGAGCGATGGAGTCGTCCACAGCCTTCTTGAAAGCGGGATCGTCCTTGCGCATCATGCAGGCGATGGGTTCCACCGACAGCACTTCGCCCACGATCTTGTAATCGGCAGGCGTCTTGGACTTGGAAATGTTGGCGGCCAGGATGGAGCCGTCCATGATGAAGGCGTCGGCACGGCCGGTTTCCAGCATCAGGAAGCTGTCTGCGTGGTCTTTGCCCATGACTTCCTTGAAAGTCAGGCCATCGGCACGCTTGTTCTTGCGCAGGGTCTGCACCGAAGTCGTGCCGGTGGTGGTCACCAGCGTCTTGCCGTTCAGATCCTTGATGCCGGTGATGCCGGAATTGGCACGGGTGGCAATGCGCACTTCTTCCACATAGGTGGTGAAGGCAAAAGCGGCATCCTTTTGGCGGGCCGTGTTGTTGGTGGTGGAGCCGCACTCGATATCCACGGTGCCGTTTTGCACCAGAGGCACGCGGTTTTGCGAGGTCACGGGCTGGTACTTGATTTCCAGCTTGCTCATGCCCAGTTGCTTCTGGATGTCGTGCAGCACGCGCTCGCCCATCTCGGTATGAAAGCCCACATATTTGCCGTTGCCCAGCGTATAGCCAAGGCCGGAGGATTCGCGCACACCGAAGGTGACGCTGCCCGAGGACTTGATCTTTGCCAGAGTGTCATTGTTCTGGGCAAATACGCTGCTAGCTGCCAGTGCAGTTACGGCGATGGCCAACAAATGCTTCTTCATACGAATCTCCTGATGGTAAGGACGGAAAACGTTCTCTTGGTTCAGTCACACGGCCGACGCCTCGTGGGCGAATCGGCCAATGCTGATGAATGGGATGGAACTCAACACATTGTGCAGTCTTGTACGCAGCTGGGCGGCAAACATTTCTAGTACTTCCCCTAGTCCAGGCAGGCAATGCAAACACCTACTTCAGCCCAGAAGAACACTAGCAAAGCCTGTGCCACAAACAACCGCGTTTTTCTTGCAAGAGGCGCACTCTAATGCTTTAGTGCTAGCAAAAGCCAATGCCGATGATAAAAGGCCTTATGCACAACTTGCATATTCAGTGTAAACCCTAGGCATAACCATAATACGCAATTCATCGACCTACGGGCTTGGGCAAGCCATGAAAAAGGGGCCCATCGGGCCCCTGTGATTGGATGAATGTGAATGCGCGGTTGCGGCCTCAGACCGCCCTGGCTTCGCCGTTAGCCGTCTCACCCTGCTCCTTGAGGAAGTTCCACAGCGCAGCAGCTCCGCCTTGAGGTGCATCGCCAGCGGGCTTTTCCCGGTAAGCGCGCACTTCCATATCCATCTGAAAGCCTTTCATGCCGTCCGGCACGGCACTGACCAGACGACCGCTTTCCAGCTCGCCACGCACAGCGCTGTAAGGCAGGAAAGCCACGCCATGACCTTCAAGCGCCATGGCCTTGAGACCTTCCGCCATATCGGTTTCGTAGACGCGCTCCAGGTGCACGGCCTCGGACGCTTCCTTCAGAATCAATTCCGTCACGCGACCCAAATAGGCACCTGCGGCATAGCCCAAATAGGGCAGCGGCTGACCCTGGCGGCCCGGCAGGACGAAAATCGGCTTGCCGCTCGCATCGGGCTTGGAGTACGGCGCCAGCACCTCATGCCCCAGGCTGACCATCTCGTAGCGCGCCGGGTCCAGCTGAAATGGCTGGGATGAGTGGTAGTAGGCAATCAGCAGATCGCAACCACCCTCGACCAGGCGCATCACCGCATCGTGCACATTGAGAGCAAACAGCCGGCTGCGGAACGGACCGAACTTTTCATGCACGGCCGAGACCCAGTTGGGGAAAAAAGTGAACGCCAGCGTATGCGGCACGGCAAAGCCCACCATGCCTTTGCCCGCGCTCACATGGGCGCGCAGCATGGTACGGGTGCTTTGCAGCGACTGCAGCATCTCCAGCGCCTGCTCGTACATGGTCTTGCCGGCAGGCGTGAGACGGGTGGGGTAGGAGCTTCTATCGACCAGATCGGTGCCCGCCCAGGCTTCCAGTGCCTGAATGCGGCGCGAAAAAGCGGGCTGCGTCACATGGCGCAATTGAGCCGAGCGGCTGAAACTGCGCGTTTCAGCCAGACTGACGAAATCTTCAAGCCATTTGGTTTCCATAAGCCCCATTATCCGCTGCCCTGCACCAGCTTAGTGCGGCAAGCCCTGTCAGCGACTGCCAGCTAGGGAAATGCCTGTCACCAGAAGTTAGCTATGTGACATAGATACCTTGATAATGTTTGTAGGCCTCCACCCGATGCCTCAAGCTCCATGCCTCTCGGTGCACAACGCCGCGGCGGCAGAGGGACAGCATAAGGGCGCCCCCTTGAAGCGCGCACGCGGATCGCGTGCCGCATGCAAGCGCGCCCCGACCCATGTGTGTTTTTCTGACTTCCCGCGTTCATGCCCTCCACACCTCCCGAGACCGATGACGGTGCACCTAGCTCTGGTGCACGCCCGGACGAACCCCGCTCTTTGCGCATTGAAGACTGGCTCACCGTGATCATCATGGCGGCACTCGCCCTGATCACTTTTGCCAACGTTCTGGTGCGCTATTTCACCAATTCCTCATTCGCCTGGACGGAAGAAATTTCCGTCTTTCTGATGATCTTGCTGGCTCTGGTGGCGGGTTCCGCCGCCGTGGCCCGGGACCAGCACATCCGCATTGAGTTCTTCTCCGACAGCGGCTCCCTCGCCCGCCGCAAAGCGCTGGCGCGCTTTGGCTCGGCCATGGTGGCGCTGCTGTTTGCGCTGATCGCCGTGCTCAGCGTGCGCGTGGTCTGGGATGATTTCCGTTTTGAGGAAACCTCGCCCGGTATTGGCGTGCCGCAGTGGTGGTACTCCATCTGGCTGCCCATAGTCTCCACCCTGGTCACCTTGCGTGCCATCGGCCTGTTCATTCGCCAGGGCAAGCCCGGCGCGTTTACCGAAGAGCCCGTGGAAAGAGATCACAGCAAGGAGATCGCATGATTGCTACCTTGCTGTTTGTGGCCTTTCTGGGCCTGATGTTCATCGGCGTGCCGATTGGCGCCGCTCTGGGCCTGGCCGGTGCCGCCGCCATTGCCCTGGCCAATGCCGATACGCAATGGTTTGGCCTGCTGGCCGTGCCGCAGAACTTCTACGCGGGCCTGGGCAAATATCCGCTGCTGGCCATTCCCATGTTTGTGCTGGTGGGCTCGATTTTTGACCGCTCCGGCGTGGCGCTGCGCCTGGTCAATTTTGCGGTGGCCATCGTCGGCCGCGGCCCCGGCATGCTGCCGCTGGTGGCGATTGCCGTCGCCATGTTTCTGGGTGGAATTTCCGGCTCCGGCCCCGCCAATGCGGCGGCCGTGGGCGGCGTGATGATTGCGGCCATGAGCCGCGCCGGCTACCCCAGAAGCTTCTCGGCCAGCGTGGTCGGTGCTGCGGCCGCCACCGACATCCTGATTCCGCCTTCCGTGGCCTTCATCATCTACTCCGTGCTGGTGCCCGGTGCTTCGGTTCCCGCGCTGTTTGCCGCCGGCATGATTCCGGGTCTGCTGGCCGGTATCGCTCTGATCGTGCCCGCCGTGTGGATGGCCCGCAAGCACAAGATGGGCGCACTCGAAGCCTCCATGCCCCGCCCGCCGTTCTGGAAGAGCCTGCGCGAAGCGGCCTGGGGTCTGGCTGCCCCGGTTCTGATCCTGGGCGGTATGCGCCTGGGCTGGTTCACGCCCACCGAAGCCGCCGTGGTCGCCGTGTTCTACGGCCTGTTCGTAGGCATGGTGATTCACCGCACGATTGGTGTGCGCGATCTCTTCACCATCCTGCGCGAAGCGGGCGAGCTGTCGGCCGTGATCTTGCTGGTGGTCTCGCTGGCCGGGATCTTTGCCTTCTCGCTGTCCACGCTGGGCGTGATCGATCCGGTGGCCAATGCCATCGTCAACTCCGGCCTGGGCGAGTACGGCGTGCTGGGCCTGCTGATCCTGCTGCTGATCACCGTGGGCATGTTCCTCGACGGCATTTCCATCTTCCTGATCTTTGTGCCCCTGCTGCTGCCCATCATGAACCACTACCAGTGGGATCCCGTGTGGTTTGGCGTCATCCTCACACTCAAGGTGGCACTGGGTCAGTTCACGCCGCCGCTGGCCGTGAACCTGATGGTCAGCTGCCGCATCGCCGGCGTGCGCATGGAATCCACCGTGCGCTGGGTGGGCTGGATGCTGTTGGCCATGTTCCTGGTGATGCTGCTGGTGATTGCCTTCCCGCAACTGGCGCTGTGGCTGCCTGCAAAACTGGGTTACTAACCCCCTGAGCGGCTTTGCCTAGGCGGCCCCGCCGCTTCCCCTTTCTCTTCGGAAGAGGGACGACACCAGCGCGGCGGGGCGGCCCTTGCGCGGTGTCTGCTGACATGAATCATGCTTGTTCAAAAAGCAGTGCTCTCAGGTAAACAAGCACTGCAAGATTTCTTAAAAGGAGACAACTCAATGAAACTGCGCACATTCCTGACCTCCGCCGTGGCGGCCGCTGCGGCCCTCGCCTTTGCTTCGCCCATGGCCATGGCAGAGACCAAGTACAAGAGCGAGTACCGCATGTCCCTGGTGCTCGGCACGGCCTTCCCCTGGGGCAAGGGCGGCGAGCTGTGGGCCAACAAGGTGCGCGAACGCACCCAGGGCCGCATCAACATCAAGCTCTACCCCGGCACCTCGCTGGTGCAGGGCGACCAGACCCGTGAGTTCTCGGCTCTGCGCCAGGGCGTGATCGACATGGCCGTGGGCTCGACCATCAACTGGTCGCCCCAGGTCAAGTCGCTGAACCTGTTTTCCATGCCCTTCCTCTTCCCCAATTTCAAGGCTGTAGACGCCGTGACCCAAGGTGAAGTGGGCCAGGAAATCTTCAAGACCCTGGAAAAAGGCGGCGTCGTGCCCCTGGCCTGGGGCGAGAACGGCTACCGCGAAATCTCCAACTCCAAGCACGCCATCAAGACGCCGGCCGATCTCAAAGGCATGAAGATCCGCGTCGTGGGTTCGCCCCTGTTCCTGGACACCTTCACCGCCCTGGGCGCCAACCCCACGCAGATGAGCTGGGCCGATGCCCAGCCCGCCATGGCCAGCAGCGCCGTGGACGGCCAGGAGAACCCCATCGGCGTGTACATGGCCGCCAAGCTGCAAACCGTGGGCCAGAAGCACCTGACCATGTGGGGCTATATGAACGACCCGCTGATCTTTGTGGTGAACAAGGAAGTGTGGAGCAGCTGGACGCCTGCCGACCAGGCCATCGTCAAGCAAGCCGCGCTGGATGCCGCCAAGGAAGAAATCGCCATTGCCCGCAAGGGACTGGTGGAAGCCGACAAGCCTTTGATCAAGGAACTCACCAGCCTGGGCGTCACCGTCACCACCCCGACGGCAGCCGAGCGCGAAGCCTTTGTGAAGGCCACCCGCCCCGTGTACGACAAGTGGAAGAGCCAGGTCGGTGCACCTCTGGTGGACAAGGCTGAAAAAGCCATTGCCGCCAGCCAGAAGTAATCTGAGCTGCCCATGAAAAATCCCCGCCGGAGCAATCCGTGCGGGGATTTCTTATTGCTATCACCAGCAGAGCGTGTAGCGCTTTCTCTGCCTTGATCTCAAAATGAATCCACCCTGAAATCAAGCCATATCAAGCGCATAAAGCTTTTAAATCAATAGCAGATCAGATGGGCGACACCAGCGGCTGGCCATCGAGATAACAGCGCATATTGGCGATGAAACGGTCCACCGAGTTCTGCACCGCCTCGGGCGACCAGCCGGCCACATGGGGCGTCAGCACCACGGCATCCAGCTCCAGCAGCTCCTGCGGCGGCAGCGGCTCGCTTTCATACACATCCAGCCCCGCACCGGCCACGCGGCCGCTGCGCACCGCATCGGCCAGGGCCTGGGTATCGACCACCGAACCGCGCGCGATATTGACCAGAAAGCCCTTCTCGCCCAGCGCGTTGAGCACCTCGGTGTTGATCAGGTGCGAGGTGCCGGCACCGCCAGGCGTGGCCACCAGCAGCACATCAGCCCAGGCGGCCAGCGCCAGCAGGCTATCGAAGTACTGATGGCTCACGCCTTCGCGCGGTTTGCGGTTGTGATAGCCCACAGGCATATCGAAGGCCGCAGCGCGCTTGGCGATCTTGGCCCCTATCGTGCCCAGTCCCACAATGCCCAGCCGCTTGCCCGACACATTGGGCGGCAGCGGCAAGGCCGAGCGCCAGGTGCCGGCGCGCGTGGCCTTGTCATAACGAACGATGCCGCGCACGGCCGCAATCATCAAGCCCATGGCGTGATCGGCCACACACTCGTCATTCGTGCCTGCGCCATTGCCCACCGCAATCCCATGCGCCTTGGCATAAGCCACGTCGATGTTCTCGTAACCCGCACCCATGGCACAGACCAGCGAGAGCTTGGGCATGCGCTGCATCTGGGCCGCCGACAGGCCCGTGGAGCCAATCGTGCACACGCACAGCACGCGCGCGCCATGCGCCGCTATGGCGGCTTCGCACTGATCGGCCTCGGGGGCATAGATCATGTCAAAGTCGGGAAAGCTCTGCTCCATCTGCTGCAGATGGGCGGGAACTTGGAGATTCAGAACTAGCAGGGCAGGTTTCATGGCTCAAAGGGCCGGCCTGGTACACAGGACCGCGCCATCACAAAAAAGCCATTGTCTGCCCTGTACAGACTCCTCACACAAACGGCCGTGAATGGGCTTACGCTGCCGCGTCAGCCAGCTATCTCGGCCCGAATACTGGCGTCCTGAGCCACTTTGTTCATCCATGACCAATCCGCCTTGAGCAAGGTCGAAAAGTTGTCGGAATTTGCGCTGGTCAATATGGTCGCGCCTCTTTCGTCCATGCGCAGCTTCATATCCGGCTCGGCCATCACCTTCACGATTTCCTGCCTCAGTTGCTCGATCACGGGCAAAGGCGTTCCTTGGCGAGCAGCCAGACCACTCCAGAACTCCATGGGCGGCACGTTGACTCCCTGCTCCTTCATGCTTGCCAGATCTGGCAGAAACGCGCTCCGTTCATCGGACAGAACGCACAGAGCCCGCAGCATGCCTTTTTGCACAAAGGGCAAGGCAGAAGACATTACGCAAGGCACAAAGTCCAGCTCTCCTTGCACCAAAGCGGTGATGGCATCCGGCATTCCCTTGAAGGGAATATGGGTGAACTCGGCGCCTACGGAGCGGCTGAGCATGGTGACCCATAAATGCTCCAGCCCACCCGTGCCTAACGAGCCGAAATTCAGCTTGCCTGGCTTCTTTTTGGCAAATGCAATCAGCTCGGCAAAGGTTTTAAACCGCGATTGCGCCGGAACCACGAAAAGCGTTGGCGTCTTGCTGTATTGCGTGATCAACGCCAGAGACTTCAGCATGTCATAGCGCTTCATCGTGACCTGCGAAGCCAGCATGCCCGTATTGATGGAGATGAGCGTTTGTCCATCCGCCGGAGCCATGGCCAGCGCCTGCATGCCGATGACAAAGCTGCCACCGGGTTTGTTATCCACGATGACGGGCTGCTTCAGCCGGTGCTGCAAGCTGTTTGCGATCAGGCGCGTGCTGATATCTGCCGACCCTCCGGCCTGCAGAGGAACAATGATTTTCAAAGGGCGGCTAAAAGCGCTTGATTGGGCCCAAGCCATGCGAGGGATCGCCTGTGATGCCAGCGCCGTGGCGATCAAAGTGCGGCGTCGAATCATTGCCAAGGTGCTCTCCTTTCAAGCCGATCTCGCCAAGCCAGAGGATTTCTGACTACCCAGACGAGAGGATTGCTTGCAGTGGAGAGCAGTCTCGACACCCTAGTCGGATGCGTCAGTCGGCGACCCGACAAACCGCTTGCGGACAAACCATAGGCCGTAACCGGCCTTCACTCCAAATCGGTAGCCAGCTGCGCCAACTTTGCTTGATCCTGGATGTCGATGCGACCTCGTCCGATTCCGACCATTCCCTGGCGCTCCAGCCGCTTGAGCTCCACATTGAGGCTCTGCCGGGTGATGCCCAGCATATCGGCCAGGTCGGCTTGGGTCATGACCAAGGTGTGAGGCCCAGGGCCTCGAACCTGGGACAGCAGCACGCGTGCAAGACGGCTTGGCATCGCCATGAGCGTCTGCGCGGCCAAGGCTTGGTAAGTCTCGCGGGCTCTTGCACAAAGCAGGCGAATGATCTGGTCATTCAGCTCAGGATAGGTGCGCATTGCCAGTCGTAGCTCCGCCTGCGGCACGCGCACGAGTTCACAGGCTCCGCGCGCAACCGCATCATGAATCGCTTCGGAATCCTCCAGCACCGGAATCAGACCAAAGACCTGACCGGGCTCCTGCCGGTTGATCACATGGCGCTTGCCCTGTGCATTGGTGATGCTCAGCTCAAGCACGCCTTGCGCAGGAATCAGCAAGTGCGTCATCTGGTGACCGCGCCAGGTCACGGTGCTTCCATCCGCCACCAGCTCCAGCGTTGCATGTGCAGCAAGGTACTGGAGAGCGGCTTCACTGCAAGCACTCAACCAAGAGACGTTGGCTAGAACCTTCTGGATGCGAACCGTGGCGTCATGCATTACGAACAAACCCTCAATAGCTGTGTCGGGGGACAGACTGACTGAGAGAGATGGCGTTCGCATACTGCGCAGACCTTCAACTCAGTGACAAGCAATCCGTGACCTCAACATTTCCCTCAATTACAGCCTCCGTGGCCGTTAGCGCACTACAGCGTGCGGGCGTTGATCATGTGGTCACCGTTCCTGACTGGGTGCAATTATCACTGCACTCCCATCTACAAAAAACACCGGGCATTCGCATGCTCAATGCCTGCAACGAGAACCAATGCGTCACCACCGCCGCAGGTTTGAGCATTGCCGGTCGCAAGCCTCTGCTGGTCATGCAGAACCAGGGGCTCTACAACTGCATCAACACGCTGCGTGCTGTTTGCCTGGATGCGCAAATCCCCTTGGTTTTTATAGTGGGACAGTTCGGACGCGAGTTCAGCAACATCGGTCAGGATCCCAAGCAATCGCGTCGCACCATGGTCCGCATCATGGAACCGGTGCTCGATGCGTTGGACATTCCCTGGATCCGCTTGGACAGCGATGCAGATGTCGGCCAGATCGAAAAAGCCTACGAGATTGCACATCAGCGACGAACGGCTTCGATTCTGATCGTCGGCGCACCCATGTCCTGGAGATAAGTCATCATGATGAACATGCAACAAGCCTGCGGTGTCGTCGCCGCGCAGCGCAGTGAAGACTCTCTGCTCATCGCAACCATGAGCGCCATGCGGGCCTTTGATTTTTTGGAGGCTGACCCTGCCTTTGTCAGCCCCGCCCCCAAGGCGGCAAGACTCAGTTCCGTGCCACTCATGGGAGGTGCCGCAGGTCTGGGACTGGGGTTGGCACTGGCCAAACCAGAGCGCAAAGTGATTGTGGTCGATGGAGATGCCAGCTTGCTGATGGAACTCAGCAGCCTGGTCACCGTGTCTCAGGCAGGTGCTGGCAATCTAATCCATCTGCTGATCAAGAATGGCACCCAGTTCACGGGCCTGGCCAATCTGGATGCACCAGCGACGGATTTCAATTTTGCGGAAGCAGCGCGCAACGCCGGATACCGGCATGTGTACACCATAGAAGATGCTGCAGCCTGGGAAGCGCGCTTCGCGGAAATACAAAACTTTGCGGGGCCGGTCTTCGTGGAACTGAAAGTCGAACCATCACCCAGCCGTGCAGAGCCAGGGTTCGAGCAAGCAGAAATGCCGGACTATCAATTTGAACGCATGGGCATCGAAGCACGCGCCATGCAACAGTTGCTGAATGCCGAGGTGCTGTGATGAACGAGTCTGAATCCTTCGACTACATCGTCATTGGCGCCGGCTCTTCAGGAGCAGCCGTAGCACGGCGCTTGGCTGAACACCCTGGTACTCGCGTACTGCTGCTGGAAGCGGGTGCGCCACGCCACAAGGACTTCTGGGTACGTGTGCCACTGGGAATTGGCAAGCTTTTGACGAACCCCAAATATGTGTGGCCTTTCCATACCGAACCGCAGCCTCAGCTGGGCGGCCAATCGATTTACTGGCCTCGCGGCCGCATGCCAGGCGGCTCCAGCTCGGTCAACGGCATGATTTTCGTGCGCGGTGAGCCGCGTGAATTCGATCATTGGCGCGAATTAGGCAACGCCGGCTGGGGATACGACGACCTGTTGCCCTATTTCCAGCGACTGGAATCCTATCGCTTCGGCGATGCCTCCCTCAGAGGTCGTGATGGACCCATAGGTATTACGAACCTGGCGGATGATCCTCATCCACTAGGCGCGGCTTTTGTGCAGGCTTGCGAGCAGGCTGGAATTCCTCGAACGCCTGACTACAACGGACGATCCTATGAGGGCGCCTCTTTTCTGCAACTGAGCACACGCTCCGGCCAGCGCTGCAGTACGGCACGTGGCTATCTGGATTCGGACATTCCTGCCGGACTTGAGCTGCGCACACAAGCTCAAGTCTTACGCGTCCTGTTCGAGGGAAAGCGCGCCGTAGGCGTGGAATACCTGCAAGGCGGGCAGCGCCGAGAGGTCCGTGCGCGCTCGGAAGTTATCTTGTCCGCAGGGCCTATCAAATCTCCTCAGTTGCTGGAGCTTTCGGGCGTTGGGCAGGCAGAACGTCTTCAGGAACTGGGTGTACCCGTCATCGCCCACTCCCCAGGCGTTGGAGAGAACCTGATCGATCATCTGCAAGCTCGCATCACTTTCGAAGCAAGCCAGCGAGTCACGCTCAATGAAATCATTTCAAGCCCTTGGCGCCAAGCCTTGATGGGGGCGCAATACCTGCTCACGCGGCGCGGCATGATGACCTCGCCGTCGGCCACTGCCCATGCCCTGGCACGTACGGCGCCAGGACAAAGCCGTCCCATGGTGAAGATTCAAATGCACCACCTGAGCGGAGCCGATCGCTACTCTCGCACCAAGGGTGCAGGGTCGGACCAGTTCCCCGGGTTCGGCATCGGACTGTTTCAGCTACGGCCGAGCTCGCGCGGCTGGATTCACGCAAAGTCGCCCTCGGCACTGGATGATCCGGCCATGGATCCTTGCTACTTGAAAGCCGCCGACGACGTGGAGGTCATGCTTTCAGCGCTGCGCCTGGCCCGAAAAGTGGTGGAACAGCCGTCGCTGGCCAGCTTTGTGAAACGCGAGACCCGGCCAGGCATTGACGTGCAATCGGAAGATGAATTGCTGCAATACATACGCAGCTGCGGGCAGACCTCCTGGCATCCGATTGGAACTTGCAAGATGGGGACAGAGGCCGATCCGAACGCCGTGGTTGATTCTGCTTTGCGCGTACGTGGCACCCAAGCCTTGCGTGTCGTGGACTCTTCCATCATGCCCACCATGCCTTCATCAAACACCAATGCCGCATCGATTGCGATTGGCGAAAAAGCCGCCGATCTGATCTGGGAAAACGCGAACCGTTAGCCGTCATGACACAGAAAATCATCATGAAAAAAATCTTCATGCGTTTGAGCGCCATTGCCTCGCTCTGCTGCATTTCACTGACCGCCGCGGCGCAAGGCGATGCAAGCTATCCCACACGCCCCATTCGACTCATTGTTCCCGCGACTGCCGGGGGTGAGCCAGACATCTTGGCCCGCCTTCTCGCTCAGTACATGACGACAGACCTGGGGCAGCCCATTGTCGTGGACAACAAAGTTGGAGCCGGAGGACTGATTGGCGTGGCCTCGGTTGCCGCGGCAAAACCTGATGGGTATACGATCGGCATCGTGTACCAAGCGGTGCTGGCCTTGTCTCCACATCTGATCGTCAAAAAACTGTTCGACCCGCTGACCGACATCAGCCCCATCGGCCTCATTTCGGTCTCAGGAAATGCTTTGATGGTGCCGACGAAATCGCCCATTGGCTCATACGCCGAGCTGGCCAGCCGCGCCAAAGCCAATCAGGGAAAACTCAGCTTCGGCTCATGGGGTGAGGGCAGCGCGGGCCATGTGAGCGGCGAGGTAATGAAGAAGTCCGCAGGATTGGATATCCAACATATTCCCTACAAAGGCTCCAACGAAGCACTGATGGGCATGCTGAGCGGAGAGATCAACGCCACTTTTGGCGGCTGGGGCCTGGCATCTACACAAGCCAAGGCCGGTGCGGTACGGGTGCTGGCTGTGACGTCCCCGCAGCGCTCCCCCATGTTCCCCGATGCCCCAACGTTCAAAGAGCTGGGCATCCCCTTCGGCCTTAACTCCTGGTATGGGCTTGTGGCACCCAAAAACTTGTCGACGCCGGTGCTCAAACGATTGGAAGGTGCTTTGCAAAAAGCCGTCAACCAAGCTGAAGTTGCGACAAAACTTCAGGGTATGGGAATGCAGTCGCAGTCATCCACGGCGGCCAAGCTGCGCGATCGAATACATAACGACTACGACATCTGGGGCAAGAAAATCCACGAAGTTGGAATTCAAGCCCGATAGCCGCAGGACAGCCTTTTAATCACACAAAACCAGCTGCACATCCATCCAAGCCAGGGTTCAATCAGCGCCGCTCTAACACGGCGCGCGCACGCCTAGCTCTCGGCATCCTCCACTGCATTCTGCAAATTCCACATGCTGGCATAGCGCCCGCCTTCGGCCAGTAGTTCCTCGTGCGTGCCGCGCTCGATGATGCGACCGCTGTCCATGACCAGGATCTCGTGGGCATCGACCACGGTGGAGAGGCGGTGGGCAATCACCAGCGAGGTCTTGCCCTGGGCGGCAGAGCGCAACTCGTTCTGGATGGCGCGCTCGTTGGCGCTATCTAAAGCGGAGGTGGCCTCGTCAAAGATCAGAATCGGCGGGTTCTTGAGCAAGGTGCGGGCAATGGCCACGCGCTGCTTTTCCCCACCCGAGAGTTTGAGACCGCGCTCGCCCACGCGGGTGGCATAGCCTTGCGGCGTGCTGTGAATGAAATCGTGAATCCGCGCCGCCTTGGCGGCAGCTACCACCTGCGCATGCGAGGCACCGGGCTGGCCGTAGGCGATGTTGTATTCCACCGTGTCGTTGAAGAGCACCGTGTCTTGCGGCACGATGCCTACGGCGCCGCGCACGCTGGTCTGCGTCACCTCACGGATGTCCTGGCCGGCAATCCGTATCTGGCCGCCCTGCACGTCATAGAAACGAAACAGCAGGCGCGCCAGCGTGCTCTTGCCGGAGCCCGAAGGGCCGACCACGGCCACCGTCTTGCCGGCGGGAATGGTAAAGCTCACGTCATGCAGGATGGGCCGCGCCGGGTCATAGGCAAACTGCACGTTCTCAAAGCGCACCTCCGGCGGCGGGTTGCTGATCTGCAGCGCCAGCGCGCCCGGCCGGTCGGCCACCTCGCGCTCCTTGTCCATGAGCAAGAACATGCGGTCGAGATCGGCCAGGCTTTGCTTGATCTCGCGATAGATCACGCCCAGAAAGTTGAGCGGAATATAGAGCTGGATCATGAAGGCGTTGATCATGACCAGATCGCCCAGCGTCAGCCGCCCATCGACCACGCCTTGCGTGGCACGCCACAAAATTGCCACCAGCGCCGAGCCGATGATGAGCTGCTGACCGCAGTTGAGCATGCTCAGCGTGGTCTGGCTCTTGAGGCGCACGCGGCGCAGTTTTTCCAGGTTTTCGTCGTAGCGCTCGGCCTCGAATTTTTCGTTGTTGAAGTACTTGACGGTCTCGTAGTTCAGCAGCGAATCAATGGCCTTGGTATGGGCGGCAGACTCCTGCGCATTGGCCTCCTTGCGAAAGCGCGTGCGCCACTCGGTCACCGTCACCGTGAAGAAGATGTAGAACACCAGCGCCGACAAGGTGATGACGGCAAACCACACATCAAAGCGCAGGGCCAGAATGCCCAGCACCAGACCCATCTCGATCAGCGTGGGCAGGATGGAGTACAGCGAGTACGAGATTAGCGACTCGGTGCTGCGCACACCCCGCTCTATGTCGCGGGTCATGCCGCCGGTCTGGCGCTCCAGGTGGAAACGCAGCGACAGAGCATGCAGATGCTCGAAGGTGGACAGCGCAATCGCACGCGACGTGCCTTGCGTGGCCTTGGCAAAAACCAGATCGCGCAGCTCGGTAAACATGGTGCTGGAAAAGCGCAGCAAGCCATAGGCCACCAGCAAGCCCACGGGCACCACCAGCAAGGCCTGGGCCTGACCGGATTTAATATCCAGGGCATCCACCAGATGCTTGAGCAACACCGGCACGCCCACGTTGGACAGCTTGGCGCCAATCATGAAGAGCAGCGCGGCGATCACGCGCCATTTGTACTGCCACAGATAGGGCAGCAGACGCCCGAGTGCATTCCAGTCTTTGGATTTTTCAGTTTGCGCAGCAGATGCTGCCATGGAATCTAAGGGTAAATCCTTAGAGCTACCGCTGTCACGACGCATAGAGGACAATTCAAGGAGTTTTGTTTTCCCCCGATTGTGCACATGCCGCCACGCCCAGACCTTCCCTCCCAACCTTTGCCCGAAGATAAGGAACTGGTACTCAAAGTCGTGCCCATGCCCGCAGATGTCAACGCCAATGGCGATATCTTCGGCGGCTGGGTCATGGCCCAGGTGGACCTGGCGGGCTCGGTTTTGCCTCAGCGCATCAGCCACACCCGCATGGTGACGGTGGCGGTCAACGAATTCATCTTCAAACAGCCTGTGCGCGTGGGCGACATCCTGTCCTTTTATGCCGGCGTGCAGCACGTGGGCCGCACCTCGGTGACGGTGAATGTGGAAGTGTTTGCCGAGCGTTTTTCCGATCAGGGCCACTATGTGAAGGTCACCGAAGCCCGCCTGACCTATGTGGCCATCGATGCCACGGGCAAGCCCCAGGCCCTGCCCGACACGCCCCAGACCCGCGCCTGGCGCGAAAAGCTGGACAAGCAAAGCGCCGCTGCCAAAAAGGATTGAGCACGCCTGCCCTGGGCATCAGCTGCAATCACCCGCGTGGGCCGATGCCCCATGAAAAAAGCGACCTAGACAGGTCGCTTTTTTGTTGGCTGGCAGCAGTGCGCTCAGGCGGCAGACACGGCTTGTGCCACGCTCTCCACCGCCACGGGCTTGGCAGCGAACAGGGGGGCGGTCTTGCCGCTGATGCCGGCTTCGATCTGGCCGGACAGCTGACCGCCCTCCTCGATCACCACCTTGCCATAGCGGATCTTGCCGCTGACCTTGCCGGTGCCAAAAATCACCAGCTTCTCGCGCACGGTCAGCGTGCCGTTGAACTCGCCACGAATTTCGGCAATATCAATCTCGGCCGTACCGTGAAAAGCGCCCTGCTCGGCAATGCGGATGACGCGCGAGTTCATGGTCGCCTCCACCGTGCCTTCGACCACCAGGGTGTCGCAGTCGGTGATTTCCACGCCCTTGAGCTTGATATTGGGGCCTACCGTGAGCTTGCTGCCGCCCATATCGGGGGCTGCGAAATCAGGCACCGAGACCGGGGCCGCCACAGGCACTGAAGTGCTGCGTGCATTGGAGGCAAGATTGTTCACACCTGCAGGGCCGGCTCCGGCCAAGCTGCTGCCGGAGGGAGTCAAGCCCGGTGTGGTGCTACGGGGGGGGAAAGTGTCGGTATCGCGCTTGCCAAAAAACGGGTTCTGCACAGCCATGCCTGAATCTCCTTGTCAGAAAAACCGTATCCTAGGCATGACAAGTGGCTACAACTGCCGCCATCTCGCAATATCGGTAACCAAACCATTCACTTGTAGCATGTACTTGCAAGCATTGCCTGATCTCACCAAATGAAGGATTTCGCTGCATCCTGGCGGCGCCAAACCGCAACGCTTTCAGATTGATAGCTGGCTGCGATTGCACTGCCCTAAAAATTCCATCAATCTCAATTGAAGTCATTGATCTGAATGCGCTTGCAGCTATCGTTTCAGGAGACGATATAGGCCGCAGACCCCACGGACAGCAACTCGCCCGCTTCCGACAGAAACTCCATGCGCGTATTGGCCACGCGCGAGCCCAGGCGCAGCACCTCGGCACGCAGCAAAAACGCCTTGCCGATGCCGGGCCGCATATAGTCCACGCGCAAATCAATCGTGCCCAGACGCGAGAAACGCTGTAGACGTTGCTGGGGCGTGTCCTCCATATGCCGCGCCGCAATGGCGGCCATCACCGCCAGGCCGCCCATGGAGTCCAGCCCCGCGCTGATGACGCCGCCATGAATGCGCTCATATGCCGCATGACCGATGAGATCGGGCCGCATGGCGATATGACCTTGCACCAGCGTGGGCGTGATGTCAGCAATCTTCAGGCCGATGGTCTGATTGAAGGCCACGCGCAATTCGAATATCTCGCGCAAACCGGCGACAAATTCAGGCTCGAACTCAGCGGCCGCCGCCTGGGCCTCTTTGCGATGCGTCGTGGACTTGGATGTCATGAAGAAACCGCTGGTTGGATGAGCCGCCAGCAACTGGCGGCTTGGTATCGCTCAGATTGAAGTCAGGGTGGCGTTTTTGATGAAAACATCCATCCTCACTGCGTTCGCCCCGCTTGCGCGGAGCTTGACTTCAGCAGTTGCTGAAGTCTGGATGGCGTTTTTCCATGAAGGCGGTCAGGGCTTCTTTGGCTGCGGGTTCGCGCAGCATGCGGGCAAAGCTGGCGCCTTCTTCCACGATGCGCTCGCTCACCGCCTTGGCCTGGCCGCCCTTGAGCAGGCGCTTGGTCTCGATCAGCGAAGACAGGGGCTTGCGCGCCAGCTTCTTGGCCTGGGCCTGGGCCAGTCCGTTGCATTCATTGGGCGGCACGACGCGGTTGACCAGACCCACTTCCAGCGCCGCTTCGGCCAGGAAGGGCTCGCCCAGCAGCAAGGCTTCGGCTGCGCGGTGATAGCCCAGCATCTGGGGCAGCAGCAGGCTGGAGGCAGCCTCGGGGCACACACCCAGGTTGATAAAGGGCAGAGAAAAGGCGGCGTTGTCGCCGGCGTAGACCAGATCGCAATGCAGCAGCAGCGTGGTGCCGATACCCACGGCCGGGCCGCACACGGCAGCGATCAGCGGCTTGGGAAAGGCCGACACTTCCTGCAGAAAGCGCCACACCGGAGCCTCGGCACCCATGGCGCCGGGGTTGGAGGCCTGCTTCAGAAAATCGCCGATGTCGTTGCCGGCGCTGAAGATGGCGATATCGCCCTGGAACACCACCACGCGCACGGCCGCATCGGCCTTGGCCGCCACCAGCGCCTCGGCCATGCCGCTGTACATGGCTTCGGTAAAGGAGTTCTTCTTGTCCACGCGGTTGAAGGTGATGGTGCACACACCCTCTTCGGTATGCACGAGTAGGTCTTGCTTGGTATCGCTCATAAGTCTTTTCGGTAATGGGGGTGATAGGGAATCAAGAAGGCAGCCGCAGTCTTGCGACTCACTCCTTGTAATAGACGATCTGATGGCTGCTGGCCAGCATCACGCCGGCTTCGCTCCACAACTGGGCCGTCTGGTCGAAAAAGCCGTTGCGAAACTCCTGGCCGCGCGCCTGCGCCAGCAGCAGGCCTTCGCCCGCTGCGGCCAGCTCCTCGCGGCCGGCATGAAAGTACACCGTGATGGACACCGTGCCTGCAGGCACGCGCGCCGCGCGGCGCAACCATACCCGTGGAAAGAACACATCGGAGACGGCGGCCAACGATGCGAAATCCAGCGGGCGCGGTGGATTGTCGCGCACCCACAGCCGCGTCAGGCTGTCGCGCTCGGTACCGTCTTCCTTCATGGGCAGCATGCCGTCCACAAAACGCATCTCGTAGCGGTTGAGCCATTCCACCGCACCGACCAGTGCGGGCACGCGCTCAGCCTCGGCCGGGGCCTTGACCACAGGCATGGGCGCATCGCTAGCGCTCCAGGTCTGGCGGCGCAGAGCCGTCATGGCGGTGGCCGTGGTCACCACCTGCATCACCCCATCTTCTGCGGCCTGCTTGACGGTCAGCAACCAGTGCTGGGTCGAACGATTGGTACGCACCGGATTGGCATCGATCTCGAAACGCCCTGCACCCATGGCTGCAGCGTAGTTGACGGTGATGGACACCGGATCGCCCAGGCATTGCGGATGCTGCAGCATGGCTTGCACCAGCGCCGCCGCCGTGATGCCGCCATACGGCCCCACCATATTCCAGTAGTCCTGCGAAGACTGTCCCTGATACTGGCCGGGCACGCCGGTGGGCACCAGGGCAATGGCGCTATCGAATGGATGTGTGTTCGTGCTCATAGGCTTTCAGTGTTGCCCAAGGGCGGTCATGAATTGCGTCAAGCAGGTGACTCAAGCAGACCAAACAAGGGTTTGCCTGGACTGCGATCCGAGTGCCGCCATTGCTCGAGCAGGGGCAGCAAAGGCCGCCACAGTAGCTCACTCATTTCGGCTCGGAAATACCCCATATGGCCTATGCGGCCTGTGGGGGAAAGACGGGCCGGTACACGCTCCAACTGGCTGGGGGCGTTGCTATACCAGCCCACCAGGGATTGCGTGCTGGCCAGAGACATCATCTCGTCATCTTCGAACGAGAGGGCATGCAGCGGATAGCGGGCCGCCGCATAGGCATCCGCAGCCCATTCGCCCTCCACGCCTATGGCGTAGTCGGGATGCAGACACCAGCGCCGCCACTGCCACAGCACACCGGCAGGCAGGTCGCCCACCATGCCCAGCTTGCGGCCCGGAAAGCAACCCAGCAAGGCCGTGAGCACCGGTGCCACACCACACCAGAAAATCCGCACCACGCGTCGGGTGGGCGCAGCATTGTCACGCCAGTAACCGCTGCCGCTGCCCACAGAAAGCAGACCGTCTATCGGCAAAGGAATCGAGGCCAGGCCCGGCAGCTGCGAGCCCACGCTGTGGCCAATCCAGATCAGCGCCTGATCGGCAAACTGCTGCTTGATCTGGGCGGCGATCTGCTGGCAGTCCTGCACCCAGTCCAGCACATCGGCCCTGGCATCGCGCAGCGGGCCTTTGAGCGAGAGGCCCTGACCCCGATAGTCGAAGGTGGTGACGCCAAAGCCTTGCTCGGCCAGCCAGCGGGCAAACGGCTGGTAATAGCTTTGCGGCACGCCCATGGCGGGGGCCACCACGATCTGCGCCCGCGCTGCCGCCTGGGTGGGCTGGCACTGGCGCAGCACCAGATCGGCCATATGCGGGGAGACGGGCAAGGCCGTCTCCGTCCATTGCACTGCCTGAGGCGCAGACGGCTGCATCAGCGTCTCAAGACTCAGACGCGCTCAAAAATGCCGGCTGCGCCCTGACCCATGCCCACGCACATGGTCACCATGCCGTACTTGAGTTGCTTGCGGCGCAATGCATGGACCACGGTGGCGGCGCGAATCGCACCCGTGGCGCCCAGCGGGTGGCCCAGGGCAATCGCACCGCCCATGGGGTTGACCTTGGAAGCATCCAGACCCAGCGTGTTGATCACCGCCAGAGACTGGGCCGCAAAGGCTTCGTTGAGCTCGTACCAGTCGATATCCTCTTGCTTGAGGCCGGCATAGCGTAGTGCGGCAGGTATCGCCTCAATGGGACCTATGCCCATGATGGCCGGGGGCACGCCCCGGCTGGCATAGCTGACAAAGCGCGCCAGCGGCGTCAGGCCAAAGCGTTTGACGGCATCACCGCTGGCCAGGATCAGGGCGCCGGCACCGTCGCTGGTCTGTGAGCTATTGCCCGCCGTGACCGAGCCGCGCGCGGCAAACACGGTGCGCAGCTTGGCCAGGCCTTCCAGGCTGGTGTCGGGACGCGGGCCTTCATCCAGATTGACGCTGCGGGTGCTGACCACGGGCTCGCCGGTGGCGATATTCAGCGTGCGGTCCGTCACCTCGATGGGCGTGATTTCATCACTGAATTCACCGGCTTGCTGGGCCGCCATGGCACGGCGGTGCGATTCCAGCGCAAACGCGTCCTGCGCCTCACGCGAAACCTTCCACTGCTGGGCCACTTTCTCGGCCGTCAGCCCCATGCCGTAGGCAATGCCCACATCACCATCGCGCTCGAAGATGCTGGGCGAGAGGCTGGGCGCATTGCCCATCATGGGCACCATGCTCATGCTTTCCACTCCAGCGGCCACCATCACATCGGCCTCGCCCACACGGATGCGGTCGGCAGCCATGGCCACGGCAGAGAGGCCGGAGGCGCAGAAGCGGTTCACCGTGATGCCGCCGATGCTGTTGGGCAGGCCCGCGAGCACGGCACCAATGCGCGCCACGTTCAGGCCTTGCTGGGCTTCGGGGATGGCGCAGCCGCAGATGATGTCTTCAATGGCGGCCGGATCCAGGCCCGGCACCTGGGCCAGCGCCGCCTTCAACGTGGTGGCCAGCAGATCGTCGGGCCGGTAGTTGCGGAAATAGCCTTTGTGCGAGCGACCGATGGGCGTGCGCGTGGCGGCAACGATATAGGCGTCTTGGATTTGCTTCATGGAGATTGCTCCTTGATCTCAGTTATTTATCACTCCACCCGCCGGCCCTGAAAAGGACGCGTCCCAGAAGACTGGCGCACTCCAAACCAGGGACAGCAAGCAAGGGCCGCCCCGCAGCGAGGCTGTCGTCCCCCTATGGGGGAAGGCGCGAAGCGGCTCAGGGGGTCATGTCAGTTCCTTACCGGCTTGCCGGTGTTGAGCATGCCCAAAATCCGTTCATGGGTCTTGGGGTGAGCAATCAAATGGCAGAAAGCCTGACGCTCCAGCTTCATCAGATAGGCCTCATCCACCAGCGTGCCCGCATCGACGTCACCGCCGCAGACCACGTTGGCAATCAGTCCCGCCACATGCTGGTCGAACTCGCTGATAAAGCCGCCATCGCGCATATTGACCAGCGAGCCCTTGATGGTGGCAATGCCGCTGCGACCTGCCACCGGGAAGGGGCGCTTGAGCGGCGCACGCCAGCCGCCGGCGGCCATGGCCTTGGCCTCGTTGATGGCGACAAACAGCACCTCATCCTTGTGCGGCACCACAATGTCGCTATCGAGCAGATAACCGAGCTTGCGCGATTCGATGGCGCTGGTACCGACCTTGGCCATGGCGGCAGCGGTAAAGCCTTCGGTCAGGAAGGGCAGCAAATCCTTGCCGGTGCTGGTGGCGGCGTTCTCGGCCGCGCGGCGGGCCAGATAGGTGAGGCCGCCGGCGCCAGGCACCAGACCCACGCCCACTTCGACCAGGCCGATATAGCTTTCCATATGGGCCACGCGGCGGGCCGAGTACACGGCCAGCTCGCAGCCGCCGCCCAGCGCCAGCCCATGAATGGCCGACACCACGGGCACTTGCGCATAGCGCAGGCGCAGCATCAGGTTTTGCAGCTCTTGCTCAATGCTTTCGATGGCATCGGCGCCGCCGATCACAAAGGCCGGCATGGTGGCTTCCAGGTCCGCGCCCACGCTGAACGGCGTGTCGCCCGACCAGATGACCATGGCATCGAATTCACTCTCGGCCACATCCACGGCTTCCATCAGCGCTTCCATGACTTCGGGGCTGATGGCATGCATCTTGTTCTTGATGCTGGCGATCAATACCTTGCCATCCAGCGTCCAGGTGCGCAGCGCCTTGGATTCGGCAATCGTCGTGCCCGCGCTTTGCCAGTCGGGCAGATTGGCCTCGCCCAGCAGTTTTTCAGGAAACAGCTGTCTTTCGTAGACCGGCAGTACGCGGCGTGCTACGAATTTCTTAAGCGCCGGGCTCCACGAGCCCTCGCCCGTATGCACGCCACCGGCCTGGGCCACAGCTCCTTCGAACACCCACTTCGGCAAAGGCACCTGGGCCAGCGCCTTGCCGGTATCAATGTCCTCCTGGATCATCTGGGCCACTTCCAGCCAACCGGCCTCCTGCCACAGCTCGAACGGACCTTGCTTCATGCCAAAGCCCCAGCGCATGGCCTGATCCACATCGCGGGCGGATTCGGCAATCGTCTCCAGGTGGATGGCCGCGTAATGAAAGCTGTCGCGCAAGATGGCCCAGAGGAACTGGCCTTCCTTACCCTCGGCATTGCGCAGCAGCTTCAGGCGCTCGGCGGCCGGCTTTTTGAGCATGCGGCCATAGACCTCGTCGGCCTTGCCGCCGGCGGGCACATAGTCCTCGCTGTCCAGCTCGAACTGCAGGATGTCGCGGCCCACTTTCTTGAAGAAGCCGGCCTTGGTCTTCTGGCCCAGATTGCCCAGCGCGATCAGCTTGGCCAGCACGGGCGGCGTGCCGAAGTTGCCGTAGAAGGGGTCGGTCTCGAGACTGAGGTTGTCCTGCAGCGTCTTGACCACATGGGCCATGGTGTCCAGGCCCACCACATCGGCGGTGCGGAAGGTGCCGCTGGAGGCGCGGCCCAGCTTCTTGCCCGTGAGGTCGTCCACCACATCATAGGAGAGGCCGAAGTTCTCGGCCTGCTTGATGGTGGAGAGCATGCCGGCAATGCCGATGCGGTTGGCAATGAAGTTGGGCGTGTCGTGCGCGCGCACCACGCCCTTGCCCAGGCCCGTCGTCACAAAGGCTTCGAGCTGGTCCAGCACTTCGGCATTGGTGGTGGGTGTGTTGATCAGCTCCACCAGCGGCATGTAGCGCGGCGGGTTGAAGAAGTGGATGCCGCAAAAGCGCGGCTTGATGGCGTCGGGCAGTGCCTCGGACAGCTTGGTGATGGACAGGCCCGAGGTGTTGGATGCGAGCAGCGCATGCTTGGCCACAAACGGCGCGATCTTGTGATACAGATCGAGCTTCCAGTCCATACGCTCGGCAATGGCTTCGATGATGAGATCGCAGCCCTTCAAGAGCTTCATATGCTCTTCGTAGTTGGCGGGCTGAATCAGATCTGCATCTTCGGCCACGCCTATGGGCGAGGGCTTGAGCTTCTTGAGATTGGCGATGGCTTTCTCGGCAATCGAACTCTTGGGGCCTTCCTTGGCCGGCAAATCAAACAGGATGACCGGCACCTTGACGTTGACCAGATGGGCCGCAATCTGCGCACCCATCACGCCAGCGCCCAGCACGGCGACTTTCTTCACATTGAATCGGGACATGTGTGATGTTCCATTGAAGGCCAGCGCATGAGCGCACACGCGCCTACGCTGGCTGTTTTGTCTTGAGAATTATTGAACTCTGACCCAAGTCTGGGTGCGCCAGAACGGGCCGATGGAGCCGCGCACTTCCAGCTTTTTGCCGTCGTCCACCGGCGTCAGGCGCACGGTGTAGGTCTTGCCGTTTTCGGGGTCGAGAATCTTGCCGCCCTCCCAGACGTCTTTGCCCTCGGCCTTCTTCACACCGCTGATCAGCGTCATGCCCACCATGGGCTTGTCTTTCAGCTCATCCTTGCACTCGGTGCACAGCTGGTTGGGGTCGGCGCCCTTGCGCAGCAGGGCTTCGACCTTGCCGGTGAGCACGCCGCCAGATTCGCTGATCTTCACCTGCGCCTTGGGCGTGTTCTCTTTCTCGTCCATGCTGCGCCATGTGCCTACGGGCGTCATCTGCGCCCAGGCCGAAGCCGAGGCCAGAGTTGCTACGCAAAACAGAGCTGCTACCGCTTTATTCATATGGATCTCCATGCAAAAAGCATTTGAGTTGCAAGACCAAGGTGCGCCAGCTGCTATTTAAGCCAGAGCTGCATCGGTATCCATGAGGGACTTGCTGCCCGCACGTGCCGTGCGCATCAGCGTGGCGGTTTCGGGGAACAGCTTGGCGAAGTAGAAACGGGCGGTCTGCAGCTTGGCCAGATAGAAGGCGTCGGTATTGCCGCTGGCAATCTCGCGCAGTGCCACCTGGGCCATGCGGGCAAACAAATAGCCAAACACCAAATGACCTGCCACGCGCAGATAGTCCACGGAGGCGGCGCCCACTTCATCGGGGTTTTGCATGCCCTTGAAGCCGATTTCGGTGGTGAACTTGGTCATCTGATCGCCCAGCACGGCGATGGGCGTGATGAACTCGCTCATCTTCTCGTTGACGCCCTCTTCCTCCACCAGCTTGGCGATCAGCTTGCCGAACTTCTTGAGCGTGGCGCCCTGGTTGCCCAGGATCTTGCGGCCCAGCAGATCCAGCGCCTGCACGCCGTTCGTGCCTTCGTAGATCATGTTGATGCGGTTGTCGCGCACAAACTGTTCCATGCCCCACTCGGTGATGAAGCCGTGGCCGCCAAAGACCTGCTGGCTCAGCGTGGTCGCGGTCCAGCCGTTGTCGGTGATGAAGGCCTTGACGATGGGGGTGAGCAAGGCCACCAGCTCGGCGCTGTCCTTGCGCACTTTTTCGTCGGGGTGATTGAGTTCGGTGTCGATCAGCAAGGCGCTGAAAGTGGACAGGGCGCGGCCACCTTCGGCATAGGCCTTGGCCGTCATCAGCATGCGGCGCACATCGGGGTGGACGATGATGGGGTCGGCCGGCTTGTCCTTGGCCTTGACGCCGGACAGGCTGCGCATCTGCAGTCGGTCCTTGGCGTAAGCCAAAGCGTTCTGGAACGCTACCTCGGTCAGGCCCAGCGACTGGTTGCCCACACCCAGGCGCGCGGCATTCATCATCACGAACATGGCTTGCAGGCCCTTGTTGGGTTCGCCCACCAGGGTGCCGATGGCGCCGTCGATATTGATCTGGGCTGTGGCATTGCCGTGGATGCCCATCTTGTGCTCCAGCGCACCGCAGAAGATGGGGTTGCGCTCGCCCAGGCCGCCGTCGGCCTTCACATGGAACTTGGGCACCACAAACAGGCTGATGCCCTTGGAGCCCACGGGCGCATCGGGCAGGCGGGCCAGCACCAGGTGCACGATGTTGTCGGTGAAATTGTGCTCTCCGGCCGAGATGAAGATCTTGTTGCCGGTGATCTTGTAAGTGCCGTCGGCCAGCGGTTCGGCCTTGGTGCGCAGCATGCCCAGGTCGGTGCCGCAATGCGGTTCGGTCAGACACATGGTGCCGGTCCACTCGCCGCTGGTCAGCTTGCCCAGATAGGTTTTTTTCTGCTCGGGCGTGCCATAGGCGTGCAGGGCTTCGTAGGCGCCGTGCGAAAGGCCGGGGTACATGGTCCAGGCCTGGTTGGCGCTGTTGAGCATTTCGTACAGAGCCGAATTCAGCACCATGGGCAGGCCCTGACCACCGTACTCAGGATCGCAGGACAGAGCAGGCCAGCCGCCTTCGACGAACTGGGCATAAGCCTCCTTGAAGCCCTTGGGTGTGGCGACCTCATGGGTGGTCTTGTCCAGCGTGCAACCTTCGGCATCGCCGCTGATATTGAGCGGGAAGGTCACCTGGGCAGCAAACTTGCCCGCCTCTTCCAGCACGGCGTTGATGGTGTCCACATCCACCTCGGCATGCCTGGGCATTTGCTGATAGGTCTCGGTGACCTTGAAGACCTCGTGCATGAGGAATTGCATATCGCGCAGAGGCGGGTTGTAGCTGGGCATTTGTCTCTCCTGTGATGATGGGTTGTGCGTTGAATGGTGGCTTGAATGTCGCGGCGACCGGCCTTGGTCAGGCCGCTGGCGGCTCGCTGGCGTAGCGGGCCAGAATATTGTTGAAGCCCGCTTGGGCGCGTTGCAGCGAGCCTTCGCTGTGCAGAAATCTGGCCTCGTAATGCAGGGCCAGAATCAGGCCGTGGATTTCGAACAGCAGCTGGTTTTCGTCCACATCGGCGCGCAGATCGCCGCAGTCTTTGCTCTGCACAATCGTGCGGCGCATGGCGGCATGCCAGGTGCTGACGGATTCGACCAGCGCATCGCGCACGGGGCCGGTGCGGTCATCGAATTCCACGGCGCCGCTGATGTAGATACAGCCCGAGTCAATCTCGATGGAGGTGCGCTTCATCCAGTTGTCAAACAGTGCCCGCAGACGCGGAATGCCGCGCGGAGCATCGAGAGCCGGGTAGAACACTTCCTGCTCAAAGCGGTCGTGGTACTCATGTACCACGGAGATCTGCAGCTCCTCGCGCGAGCCAAAATGGGCAAACACGCCGGACTTGCTCATGCCGGTCAGCTCGGCAATAGCGCCGATGGACATACCTTCCAAGCCGATGTGCGTGGCCAGATTCAGCGCCGCCTCCACAATCGCAGCCTTGGTTTGCTGGCCCTTGGGCAGGGCGCGGCCCGATTTAGCGGCACGGCTTTCGAGTGCCAAGCTCTCCTGGGCCTCAGTGTTGTCCACGGCTTGCGCAGTTGCGGCCACTTTGCGAGACTTGCTCACCGCATTGCCAGCAGCGTCGGCAACATCCGCCTGGCGCCTTGAAGCACGACCAGGCGCATGGGCTGCAGCACGGGCAGAGTTGGAACGGGAGACGGACGACGAAGCCATGAAAAATCCAATAAAACGAACGTTCGTTCTATTTTGCACAAGTTCTGCCGCAACTCCGAGTGCCTCAAGGGTAAATACCTAAATAAAAAAGCCCCTGGCTTTCCCGCTCCCTCCTCCGCTTTCAGCTATTCCCGCCGGCATCACACCGCTGCTGGATCCGCCATGAAAAAACGCCGCCAGCCTTGCGGCTGCGGCGTTTTTGAAAGACATGAAGCGATCTTGCTGCTTACACGACCACCATCATGGCCAGGCTGGAATCAAGATGTTCGGTAGGCAGGCGGCGGAAGCCCGAGCGAGCATAACGCTGCAAACGTCCCAAAGCAAACGAAGCCAGCACGCTGGCAGCCACCGAGGCCTCGGCCGTAGGCGCGGCCGAGCCCATGGCACCGGCTGCAGGGCGCAGGCACTGGCGCAGCGTGGATTCGATGCGGTCAAAGAACTGGTTCATGCGGGCTTGCAAACGCTCGTGTTCGAACACGATGGCATCGCCCACCATCACGCGCACCATGCCGGGATTTTTCTCACCAAACTGCAGCAGCAGGGCAATCACGCGGTTGGCATTGCGTGCACCTTCGATGGCGTCATGCGGCGCGTCGGGTACATCGCGGCCCACGATCTGCTGCACCAGCGTGAACACGGACTGCTCGATGAACTCGATCAGGCCTTCGAACATCTGAGCCTTGCTGGCAAAGTGACGGTACAAAGCCGCTTCGCTGACACCCAGATGGGCGGCCAGCGCAGCCGTGGTGATGCGATCGGCACCGGGCTTTTCCAGCATGGCAGCGAGAGCCTGCAGGATTTGCTCGCGACGCTCGCCAGGCTTGGGACGTTTGCGAGCCGGGGCCATGGCAGGAGTTGCGGACAAGTCCTCCGCTGCATTGTCAGGATTGGATACGGGTGACAGAACTTCAGACTCAGACATAGGCGATTCAATATTTATAACAATTTTCTCACAGCCTGTTGCGCTGATAAGCACAAAGCTGCCCCTCTGTCGGCAGGTTGTCAGGCAGCCAAGCTCATTGGAAATTGCTTGCAACTGATTTGCAATGCTCCCGCTGCCCTTGGATAACCGCCGCGCTCACCAATCTTCAAGGTTAACCGAGAAATACCCGTTCCTAGAGCACCTTGCCATCATCAGTGCTCTCCGCTGGAGCTTGAATCGGCAACTCAAGTCTGACCAGCAAACCTTTCCCGCTGCTTGCTTCATCAAAACTGAGCGCACCCTGGTGCAGCTGCGCGATCTCGTCGGCAATCGCCAGACCCAGACCCGTGCCTTCGCCCACCACGCCCTGGGCCCGATAAAAACGCTGGGTGATCTGGCTGCGCTCGGCCTCGGGCACGCCCGGGCCATCGTCGTCGACTTCCACAAACGCCCAGCCCGTGACGCCAGGCAGACCCAGGAGCACAGAATCATCCGTGCCCAGCGGCGTCTGGCGCTGGCCGCAACGCAAGGTGACGCTGCCGCCTTCGGGCGTGTATTTGATGGCGTTTTCTACCAGGTTGGAGACCAACTCGCGCAACAGCCAGCTGTGGCCCCAGACACAAACCGGCTCAACCTCCAAACCGAAATCCAGGCCCTTGTTGGAAGCGCTGTCAATGAACAGCTCCAGCATGCTCTCGCACAAGTCCTTGAGCTCGACTTTTTGAATCGGCTGCATTTCCGCATTGCGTGCATCGGCCCGAGACAGGGCCAACAGCTGGCGCGCCAGCTGCGAGGTGCGGCGCGTGGCGTCTCGCAGCTGCTCGATCTGCGCCACGCTGAGCACCACCTGAGCCTCTTCGCCGGTGCGCTTGGCAATGCGCTGTGCTTCCTGCCCACTCAGAGCCCAGGCCTCCACCTGGGCCTGCAGCGCAGCCAGCGGGGTGCGCAGCTGGTGGGCGGCATCGGCCACAAAGCGGCGCTGACCTTCGGCCTGGGCATTGACCAGAGAGAACAAGCGGTTGAGCGAGTGCACCAGCGGCCGCACTTCCTCTGGCGAGGTTGTCTCGTCAATCGGGCTCAGATCGCGCGGCGAGCGCCGCTCCACGGCCTGCGTGAGCTTGTGCAAAGGCTTGAAGGCACGGCTTACCGACCAGTAAATCGCCACGGCAGCACCGGCAATCAAGAGCAGATTGGGCAGCAGCACATGCATGAGCAGCTGGCGCACCCACTGCTGGCGCACATCGGAGCTGTCGGCCAGCATCACCACCATCTCGCCCGCGCCATAGGTCTCGGCCTTGAGCACGCCCACCCGATAGGTGACACCGTCGTGCTCCTGGCTGTGAAATTCGGCCAGCGAGGTACCGGGAACGTCAAACTTGATCCAGGTATCGCCGGCCACCACATTGCCATTCAGATCGCCAATGGCATAGCCCACCTCATCGCCCTGGCCGCGCAAGAAATCCTCCACCGAAGGCGCCAGCGATACCAGAGGCGGCGTGCCTTCGGCAATCGAGGGGGCCAGCACGGAATCAGCCAAGGCCGGCAGCAGACGCAGCAGGCGCTGGTCGTGCTGGGTGGACGCTGCATCTGCCGAGCTGTAACTGAACCAGCCACCCATGAGCGCCAGCAAAACCAGCGGCACAAGCAACAGCACCAGCAGGCGTAAACGCAGATTCGCGGTCATGGCGCCAAGTCGTGAGAAAAATGCACAGACACTATATAAACCATAGCGGCATGCGCATTCATTGAAACGATTTCAATCTTGTTTGATTTCGAAATCAAAACAATGCGGGCGCAAACAGCTATTACTTTTTACTTTAATCAGCCCGCTTCAGGCATCAGCTCCAGCCTGTAGCCAAAGCCTCGAATGGATCGCAGCGCCACGCCATGGGGCTCCAGCTTGCTGCGCAGGCGCGAGACATAGACTTCCACGGCATTGGGCGTGATTTCGCGATCCCAGCCGGTCAAGGCCTGCAAAAGCTTGTCCTTGCTGGCCGGCTTGGGGGCGTTGAGCAGCAAATACTCCAGCACCGTCCATTCGCGCGGGCCCAGGTCTATGGGCAGCAGCCTGCCTTCGCTCTCGCCGTCTTGCTGCGCCTGGCGGGCACCGGCCCGACGGCCTGCGGTATCCAGTTCTATGCAGCCAAAATTCAGCACGGCGGACGTCGCTGCCTGCGAGCGACGCATGAGGGCACGCAGGCGCGCCAGCAGCTCGGGCAACTCGAAAGGCTTGACCATATAGTCATCCGCGCCCAGATCCAGGCCCTGTACCCGGTCCTGCAAGGCATCGCGCGCCGTAAGAATCAGCACCGGCATGGCCTTGCTCTCCATCTCGCTGTTGCGCAAGCGGCGGGTCAGCTCCAGCCCGTTAATCCCCGGCAAGCCGATATCGATCACCGCCACATCAAAAGCTTCGGAAGCCAGCACCTCCAGCGCACGCTCGGCGCTGCCCACCCAGTCCACGGCATAACCAGCGTCAGAAAGACCCAGCTTGATACCGCTGGCTACCATCACATCATCTTCCACCAGAAGCAAACGCATACAGTCCTACCTAGCTCAAAAAACAAAAAGCCGCCCGAAGGCGGCTTGCTGCAGGACCTGATAACAGGACCGCACTCAAATAAAGGCCTCGCGCGACAGTAGTGGATCGTAACGCGTTCCGCAAGTGCTCACCTCGGGCAAGTACCTTGCGTCAGGGCCTGACAGCTAACCCAAAGCTCAATGGCTGCGAATCATGGTGCCGTAGGCTTGATCGGTCAGGATCTCCAGCAGCATGGCATGCGGCACGCGGCCATCAATGATATGCACCGCATTCACGCCGGCCTTGGCTGCATCCAAAGCACCCGAAATTTTGGGCAACATGCCGCCGGAAATCGTGCCATCGGCAAACAAACCATCAATTTCACGCGCCGTCAGATCGGTCAACAGCTTGCCGGCCTTGTCCAAAACGCCGGGAGTGTTGGTTAAAAGCACCAGTTTTTCAGCTTGCAACACAGTCGCCAGCTTGCTGGCCACCACGTCGGCATTGATGTTGTAGCTTTCGTTTTCCTCGCCAAAACCAATGGGGCTGATGACGGGAATGAAGGCGTCGTCCTGCAACGCCTTCACCACGCTGGGATCAATGGCCACGATATCGCCCACTTGGCCCACATCATGCTCGATGCTCGGATCCTTGTTATCCAGCATCTTGAGCTTCTTGGCGCGAATCAGACCACCGTCACGACCTGTCAGGCCCACAGCCTTGCCGCCGGCCTGATGGATCAGACCCACGATGTCTTGCTGTACCTCGCCGGCCAACACCCACTCCACCACTTCCATGGTTTCTTCATCCGTCACGCGCATGCCCTGGATGAATTCGCCCTTCTTGCCCAGACGTCCCAGCGCCGCTTCAATCTGCGGCCCGCCGCCGTGCACCACCACCGGGTTGATGCCCACCAACTTGAGCAGAACCACATCTTCTGCAAAGTCGGCCTGCAAGGCTGGGTCCGTCATGGCGTTTCCGCCATACTTGATCACCATGGTCTTGCCATGGAACTTGCGAATGTACGGCAATGCTTGGGCCAGAATTTCGGCTTTGTCGCGGGGGGCAATGTGGGTGATGGGGTCCATGGATGCGAATGCCTGCAGAAACAGGGCTCAAACAAGTTAAAAATAAAAGGCCGCTGAACAGCGACCTTTGCCTTCTATAGCTGAATTTTGCCTCAACTGAGATGACACATAAAGAATGGCCGTCTTCAGAGAGCCGCAGGATGGCTTGCCAGCTGCTGTGTAGCGGCACTGCCCATGCGCTGTGCTTCATTGCCACAGGAGCGAACATAGCCACTGACCAGTTGCGACAACACATCGTTAATCACTTGAGCATCGCCCGCCTTTGCCGCTGCACGCAGGGTCAGCAGATGAGGTAGCAATTGCTCCCATGACAAAAACTGCTCATGCGCCTTCATGATGCGTGGATGATCCGTGGTTTCAGGATTGTCGCCAATCAACAGCTCTTCATAGAGCTTCTCGCCTGGGCGCAAGCCCACCACCTTTATCTCAATATCACCTGAAGCATTGGCATCATCCTTGACCGTCATCCCGGACAACTGAATCATGCGTCGTGCCAAATCCACGATTTTCACAGGCTGGCCCATATCCAGCACAAACACATCTCCCCCATTGCCCATGGCACCCGCCTGCAAAACCAGCTGAGCCGCTTCGGGGATCGTCATGAAATAACGGGTAACTGCCGCATGCGTGACCGTCAGCGGCCCGCCGCTTCGCAACTGATTGCGAAACAGCGGCACGACACTGCCGCTGCTGCCCAGTACATTGCCAAAGCGCACCATGCAAAAACAGGTCTTGTTTGCTGTCAGCGCGCTTTCTGACTCTTCATCGATGGCGGCAAAACCTACCGCCGATGCACCAGCCATAGCCTGGAGCACCAACTCGGCCATGCGCTTGCTGGCACCCATGACGTTGGTCGGCCGCACAGCCTTGTCGGTAGAAATCAGCACAAAGCGCTCAACTCCCAGCGCCATGGACACACGGGCCACATTGAGTGTGCCGAAAACATTATTCAAAATACCTTCGGCCGGATTTGCCTGCACCAAGGGCACATGCTTGTAAGCCGCCGCGTGGTACACAGTATGGGGTCTGCAATCCGTAAAAATGGCACTCAACCGGCGCAGATTCCGGATACTTCCCAGCCGAGGCAAAAGTTGCACAGACAGTCCATGCTCTTTGCACAGCAACTCGAGATTGCGGTGAATTTCGTACAGGCCATACTCATTGTGCTCGACCAGTACCAAGGCACGTGGCCGCTCTTGAATGATCTGCCGGCACAACTCACTGCCAATGCTGCCACCCGCCCCTGTCACCAGCACCACTTTATCCGCCAGATCCCGTGCAAGCAATTGCGGATCCGGTGCGACGGGATCTCGGCCCAGCAGGTCCTCAATGTCCAACTCCTGGAAATCTGTCACCGACACCTTGCCCGAAGCAAGGTCCAGCATTCCTGGCAGCGATCGCACATGCACAGGCAGCAATTGCAACTGGTCAATAATTTCTCTGCGCCGCAGGCGGTTCAGAGAGGGAATGGCCAACAGGATGTCGGAAATCCGGTGTCGTTGAACGAACGAAGCTACATCCGCAGGCGCAATAATAGAAACACCGTTGATAGTGCGCCCAATCTTGCCCAGATCATCATCAACAAACCCACGTACAGCGAACTCACGCATTACACCCAGCGCCGATGCCGTCTGTACTCCCGCTTCGCCGGCACCATAAATCAGTAGATGCTTTTTAGGAGCTGACTCATGCTCGGCATCGCTCACTCCGGACAACCAATAGCGAGCGAGAATGCGCCAGCCACCAGCCAGCAGCAAAAATAGAATTGGCTGAATCAGGCCAATACTGCGCGGCACACCATCCCAGCGCGCCCATAGCAAAGCCACAAAAAAGAAAATGCCGTAGATAACAACGGAAATCGCGGTCGCTACGACAGCCGGCATACCGGCATAACGGAATATGGCCCGGTAAAGACCCATGCGAACAAAGATAGGCACGAATAGCACAACAGCCAGACCGTACACCTTGGCCTGATCCATCACCGGCCAGCCGATCTGGTCAATGCGAAGATAGAACGCCAACCAGACCGACAACAACGCAGCCGCACCATCAACTAACAACACCAATGCTTGCTTAACGCGTCGAGGCAATCCAAGCAATGACAACAACCCTGTACTTAGCAACATAATGCCTTCCTTGCAGGAACACCTTCCGCTTTGTTTTCCGGGATTCGCCACTCACTTGCCTACCGCGTCACCGCGCCCCCCTCCCATCACAGTTTGAAAAATAAAACGGAAATACCCTGCGATAGTCAAATTAGCCAACATCTTTGCATCCATCTCTGCAAGTAATTCTGGCGTTGACATATCAATACCATTGACTTGAGCCAGCCCAGTAATGCCTGGTCGCACAGAAAACACTCCATTGCGCTGACGCGCATTGAGAAGCTCTGTTTGATTGAAAAGCCCTGGCCTAGGGCCTACGAGGCTCATATCACCCTTGAGCACGTTCCACAACTGTGGCAACTCATCTAGCTTGGTGCGACGCAAAAACTGGCCCATGGGGGTAATGGCCTGGGCATCGGCCAAATGGCTGGCCACCGAAGCCGTCCCTACACGCATGGTGCGGAACTTCACCAGCGTGAATGGCTTCTGGTTTCGCCCTACCCGTTCTTGCCGAAACAACGGCGCACCCGTATCAAACAAGCCCACTACATACACCACAAAAAGTAGCGGGAACCCCAGCACCAGCCCCAGAAAAGCGAAAAAAATATCTAGCAAACGCAGCATCACAACCCCTCACCACTCAAAGACCGCATGGCCGTTTGCATATCCACCGGAGGCATCCAACCCAACAATGCTCTGGCCTTGCCAATATCTACCTGCAAATCACCACAAACTTTGTCCACTACCTGAGCCTTACCCAGCAGCAGCGCCCCTGCTCGCATCAGCGACACCGGCACAGGCAACAGCCGTGCAGGGTAGCCTACCGCCTGCCCAATACGCTGCAAAAGCAACGTCGTGGACACATCCTCTGCATCACCCGCCATAAACACCTGGTTTGCCGCAGAAGGGTGCTTGGCACACAGTGCAATCAAATCCACCAAATTTTCTAACGCTACCAGTGTGCGCCGGTTATGCACGGCACCCAACGGGAGCCAAGTACCCCGCCGCACGGCCGAAACCAAGCGTCCAAAATTGCCAGGCGCTTGCGGGCCATAAACCAATGGGGGCCTGATAATAACCACCTCCAACCCCGTCTGCGCAGCGATGGAACACAAGCCCTGTTCAGCCTCCCACTTTGAAAGCGCATAAGGGCCCGCTGGAGAAGGCACATCGTCCGAAGTAAATGGTTTGCCATAAGTGGCTACGCCATTGACCCCCACCGAACTGACAAACACGAAGCGCTTCACTCCTGCGGCTACCGCCTGACGGGCCAAATTCAGCGTTCCAACCACATTCACGCGCCGGTATTCAGTCAAGGGGTCTAACGCCTCGTCCCGCATGATATGGGCGCGAGCTGCGGCGTGAATGACCACATCCACCCCTTGCAATGCCGCAGTCCAATCGGTATCCGCTTCCAAATTAGACACAACCACAGCCCCAACTACGCAAGCAGCCTGGGCCGCAGAGCGGTATACCGGGCGTACGGGTATGCCACAGCCAATCAACTGTTGAAAAACCCCTTGACCAATGAAGCCGGAAGCTCCTGTTAATAAAAAACTGCCCATCAGCACTTTATATCTTTTAATATAGATTCAAAGTCCCTAGCTAATTTTGAATACCTTCTATTCTCCAACAACCAAGCTTTCCCATTTTCCCCAATTTTTTCAATTTCAAATTTCTCCATCTTCAAAATTTTCTTAATTGAATCAATCAACGCAGCACTATCACCAGCAGGAACAAAAAAACCGCACTTAGCCTCATTAATCATTGAAGGATACCCAGAGTATGATGCCAAAATCATTTTCCCGGAAAGCATATAATCAACTATTTTATTCAAGGATTGTCCAAAATTCCAAACCTTGGAATGGAATGTTGAAAAATAAACAACATCACACTTTTTCAAAACAGACTGAACTAAATATCGATCCACCCTAGGAAGAAAAATAACATTTTTCAAGTGCGAATATTTCTTTTGAAAATCCTCCTTCAACGCACCATCACCAAGAATATAAAATAAAACATCATCACTTTCATCGAAATTTTCAGCCGCCTCAAAGAAAACATCTAGCGCATTAGTAATTCCAACAGTACCCGCATATATTATTTTTAATTTATTTTCAGGAAAAATATCATCATCGCAATATTTAGGAGAACCCGAAAAATCCTTTAGCAAGGCCTCAGAAACCCCCATTGGAATGCAATAAACAGGAGCTGTCGATGAGGAAACAGCTCTAACATGCTCTTCCAAGTTTGGCATGGTCCCAATTATTGCATCAGATCTCACATAACCAAGTCGCTCGATAAATGATAAAAATTTAACAAAAGGATTTTTATCAGAAAATCCATTTTCCTCAATAATTGTTAGCGGCCAAATATCTCTTATCTCAAATATCAATTTACATCCGTATTTTTTCTTTAAAAAAATACCATTAATTATAGTCAACAAAGAAAGACTAGAAATAACAATCACATCTGGCTTGGGCAAACTATTCTTACGAAGCCAAAAAACATTCCATTCAAAATGCAGCCAGCTTAATATTCTTTTAAAAGATTTTGCCGCACCATACTTCATTGTTCTTAACCAAACAATATCCAAACCCTCTTTATTTTCCTTGGTTACTGCCTTATTTAAAACCTCCGTCTCCCACACGGAATTTGAATCAGACGCAATAACAACAACACAATAACCCAAATCTGAAATTTCTTTCAATAAATTCCAGTCACGTCCACCAGGTGTTGAACTCGTTTTAGGTGCAAAGTATTTATTAATATACCAAATATTTTTCTTCATAATTAAGCATGCTCTTTATAAAGCCTAGGTATACTATTTACAATACTTATAACCTCATTAAAATTCAAACCAAGCGCATCAAGATACCAGCGAATATTCTGATAACGGGGACGATTTTCTTCACGCACCAAATCCAAAGCGCGCTCACGGGTAATTTCCCCCTCACGCACTTGATTGCTGCGGAACGTATCATGCTCAGAGAAGCCAGCAACAAGATAATAAATATAGTTGTAAAAACCTGCAGTGCCGTCTCCGATGCGCCATGTGGTACTAGTGTCGACAGCCAACTCCCAACCATAATCATTGACTAGCGTGTCATCAATCGCCTTCTCATCCCAGCGCCAGTAATCAAAAATATGATAATAGTCCTTCTTCTCAGTGAAGCTGCGGTAGTACTCCCCTGACAAGGTATCCCATAACGAGCTATTGAAATAACCTGGACTTTTCAACATGGCCTTGAAGCGCAAACTCTGATACTCAATTTGCTTATGCCATCCATGCATATAAACCCGTTTTTCATCAAAAGCGGGCGGCACACCAAGAAATCCCGCTTTAAAGTGCGTAACTTCCAGTGGATTCACACCCCAAAGATTCAGATTTACACCAGTTTGCTGCTTCACTGTCTCAACATGGCGAAAGAAATGTTTGTCGCCGGCAGTCAAGATGCTGATCATTCCAAGGTGTGGATTCTTTAACCAAGCCTTGAGATTTGTGGCAATATTTCTGCGCTTCTTGGCTATATCGTCTGCGACGATGATGTTTTCCACGCCTAAAGCAGCGCACATGCGGCTAATATTCCGGCGCCCAAGATCTGTCACCATACCCCAATCGTAGGTGTAGGTGACTGGATTCATCTTTAGTTCTTTGACGATCAAATGCAATCCATAGCAACTGTCACGCCCGCCAGAGAATGGCACAATGCAATCGGTTGCACCAGCACGACGATAATTTTCCACCAGATTGAAAATTTCTTCTTTTGGTTTTGGAACATTTCGCGGGGTGTAGTGATGACAATAATTGCATACACCATTCGAATCAAACGAGATGAATGGCATAGTTTCTGGAAGAATACAGCGCGTGCAGCGACGCAAGTTTGGCCTTGGATAGAGCAACTGCTTCTCTTCCACTGCCACATACTGAAATTGAGGGATAAGATTATGCGTACGCTGAATATTATCAGAGATCTTAATTTCGGTATTAATCGGCAATTCCAAAATAATAGAATCTTCTCTAACTTGCTTAATATTCAAACAACCAATCTGACTAAGTGGATATTTTTCGGAAGAGAAGCAAACACCATCCTGAAGTGAACCAAAGTACAGACTACCATTATTTGAAAACAGTACGGCTCTACCCAATCGGGGTATAACGATAGCGCAGGCAACCACGCCCACACATAAATCAAGTACTTTTTTTGCCAAGCCATCCAAACTATCACCAGACTCTTCAAGGTGCTGTTCAGCAATGGCGGCAATCACTTCACTGTCAATTTCAAGCTTTCGGGAAGGCTTGATTTTCGTCCAGACATCAGCGTCGTTAACGATAATTCCATTGTGGATAACACAAATACCACCACGAACTATCGGTTGATTATCTGAGAGACCATTAGTAATCAGCCTGCTATGGCCAAAGACAAACGACGAATCAAAAGGCTTTACCTCTGAAATCAACCTTTTTATATCGTAATCCGCGCGCGCAACCTGATAGGCTGAACGATCGGCATAAATCAACCCGCTAGAGTCTCGCCCCCGCTGCCGCGCATGCAGGGCTAGAGTCATCAAACTCTTTTTGTTGACTTGATTTTTAGCAATAAATCCAAATATTCCGCACATATATCTTCCAAGTTCAAACAGCGTGAAACACTCGCTTGAGTTGGGTCACAACGTGCCGAGCCGCTGCCCCTCCACCGTAAAGCTGTCCATCGTCGCTTACCATTCGTCCCAAATTGGCTCTTGCTGCACTAACAATAGCTTCAGCATCCGCCCCCACCAGGGTATTGGCCCCCACTTGCACCAACTCCACCCACTCAGTCTGATCACGCATCGTCACGCAAGCTTTGCCAAAGAAAAAGGCTTCTTTCTGCACCCCGCCGCTATCGGTCAGCACCAAGGCACATCGGCGTAGCAGAGCGACCATCTCCAAGTAGCCTATGGGATCTATTACCTGTACATCCAGCGTCAAACCCGCCTTGGCAATGGCCGCGCGAGTACGTGGGTGTAGCGGTAAAACCACCGACGCCACACTGGAGTGCAATGTGTTCAATGCGCCCACAATAGCGGCTAGGCGTGCCGGATCATCGGTGTTCTCTGCGCGATGCAAGGTGGCCAGAATAAAGCCATCGCCCTCTACACAGCTCACCTGGGTGTGCTCCGCCGCCTGGGAAAACAGCAGCGCTGCATCCTGCATCACGTCGCCCACTTGCAAGAGTTGCACCGGCTTGTCGCTAAAACCTTCGCGCACCAGATTGTCCATCGCAGTCTGGGTAGGACAAAAAAGAATGTCACTGATTTGATCAGTGAGGATGCGGTTGATTTCCTCGGGCATCTTCATATTGAAACTACGCAGCCCCGCCTCGACATGCGCCACCGGAATGTGCAGCTTGGCAGCAGCCAACGCGCCTGCCAGGGTAGAGTTAGTATCGCCATAGACCAGCACGCAGTCAGGCCGTTCGGCCAACAGAATGCCCTCAATCTCGATCAGCATGCGCCCTGTCATCTCACCATGGCTGCCGCCGTGAATGTCAAGCTGATGATGCGGACGCGGGATGCCGAGCTGCATGAAAAACACGTCGGACATGTTGGCGTCGAAATGCTGGCCAGTGTGAACCAATACCTCTTGCAAACCAGACGTTTGGGCAATGGCGCGCGAGACGACGCTAGCCTTGATGAACTGCGGGCGAGCACCGACGATGGTGAGAATTTTTTTCATCAAATTTCTTTATGTTTAGAGCCTACAGCACTTGCAGTATCTGGCAGGAGCTAGATCCAGCTTAGATTCCCTCCAACCCTTTATAGAACTCCAGTAACTTGGCCTCTTCCAAAGTCCAGTTGTATTTTTCTGCCACTGCACGCTGCCCGTTGCGCCCCATACGCTCAGCCTCTTGAGGGTGTGTGACCAGGTAATCAATGGCCCGTGCAATGGCTGAGGGATCCAATGGATCCACACACAGACCACAGGAATTGCCTTCGATAATTTCGCGCCATAAAGGAAAGTGCGACGCGATTACAGGCACGCCAGCACTCATGTATTCGAACATCTTGTTGGGTTGGGCATCGATGTGATTGGGCGCAGGCAAGAACGTCACTAGGCCCGCCACCGATCTGACAAGTACTTGTGCGACCTCGTTGCGCCCCAGGAAACCCAAGGCATCCACCTGCCGCCAACCCATATCTCGATGGGCTTGTGCCTCCACCTCTGGTTCACCGAACGCGCCGACCAACTGCAAGCGTGCCCCACTGGTCAGCAAATTCATGGCCTGCACTACCTCCAGAATGCCGCGAATGCGGCCTATGCCGCCCACATAGCACACCTGCTCTTGCTTCTGTAGCCAATCCACCTCACCACTGGAAAGTTCGCCCAGCAACGGAAAGTTGTTGATATCTACCGTGCGTACGCCCATGGCTGCAAACTTCTCACGAATGAAAGGCGTTGCAGCCACGACGGCATCCAGCCTGCTGCAGGCTCGGCGCTCATACATGCCAAACACACGCGAAAGCAACCAACGGGCGGGTGGATTCAAGTAAGGCTTGCTTAGAAGTTGCTTAGGCACATCCTCATGCGCATCGAAAATCACCTTCTTGCCAACCTTTTTAAGCTTCAGCCCGATGGGAATCAGCTCGGGGTCGTGCAGGTGATAAACATCTGCATCCAGCAGCAACGCCTTGGACAGCACCCGCCCTGGTGCTTGACGTATGCGATCAAGACGCCCCAGAGAAGCACCCACATCGTGGATCGCCACGCCGCTTTTCACTTCGTCTCCGTTGCCATCTGCCACTACCAGACTGACGGTATAGCCGTGATTGGCGAGCGAAGTGCATTCCTTAAGGAAGATCCGGGTATCGTAGCGAGGATGTGCGGACGTGAGATGAGCAATTCTTGTCACGAATACACCCTAATATCGCGCCCCAGCGCCTTTGTCACCAACCCTTGCACGCGCTTTAGCGCTCTATAACGAGCATCCCAATTTGGGAATTCCGTATAGTGATGAATGGGGGCTCTCATCAGTTCATCAAACTCCTGACGCGATATGCGAAGTTTCTTGCAGAAATAAGTGATATCAATTTCCAGCTCGGCCGGGCTATATAGTGGCTCCTGGAGCTTCTCCAGTACCTCGTCACGCGTCATCTGACCAGAAACGATCAAGCTAGAAAAATGGGGACGGCGCTTGTCCATACCAAATTTTTGCGGAAGATAATAATTCTGAAACAACTTTGTGAAAACGGATTCTCCGTGTTTTCGCGGGTAAGGCTTATATCCAACCGTCTCTTCCAACTCTTTGAGCGCAGCCGCCTTGTCGTAAGGCATGTAATTCAATGGCCTTACCGTTCGCATCTTCTTGACGAATGGATACCACAAGTAACAATCAAAAAAACTAATTGTCTCGTATTTGGCAAGTTTGCGCTCACCATATTTTTTATGAATAGCTTTGAGATTCACGGAATCCATAGCACTGCCATGCCATGCCGACGGGAAAATTCCCTCTGTCGCCAGATTACCGCCTGACAATATGTAGCGAACACGATTGCGGGTTGCAAAATGGTAAAGGCTGGAAAAGAAGATGTGATCTTGCGCCACGTCCTGATTGGCTACAGCCGCACGCAAATATGCCAATTGCAAATCACGCATGTCCTCCCAATCCACCACATGAGTATGCAAGTCATAGCCGCAATGCTTGACGATGGCCTCGATATTAGCCACGGCCAATTCACTATTCCATCCAGCGTCCACATGCATGACCAGTGGACGCAGCCCCCACTCGTGAACCTTGAGGGCAAGATAGGAACTATCCACTCCGCCACTTAGACCCAAAATGCAGTCGTACTCTTGCCCTTTCCCGCTGACCTTGATCTGCTGCACCATCTCAGCCCAGCGACGACGCCCCTCTTCGTTGGGAAACCATTCCCTGCCTGCCCGTTCGTCAAATTGGCGGCAATGGTTACAAACGCCCTGTGAGTCAAATGTAATCTCCGAATCGGTCGTGTCCATCACGCACCGGGTACAGCACTGGTATTTCATCGTGTTCATGGTTGGGAAAATTTTTGTTCCAGTTCGGCAGCCTTGGGATAGTTGATAAGCACCGCTCGGTGCTTTCCATGAAACACAAACATGCTGCCTGCAGCGACGGCCGAGGCGCCACCTTCGTACACGGCTTGGCGCAAATGCTCCATTGTTCCCGCGCCGCCGCAAACAACCACCGGCACTGGCGCCTGCGCCACACTGCGCACCAGTGCTAGGTCGTAGCCAGCCATTGTGCCATCGCGCTCAATGTCGTTGACGAACAACTCACCCACACCAGCCTGCACCAGGTTTTGAATGTGCTGCTGCAAATTCAACCGCGTCTGTACCGTAGCGGACTTGGCTACTACGGCGTAACCGCCCAACAGCTTGCGCCTCACATCCACCGCCCCCACGATGGCCTGACTTCCAAATACATCTACAGCAGCACGAATCGTGTCGGTGGATTCCGTGGCCAGGGTATTAATTACCACCTTCTCCACGCCCGAACGGATCAGGCGCCGAATCTGCTCCAAGCTACGCACTCCACCGCCATAGGCTACAGGCATGAAAGCTTCGCCGGCCATTTCGGCAATCAATTCATAGTTGGGTTCCCGCCCCTCGCGTGAAGCATCGATATCAAGGATGACGATTTCATCCGCCTCTTTGTCACTAAAAATACGCACAGCATTAACCGGATCGCCCACATATACCGCATTCTTGAACTTTGTGGTCTTCACCAGTCCATTGCCACGCACTAGCAAACAAGGAATTACACGCGCTTGCAAGATCGATCTCCTCCTACGAAAGCGGCTAGCAATTGCTTACCGAAACGATGACTTTTCTCAGGATGGAATTGCACCCCGGCAATATTGTCGCGCACCACCCCAGCAGCGAAATCAATACCGTAATTCGCCTGTAGCAAAATATTTGCTGAATCTTGTGGAGCCATGTAATAGCTGTGCACGAAATAAAACCGTGCCTCTGCCGTCATGTCCTTCGTCAGCAGATTGGTGGGCTGGATCGGCTGCACCCGATTCCAGCCCATATGTGGAATTCTCAGGCCAGGCAGTGCCGGAAAACGCTTGACCCACATATCAATCCAACCCAGCCCCGGCTCCTGCCCTTCTTCACTGCCATGACCCAACATCTGTGCCCCCACGCAGATGCCCAACAGCGGCACACAACGTTGTAAAACTTGCTGCTCCAGCACTGGGATCAGACCACTGGCACGTAAATTTTGCATGCAGGCGTCGAATGCGCCATTACCCGGCAGGATGATCCGCTCGGCCTGCTCCACCTCATCAGCGCGTGCAGTAACTTTACATGGCAAGCCTAGTCGCTGCAGCATGTTTGCCACGGCAGCAACATTTCCAATATCGTAATCAATGATTGCAATCATCCAAATACTTCCTAGCTAACTTTGATCACTCGCAATTTCCGGATTCACGGGTTTTTGACATATAAAAAGCTATGACTAACAATCCAATTCCGGAAGAAACAAGAGCCGTGGTCGCCGACTGCTCTAAAATTAATATGGAATACATTATAGAAATAAGAATAAATATCTTATTCTTAAACCGAATAGAATTCAAAAAAGAAAGAAAACATCCAACAAAAAACATAACAAACACATACCCAAACAAACCATACTGAGCCAAAAAATACAAAAATGTATTTGTGTTTGCATTGGTATCAGGCAACCCCAGAAAATCCTCTCCCACATACACACTGATTGATTTCAAGGTTGGGACTACCAAGCCATGGCTCCATGAAAAAATATTGCTATTGATTAATTCAAAATACGCCCCAATGAGATAGCTACCTACATAAAAAAGCCGTCGAATAAGGTAATCCTCTAGATAGGAGTATCCAAAAATCAAAAGCTCCAGCCAAACCAATGCAAAACAGCCAAGAAAAATATAGCCAATCGATACATAAAAATGACGTCCATCACCGCCCCTCCTCAAAGAATGGGCAAATAATCCAGAAAAAATCATATAAATAACCGGAGCCTTAACACCATATATGTAAAAAAATCCCAAATACAGGAAAAACCCAATCAACAAGAATATCATTCTGCGCCAAAAAACACCAATAAAAACTAAAATAGGAAGGACACCATTCATAACCATAGCCGAAAGATAGGATTGAACCGATCCTGTGCCATATACATCCCGAGCCTCAATTCTTCTGGTATAGCTATCAGCAAAGGAAAAAGAGGCAGACTCCGGCCTATTTAGGAGCAGCATAACAACCGTCAACACAGATACTAATAAAATTATTTTTTCGATTAAGCTTTCTCGCGCAATGGAGAACTTAGGAAGCTTTAACTCCATACCACAAATAAATAATACACAAAAAAATGGAGCCGCAACCAAAATCAAGTTAAATACAACTGTACCATTCCCCCTCCCCCAAATATCGGGAAAGACAGAATATGGCACAATGACTATCAGCCCATACAGCAAAAGAAAAAAATCGGAAGGTTTTTTGTACTCTCTCCCCATCAAAAACGAAGTAAACAGAATTGCAGTCAAAAATAAAATAAAATATTCAAAATCAATAACTATTTGGCCATAGCCTTGATATTCATTAGAATAATACCCATGATAATAATAAATAAAAACAAGATTAACTACATATGCTATGGACTTTAATGTCGCAAAAAGCCCTTTCATTTTTTTCCCTTACTAAGTTTATAAGAAATAAAAATATATAATATA
>NZ_CBCSIW010000003.1:19439-264836 GCF_965139575.1 Comamonas aquatilis | reverse complement strand
CATAACGGCATAAGCTGCACTATAGCCAATCAATGTTGATTCATATGAATGAAAAACATATAAGGCGGCAACGGTTACCAACATCAGAGCAGCTTGCCAGATCAAGTCAATGTGCTGCCGCTCCACAAGATAAGCCATATAACTCAAAGGACTGGCAATCATCCTCATTGCAAACATCGGTAACAACCAAATTGCCATGCGACTCGCTGGAAGCCATTCAGCCCCAAATGCCACGCGAAATATATCTTCCGCCAAGACAACTGTCCCAGCGACGAGAAAAATTGATGCAAGAAGAAGTGCCATCAAGGTTTTAATGTACAGACTCTGGCAGTTTCCAATCTTCTGAATACTTTGAATCGCATATCGCTTGAAGACATCCAGTACAGCCTTTCCAACAAGTCCAATAGGGGCACCCAAGACTCTCATTGTCAATGCCAGATAGCCAGCCACCTCATGGCCAAAACGGTAGGATATAACCAACACTGGCAACTGTCCCGCAGCCGTGTTGATCGCGTCAGCTGGCAAAGCATACAAAGGGAAACTTTTATATCTAGAAAAAAAAATTTTAAATTCTATTACACGAAAAAACTGCGCATCAATGAAACTCGGCATTAGCTTTACGGACCATAAAAATGCAATGCCAGTTGCAGCGACAAACCCTACTACCAAACTGATGGCAGTAGGATATTTAAACCCTATGCCAATTTGCGCCAGCACCAGAGTTGATGCCTGCACCAAACGCATGGCATTTAATTTATTATAAAGTCCTTCCGCCGCAGCCCAGGTTTGCCAGATCTGATTCAATGCAAGGCACAAGGCGGCCGGAACAATCATCAGCAACAGCGCCGCAGAACCAGGAAAATAATGTCTAACGCTTGGAAAAAAACTGGCAGCGATCATGCATATAAAAATCAGGACTGCCGTCATGATAGTCACCGCAAAGATGATAAATACAGCCTTTACTCTGTCCATTCCATCGGCAGCGATGGCTAGCATTGCCTCAAATCGCAGCGTCACAACAATAGACACAAAGGTAACTATTGCCAGCCAAGTTGAGAATTCGCCAAAATCACTGGGAGCAAAGATTCTTGCGATGAACAGCGATCCGATGATCGGTATTGATTGGGCAACTAAAGTACCTGCGAAAACCGATGAAACATTTTTCCAGAAATTACTCACTTAATTTCCTTGGCGATCGGATCTTTTTCAATGACAAATTCGAAGTATTTTTTAGCCTGCCCAGCGTAATAAGAAATCCCCTTCTCATTCATGTGACTCTCATCATAATAAATGATGTCCCCATTAAATATAGGGGCCTGCTCAAATAGACTAAGGTCATCCAATTTCAAATACATAACATTGGAACCAATTTCAACGATTTCCTTCACTGCATCATTTTTGGCCAAATAAATATCATTGCGGCTCGCCATATTCCTAAGACCAAGCGTATCGAAACGGCGACTGCGCATTGGACTCTTGTTAAACAAGGGGATCTGGCTGATCACATATTTATGTGCCTGCGGAGCTCCATATTTTAGAAAATCAGCCAGCGCGTTCCTGAATCGATCACTCTGCAATTGCCAGCTCCACATGCCCGCCAGGAATATGGTATTGGCCTGCCTAATATAGGTTTCAGCCTCTTTGATTTGCTTCTGGCAGGCTTCTTGTGCCCACTCCGCAATCCGCTGAAAGTCAAACCCCGGAATGGTGACGCAGCTACTAGCTGTGATGATGCGCGCCTTGAAGCCCTGCTCCTTACCCAGTTGGTCAAAAAACAGATTGAGCATGGCGGCATGGGAGTCCCCCAATACGAGTACCTCCGTTTCACTGCTCAGATCACCCTTCAGACAGTCACCAACAATCTGCCCGTGGCAAATGGTGGCTGGTTCTGCGTAGCGCTGGTACTCGATGGGCAGCGGCGGCGGTGACAGCGCCTGATTGAGTGTTGCCATGCTCGGCACGGTGACCAAGGTCGCGCATGCCAGCAGGCCGTAGCCCACGACTTGACGAACGCCCACACGACTGGCTCGCAGCGGAGCCTCCACACCATAGAAGGACAAAGTGGCCAGCAGCAAAGTAAGAGCGAGGAACAGCAGACTAAAGGGCATGTCCAGCAACTGTTCTCCGGTGTAATAACGCAGCAAGGCCAGTACTGGCCAATGCCACAAGTAGAGCGAATACGACAGTTGGCCCACCCAGACCATGGGACGACTACCCAGCAGGCGCTGGGTAAAGCCCTGTGAAGGATTCAAAAGAATGAGCGCTGCGCCCACCACAGGCAGCAATGCCTGCATCCCAGGGAAGGGACCTAGCCGGGGCTGCACAACAGCCGCCAACAATATCAGCACTAAGCCCGCACCAGCGGTCCAAGCGTGCCGCCCACTTTTGCAACTATACGAATACGCAGCAATCAAACCACCAGCGAAAAACTCGGGCAGGCGGGCATACAGGCTGTAATAGGTATCTTGATGGATGTCCAGCACGCTCAGACGGTATTGCGCTAGGACAGTTAGGCCGACGAGCAGAAGACCCAACATCCACTTGAGTGCTCTGACTGGGAACAACAGAACTAGAAATGGCGCCAGCAGGTAAAACTGGACTTCCACTGCCAGCGACCAGGTGTGCAGCAGAGGCTGCTCATGACTGGCCGGAGCGAAGTAATCACCAAAACCAGAAAAATAGCTATTGCTGTGAAACCAAGCAGCCTGGTCCAGGCCTTTTTTGTAGATTGCTAAATCTTGTGGCAATAGCAATACTGCAGCTAACAAAGACACCAGTACCAGCATCGCGAAATATGCTGGTGCGATGCGCTTGAGGCGGCTGATATAGAAGTAGCGCAGCGTAGCTGTCAACCGATAGTCCGGCTGAACCTTTTTCTGTAGCAGGATGCATACGATAAGGTAGCCCGAGATGACCAGAAACACATCTACACCAACAAACCCGCCAGGCAACCAAGCAGGGTTGTAGTGGAACAGCATCACGGCCAGCACCGCGATAGCGCGCAAGCCCTGAATGTCAGGACGGTAATGAGTGGTACTCATAAATTGGTGCTAAAAATCAATAGCAGCCAACGACCGCCTGACAATGGTTTATATGTACTTTTTCAATTGCAAGCGTTGGCAACAGCCTGGGTCACTCGCAGAATGCTGCTTTCATCCAGATAAGGATGCATGGGCAGGCTTGTCACCTTTTGTGCTACAGCATCGCCTACTGGCAAATGCACGTGAGCATCCGCCACGGCTGGCTGTTTGTTGAGAGGTATCGGATAGTGCACGGCAGTGGGTATGCCTACAACTTTGAGTTGCTCCTGTACTTGCTCTCGGCGGTCCACCTGAATGGTGTATTGCGCCCAAGCACTGGTGTTATGCACTTCAATATGGGGAGAAGTACTGATGCCATGCTGGCCAAGCAACTGCGTATAGCGCTGGGCGACTTGGCGCCGCTGCGCGATTTCCTCATCCAGTACAGCCAGCTTGGGCAACAAAATGGCAGCCTGCAGGGTATCCAACCTGCTGTTCACTCCAACACGCACATGGTGATAACGACGATCCTGGCCATGGCGCGCAATTTGGCGCATGACCTGGGCCAGCTCATCATCGTTGGTGAAGATAGCGCCACCGTCCCCATAGCAGCCCAGAGGCTTGCTGGGGAAAAAACTGGTGCAGGCTATTGTGGTGAGGTTGCAGCTTTTCTTGCCTTTGTACGTTGCACCAAAGCTCTGCGCCGCATCCTCAATGACGGGAATACCGTGCTTTTGTGCAATGGCATTGATGGCGCCATAATCCGCGCACTGACCATAAAGGCTAACGGGAATAATGGCTTTGGTGCGCGGAGTAATGGCTGCCTCAAGCTGCGCGGGATCCAGATTGTAAGTGCGGCGGTCCACATCCACATAAACCGGTTTGGCGCCCAGCAGAGCCACGGTTTCAGCGGTAGCGATATAGGTAAATCCGGGAGTGATGACCTCATCACCTGGCCCAATGCCCAGCGCCATCTGCGCGATCTGCAGCGCATCGGTGCCGTTGGCTACGCTGATGCAATATTTGGCCCCTGTATAGGCAGCCAACTTTTCTTCCAGCTCGGCCACTTCGGGGCCTAGTATGTATTGGCCATGCACCAAGACGCGTTCGATGCCTGCATCGATGTCGCGCTTTAGCCGCTGGTATTGAGTTTTGAGATCGATGAAGTCCATGGGTCTATGAATTTTCGCCCCCACAACATTCCGCGAGGGATAATGCAGGGGAATAAGGTCAAGGGATCTGGGTCAGCGCACAGCCTTGAAGCACATAGCGGACACCGCTATGCGTACAAGTCACCTCGGCCTGCCCTTCCAAAGGCAGGTCCAGTTGCTCTCCGAATTCGCTCATCCAGCCAATCTGGCGGGCGGGAACACCGACCATCAAGGCATAGGCCGGTACGTCCTTGTTGACTACGGCTCCTGCGCCGATAAAAGCGTATTCGCCAATAGTGCTTCCACAAACAATGGTGCAATTCGCACCTAGAGTGGCACCTTTTTTTACAAAAGTGCTCCTGTATTCGCTTTTGCGCTCAATAAGCGAACGAGGGTTGTACACATTGGTGAACACCATGCTGGGACCACAGAAAACGCCCTCTTCCAACGTAACGTTGTCATACACGCTGACGTTGTTCTGTATCTTGCACCTGTCGCCGATGACGACCTGATTGCCCACAAACACGTTTTGACCGAGCGAGACACCTTTGCCAATGCGGGCGCCAGCACAGACATGCACAAAGTGCCAGATGCGCGAGCCTTCTCCGATCTGGGCACCTTCATCAACAATTGCGCTGTCGTGCTTGGAGTAGCTCATGCACTCACCTTGACCAGCAGTGGGTGTGGGTTGGCGGGACTGGTGGTAATGGGCGCAGTGCGAATGACTTCCACCGTGGCAATAGCGGCACGATTGTCTTCTGTGCCGTAGCCTTTGCCCTCCAGCACGCGCTGGTAGCTTTGTGTGTGCAGATCGGTAAAGCCACCGGAAAACTCCAACTCTTCGCCTTCAATGGTGATGCTGCGATAGGTGAGTTTTTCTCCCTTGACTGCATTGGCTGGCAGGTGATTGGCATCAATCGAGAGGAACCAACGCACGCGGGCGCGTTCATACTCCAGATAACCGGCTGTGGTTTTTTCGTCGCGGTAATGGACTTCGTTTTTGACAATATTGCCAAAGATAAAGTGCAGCATATCGTAGAAGTGCACACCGATGTTGGTGGCCACACCTCCAGATTTTTCATCAAAGCCTTTCCAGGATTTGAGGTACCACTTGCCGCGCGAAGTGAGATACGTCAGATCCACATCAAACACTTTGCCAGCGGGCGCGTTTTGCACCTTTTCGCGCAACGCCAGAATCGAGGGGTGCAAGCGTAGCTGAAGAATGGAGTTAACCTGGGCACCGTAGGCGGCCTCGTAGCGCAAAAGGGTATCTAGGTCGGCTGTGTGCAGCACCAGTGGCTTTTCGCAAATGACATCGATGCCGTTTTGCAGCGCAAACTTCATGTGCGGCAGGTGCAAGTAGTTGGGCGAGCAGATGGCAATGTAGTCCAGCTTTCGACCTTGGAGTTTCAAGTCTTCCACGTAGGCGGAAAAGGCTTCAAATTCGGTAAAAAACTCGGCATCGGGGAAATGGCTATCCATAATTCCGACAGAGTCGTTCACATCCATAGCCACCAACAGGTTGTTGCCAGTGTCTTTGATGGCTTTGAGGTGGCGCGGTGCAATATAGCCAGCGGCGCCAATGAGGGCAAAGTTCTTCATGATGTTGTGCAAGGTTTACAGGCGAAACACGCTGAAGCCGGAATCGGCCATTGCATGACGGTCATACAGGCTTTTCACATCAGCCAGCACAGGCTGATTGCTGCGTGTCAAGGCTTTGAGTTGCAAAGGCGTGAGGGCGCGGTATTCGTTGTGTCCCACGGCCACAACCAAGGCATCGACCGGTTGCTCAGGGCTAATCTGCCCCAAGGAAATACCGTATTCATGCTGCACTTCGGCCGCATCGGCCCAGGCATCGGCCACCACAACCTGGGCACCCCAGCTTTCGAACTCACGCACCATGTCAGCAACCTTGCTGTTGCGGATATCCGGGCAGTTTTCCTTGAAAGTGATACCCAGCACACCGATGCGGCAGCGCGGCACGTCCAGACCGTTTTGCAACATACGCTTGATGGTTGTGCGAGCTACGTAACGCGCCATGTTGTCATTGATACGGCGCCCCGCCAAAATGACTTGTGGATGGTAGCCAACCTGCTCTGCCTTATGGGTCAGATAATAGGGGTCAACACCAATACAGTGCCCACCTACCATGCCCGGGCGGAAAGGCAAGAAATTCCATTTGCTGCCTGCAGCCTCCAAGACATCCAGAGTATCAATGTCCAAGCGGGCAAAAATAACGGACAGTTCATTGACCAACGCAATATTCAAGTCACGCTGGGTATTTTCAATTACTTTGGCTGCCTCTGCCACCTTGATACTGCTGGCCTTATGAGTGCCCGCTGTGATGATTTCGCAATACAGGCTATCCACGGCATGCGCCACCGCCGGAGTGCTTCCACTGGTGATTTTTTTGATCGTGGTCAGTGTGTTAACTTTATCTCCGGGGTTAATGCGCTCGGGACTGTAGCCGCAAAAAAAATCCTGGTTGAACTTTAGACCGCTGATACGTTCCAGCTCGGGTACGCAGACTTCTTCGGTGGCACCGGGATATACGGTGGATTCGTAAATTACCACATCACCTTTTTTCAGCGCGGCCCCCACGGTCTGACTGGCTTTGATCAGAGGGGTGAGGTCTGGCCGGTTTGCCTCCCCCACCGGAGTCGGGACAGTCACAATAAAGATGTGACACTTCTTTAGATCATCCACTTGGCAGCTGTAGCGCAAATGCGCTGCAGCGTGTAGCTGATCGGCTGTGCATTCCAAGGTGTGATCCTTGCCGCCTTGCAATTCTTCGATGCGCGCCCGATTAATATCAAAACCAAGCACCGGACGGTGTTTACCAAACTCCACTGCCAACGGCAGACCAACATACCCAAGGCCGATAATGGCGATAGTGGCATCTGAAAAATTCATGGAATCAGTTTTCCTTAAAAATCGCTTGCGCCATGGCATCGCACATAACCCTGGCCATGGTAAATAAATTACAGATCACACGGCCAATTTGGCCAAATCCGCCACCCGATTCATCGCTACATACAGTTTGACCAGAAGGCCAAGGCGATTGCACTTCAGAGCTTCATCTTCAGCATTCACCATCACATGCTCAAAAAAGGCATCCACAGGAGCGCGCAATGATGCCAGGGTTTGCAGGCTGGCGGTGTAATCACCCGCGGCAAACTGTTGCTGAGCCTTGGGCCCCACTTGTTGCAACACGGCATAAAGGTCTTTTTCAGCTTGCTCCACCAGCAACGCTTCGTTGACTTGAGGCTGGACGGCAGTTTCTGCCTTCTTCAAAATATTGCCCACGCGCTTGTTGGCTGCAGCCAACGCCGGCGCTTCAGGCAATGCAGCAAACGCGCGTACGGCATCTAGACGCTTTTGCACGTCGGACAGGCGCTGAGGCTGCAAAGCCAGCACGGCCTCCACTTCCTGGGCACTAAAGCCTTGGTCGCGGAACAAATTGGCCAAGCGGTCGTAAATGAATTCAACCAGCTGAGGCGTAGTATCCTGAATATCCTGAATCTTGTCGCCAAAGGCGGGCAAGGTGCTGACCAGCAGGGTTTGCAGATCCAGTTCCAGATCTTTTTCCACCAGCATGCGGATCACGCCCAGGGCATGGCGGCGCAGGGCGAAGGGGTCGCGGTCGCCGGTGGGCAGGTTGCCTATGCCAAACATGCCGACCAGGGTTTCCAGCTTGTCGGCCAAGGCCACGACTACACCGACATCGCCACGAGGCAGCTCGTCGCCGGCAAAACGGGGCTTGTAATGGTCCTCGATGGCATCGGCCACAGCCACATCCAGGCCGTCGTTCAGGGCATAGTAGCGGCCCATGATGCCTTGCAGCTCGGGGAACTCACCCACCATGTCGGTCACCAAATCGGTCTTGGCCAACATCGCAGCTTGGTCGGCCTGACGGCCCAGATCCGGTTGGCCCAGTTGCTGGGCAATGGACTTGGCAATGGTGCGCACGCGGGCGATGCGCTCGCCTTGTGTGCCCAGCTTGTTGTGATAGACCACTTTGTCCAGCTGCTCCACGCGGCTGGCCAGGGTTTTCTTGCGGTCCTGGTCGAAGAAGAATTTGGCGTCGGCCAAGCGCGGGCGTACCACACGCTCATTGCCGCCGGTCACGGCGCTTGCATCCTGCGGGCTGATATTGCTCACCACCAGAAACTGGTTGCTGAGCTTGCCGTTCGCATCCAGCAGCGGGAAGTACTTCTGGTTGGCCTTCATGGTCAGGATCAGGCATTCCTGCGGCACGTCGAGAAATTCCTTCTCGAATTCGCAGACCAGCACATTGGGGCGCTCGACCAGGGCCGTCACCTCGTCGAGCAGCGCTTCGTCTTCAATAGCGCTTACGCCTCCACCTACGCGCTCGGCAGCCGCTTTGAGCTGGCGGGCAATATCGGCACGGCGCTCGGTGAAGCTGGCGATCACGGCACCTTCTTCGCGCAGTTGCTCGGCATAGCTGTCGGCACTTTGAATGACAACGGGGTCTACAGCGGCTTCAAAGCGGTGGCCGTGCGTGGCAGAGCCGGCAGTCAGGCCCAGGGCTTTCACACCGATCAACACCTCGGTGCCGTGCATCACGACCAGACCATGGGCTGGGCGCACAAAGTGCACGCTGCTCCAGCCGTCTTGAAGCTGGTAGCGCATGACCTTGGGGATGGGCAGCTTGGCCAGGGCTTCATCCAGCGCTTTTTGCGCGCCGTCCGTGAGCGTCACGCCCTTGGCAGTGGATTCGAAGAACAGGGCTTCGGCCTTGCCTTCGCCCTGGCGCTTCAAATCGGCCGCGGCGGTTTCGTCTGCACCCAAAGCAGCCAGCTTCTTGAGCAATGCGGGCGTGGGCTTGCCTTCGGCGTCCAGGCCGACGGAGACAGGCATCAGCTTTTGCGAGATGGCCTTGTCTTCACCCTGAGGCAGGACTTCGGTAATGTACACGGCCAGACGGCGCGGCGAGGCATAGGCCGTCAGACGCGATTCGGTAGAGGCCAGCAAGCCCTGGGCTTTGAGCTGATCAAACAGCACGCTGGCAAAAGCGTCACCGAGCTTTTGCAGCACCTTGGGCGGCAGCTCTTCAACAAACAGTTCAACCAGTAAATTCGATGCGTTCATAATATTTTGATAACTACCAGCGCTTGAAAAATAAGGGCTGACAGCTGAAATTGCTTATATAGTGGGCTTGGGATGGCGTAACGATGGAGTTACGCGGCCTTCTTGGCTTGCTGCTCGGCGGCTTTCGCCAGTTCGGCCAGCACTTCCTCTGCATGGGCCTTGGGCGCCATGGGGAAGCCCAGGCGAGCACGGCTGTCCAGATAGCTCTTGCCCACGGCACGGGCCAGGTTGCGGATGCGGGCTATATAGGCTGCGCGCTCGGTCACCGAGATGGCGCCACGTGCATCCAGCAGATTGAAGGTATGGGCGGCCTTGAGCACTTGCTCATAAGCGGGCAGAGCCAGCTCGGCAGCGATCAGCTTGACGGCTGTTTCTTCATGGGCCGTGAAGGCGCTGAACAGGAAGTCCACATTCGAGTGATCGAAGTTGTAAGTGGACTGCTCCACCTCGTTCTGGTGATAGACGTCGCCGTAGGACAGGCCATCGGTCCAGGTCAGGTTGTAGACGTTGTCCACACCTTGCAGATACATGGCCAGGCGCTCCAGGCCGTATGTGATTTCGCCGGTAGCGGGCTTGCAGTCAATGCCAGCCACTTGCTGGAAGTAGGTGAACTGGGTCACCTCCATGCCGTTGAGCCAAACTTCCCAGCCCAGACCCCAGGCGCCCAGCGTCGGGTTTTCCCAGTCGTCTTCCACAAAACGGATGTCGTTCTTCTTCAGATCAAAGCCCAGGGCTTCGAGCGAGCCCAGGTACAGCTCAAGAATGTTGTCCGGCGCAGGCTTGAGCACGACCTGGAACTGATAGTAATGCTGCAGGCGGTTAGGGTTCTCGCCATAGCGGCCGTCCTTGGGGCGACGGCTGGGTTGCACATAGGCGGCCTTCCATGGCTCGGGGCCGATAGCGCGCAAAAAAGTGCCGGTGTGCGATGTCCCTGCGCCCACTTCCATGTCATAGGGCTGGAGCAGTGCGCAGCCATGGTCGGCCCAGTAGGACTGCAGTTTCAGAATGATTTGTTGGAAGGTCAGCATGACTTGGTCGGTCGCGTATCAGGAGCTACCTGGAGCGCTTATTTATATGGGTATGTCTGGCGGCTTGCACCGCGCGTGAACGGTGATTCTAAGTCTCTGTAATCCTACTTAGGCGTAGTCCGTATGCGCGGCCCCACAGGGCGCATTTTCGAGTCCATACGGCAACCGCACATTTCCAAATGTGCAGCAGGCTGGCAGGCCCCGATACAGCAGCTACAGCAAACTCACCGCCATTTACGGTTATCGCCCAATAGAGACCTACGCAAGCCGCTCACTTTTTAACAATTTCCAGAGGCTGAGCAGGCTTTGATGCAGGCTTGACAAGCATTGCCTCCTAGAATGGACTATTGCTATTTCGTAGCCATCTACTTTCGGAGCCTGCCATGGACTTGATGAAAATCATCACCAAGCAACTGATTGAAATCATCGAATGGACCGATGATTCGCGCGATACGCTGTCCTACCGCTGGCCCGATGACGACAAGGAAATCAAGAACGGCGCCCAGCTCATCGTGCGCGAGTCGCAACAGGCGCAATTCGTCTCCACCGGCCAGTTCGCCGATCTGTTCGGCCCGGGCAAGCACTCGCTGACGACGCAGAACATCCCAATCCTGTCCACCATCCAGGGCTGGAAGTACGGTTTCAACTCGCCGTTCAAGTGCGACGTCTACTTCATCAACACCCGCCTGTTCACCGGCAACAAATGGGGGACGTCCAACCCCATCATGATGCGCGACAAGGACTTCGGCGTGGTGCGTCTGCGGGCCTTCGGCACCTACGACTTTCGCATCATCGACCCTGCCAAATTCCTCAAGGAAGTGGCGGGCACGGACCAGAACTTCCGCCTTGACGAGTTTGCCGACACCATGCGCTCGCGCATCGTCAGCATCTTCTCCGAAGCCCTGGCCAAGGCCCAGGTGCCGGCTCTGGACGTGGCCCAGCGCTACAGCGAACTCGGCGATGCCCTGCTGCAGCTGATCAACCCGGCCATGAGCGACAAGTACGGCCTGGAGATCACCAGCTTTTTGCTGGAAAACGTCTCCGTTCCGCCCGAGGTGGAACAGGCCATCGACAAGCGCTCCAGCATGGGCGCCATCGGCAACCTCAACGACTATGTGAAGTATCAGATGGGTCAAGCCATGGCCAACGGCGGCGAAGGCGCGGCGGCAGCCACCATCCCCGCCACCATGGCCATGGGCTTTGGTATGGCCCAGGAGATGATGAAGGGCATGCAAACCGGTGCAGCCGGCCTGCCTGCCGGTGCGACAGCTGCCACCGACCCGTTCTCGCCTGCGGCCGCTCAGGCGGCACAGGCCACGGCGGCACCCGCAGCAAGCGGACTGCAGGTGCTGACCCCGGCCCAAGCCGCTCAAGTACTGGGCGTGGCCGAAGCCGATGTCATGGCCGAAATCCAGGCCGGCAACCTCAAGGCCCGCCAGATTGGCAGCCAGTGGCGTATCGCCCAAGCTGCACTTGACGACTTTCTGCGCGGTTGATTCAAAAACTTCATAGCAGATAGCGATTGCCATGACTGGTCCCAACCCTGTTTTTATCAGTACCACGCCTGTGCTGGCATCGCTGGATATTGCGCGCACGGTTGCGTTTTATGCACGCGTGCTGGGCGCCAAATCCATACACGCCCAACCCGGCGAGTACGGTATCGTCTCGCTGGGCGGGCTGGAACTGCACTTCTGGGCCTGCACAGATGCCGCCATTCCCAAATTGACCAGCTGCCGCATTCAGGTGGCGGGCATTTCGGCTCTGCATGCACAGTGCCTGGCCCAAAACGCGGTTCACCCCAACGGCGGCCTCTGCTGCCAGCCCTGGGGCACCCAGGAGTTCAGCTTTCTGGATGAGGACGGCAATTGCGTCACCTTCTACGAAGTGCAGCAAGCCGCGCCAGCCTCCTGACCTTTTTCCATTGTTGCCGTGGCTACACCTCCCGCCTCTACTACCACCTCCTCCAACCTTTCCTTCACTGCAGCACCTGAAGCTGCGCCGCCCTCCATGGTCCGCAAGCACCCTTGTCCCGAGTGCGGAGCCAATCTGGAATGGAATGCCAAAGCCCAGGCCCTCAAATGCCCTTATTGCGGCACCCAAGTGCCCTGGAGCGAGGATACGCGCGAAGAGCTGGGCCGCGAGGTGGCAGAGCTGGATTTGGCACAAGCCCTGCGCAACCCAGCCGCAGGCCGGGGCTGGGGAACCGAGGAGCGCTATGAGGTGCAGTGCCAGAACTGCCGGGCGATCTCGGTGTTTTTGGATCGCAAGGTCGCGCAGCGCTGTGATTTTTGCGGCTCGCCCTCCATAGTGGCGCACGAAGAGCGAAACGATGCCATCACGCCGCAAAGCATTCTGCCTTTCAAGATCAGCGACGGGCAGATCCGCGACAAGATTCGCCAGTGGTATGGCAGCCGCTGGTTTGCACCCAGCAAGCTCAAAAGCGCAGCACTGACGGATACGCTGCATGGCGTCTATCTGCCCTACTGGACTTTCGACGCCCATGCCTCCGCCCGCTGGCAAGCCGAAGCAGGTTTCTATTACTACACCACCGAAACCTATCGCGACGCCAGCGGCAACACGCAAACGCGGCAGGTCCAGCATGTGCGTTGGGAGCCTGCAGCGGGTAGCCTTCAGCATTTCTTTGATGATGAACTGGTACCCGGAACCGTGGGTGTGCATCCCCAGTTGCTGCGCCAGGTAGAGCCCTTTCCCACCACCACCGACCTCAAGCCCTATACACCCGAGTTTGTGCGCGGCTGGACGGTGGAGCGCTATCAGGTTGATCTGTCCAAGGCCGCCCAGCTCAACGAGCAGGATATGGATTCACAGCTGCGCAGCCTGTGCTCCCGGCAAGTGCCTGGCGACACGCAGCGCAATCTGCAAGTGCAGCGCGAATACTCAGGCCGCACCTTCAAGCACACGCTGGTGCCGGTCTGGCTGGTGGGCTATACCTACGGCAGCAAAACCTACCAGATTGTGGCCAACGGCTATACCGGCCAAATTGCTGGTGAGAGGCCGTATAGCTGGATGAAGATCATGTTTGCGGTGCTGGCCGCACTGCTGTTGATCCTGCTGATTGCCCCTCTATTTGTTCAGCAATAAAAAGCCGTCTTTTGGTAGCTTTGGCTGTCAACTATGCGAACACATCAGCCCTGCTGAGCGCAGGCTGCTGCTGATCCTTATCAGACAGCGCGAACGGGACATCGAGTTTGGGCCAATCGATGCCGATATAGGGATCATTCCAGAGGACACCACGATCCGCTTGCGGCGAGTAATAGGCAGTGGTCTTGTAAACAAAATCAGCCGTTTCACTAAGCACCAAGAACCCATGGGCAAATCCCGGTGGAATCCACAGCTGGCGATGATTATCTGCCGTCAGCTCCGTCCCAACCCATCGGCCAAAATTAGACGAGCTGCGGCGAATATCCACCACCACATCAAAAACTGCGCCACTCACCACACGCACCAGCTTTCCCTGAGCGTGAGGTGGCAGTTGGTAATGCAGGCCACGCAGAACACCTTTGCTGCTACGGCTGTGATTTTCTTGAATAAACTCACAGCTGCTGCCCGTGGCCTGATTGAACCAATCCTGACGGAAACTTTCGAGAAAGAATCCACGAGCATCGCAAAATACCTGAGGCTCAATCAGTTTGACCTCTGGAATCTCGGTAGGTACGAGCCTCATCTCACGCGACCTTCCAAGCATTGCATCAGGTAACGCCCATAGCCATTCTTCATTAATGGCTTGGCCAGTTCCACGATCTGCTGAGCATCAATCCACCCAGATCGAAAAGCGATTTCCTCTGGACATGCCACTTTCAATCCCTGACGCTGCTCAAGCGTTGCAATGAATTGCCCCGCCTCCAGCAAGCTATCGTGTGTTCCTGTGTCAAGCCATGCATAGCCGCGCCCCATCAACTGCACGTTCAACAGACCACGATCGAGATAAGCTCGGTTCACATCGGTAATTTCCAGCTCTCCTCGCGCTGAAGGTCTAAGAGATTTGGCAATTTCGACAACTTGCGAGTCGTAAAAATACAGACCAGTAACAGCGTAATTTGATTTGGGCTGCAGAGGCTTCTCTTCTATGGAGACAACTTGGCCATTCCCGTCAAATTCAACGACGCCGTAACGATTCGGATCATTCACATGATAGGCAAACACCGTGGCACATTCATGCGCCTGATTGGCACTTGTCACAATACCTTGCAAGTCATGTCCGTAAAAAATATTATCGCCTAACACCAAAGCACAAGATGCCCCATTGAGAAACTCTTCGCCAATCAAAAAAGCCTGAGCCAAGCCATCGGGGCTAGGCTGAACCGCATATTTCAACCTCAACCCCCACTGACTGCCATCTCCGAGCAGTTGCTCAAAACGCGGCGTATCCTGCGGCGTGCTGATCACCAAAATTTCACGAATCCCAGCCAGCATCAGCGTGCTCAGCGGGTAATAAATCATCGGTTTATCGTAGATCGGCAGCAGTTGCTTGCTGATCACCAGAGTCGCGGGATGAAGGCGAGAGCCTGTACCGCCGGCCAAAATAATACCTTTGCGTACTTGCTCCATGTCTAGTCCTCCCTTGTTGCCAGCATTCAGCGGCATAAAATTTCGTACAAAAATCGATCGACTCCATGTTGCCATGCCGGCAATCTGAGCTGCATGGCAGCAGTGAGCTTGCGAGTGTCCAGGCGCGAATTCAAGGGGCGCTGCGCGCCCCTTGGAAACGCCATTGCAGGCACAGCTGAAATCAGCCCCACCTTCCAACCCATATCTGGGCGCAACCTTTGAGCTTCTCCAATCAGATAACTCGCGTAGTTGTGCCAACTCGTCTCCCCTGATGCCGCCAAATGGTATAGCCCCAGATCCATTTTTTGACTCATTGCCTGACGAATCGCATGGGCTGTCACATCAGCGATCAGATCAGCCCCTGTTGGCGCCCCCCACTGATCGTCAATGACATTGAGTTCATCAAGCTCCTGCGCCAGACGCAGCATGGTCTTCGCGAAATTACCGCCGCGTGCGGCATAAACCCAGCTGGTACGGAAAATCAGATGCCGACATCCGCTGGCCTGTATGCGCTGCTCGCCTTCAAGCTTGGTGCGGCCGTATACCGACAAAGGAGCGGTGACATCGCTCTCCACCCAAGGCTGCATGCCGCTGCCATCGAACACATAGTCGGTGCTGTAGTGCACCAGTAAGGCTCCCAGGCTTTTGGCCTCCGTCGCCAGCAACTCTGGCGCCAGAGCATTCAAACGGTGAGCCAGGTCCGGTTCCGATTCCGCCTTGTCCACAGCTGTATGGGCTGCTGCATTGACGATCACATCTGGCCGTGTATGGCGCAAGGTTCGTTGCAACCCCTGCAGATCGGCCAGATCCCCGCAAAGCCCCTCTTCGGCAGTACGCCCCAGAGCGATGACCTCACCCAGCGGAGCAAGACTGCGTTGTAGCTCCCAACCGACCTGTCCATTTTTGCCCAAGAGCAAAATCTTCATGGCTGGTCTGCGTACTGTTTTTGCACCCAGTCACGATAAGAACCAGATTGCACATTGGCCACCCATTGCGGGTTGTCCAAATACCACTGAACCGTCTTGCGAATGCCGGTTTCAAACGTTTCGGCAGGCGTCCATCCCAGTTCGCGCTCTAATTTGCGCGCATCAATGGCATAGCGGCGATCATGACCCGGCCGGTCGGTCACAAAACTGATCTGCTCGACATACGATTTGCCATCCGCACGTGGGCGCATTTCATCCAACAGGCCGCAAACTGTTTTGACGATATCAATATTGGCTTTCTCGTTCCAGCCGCCTACGTTATAGGTTTCGCCCACCTTGCCCGCATCCAGCACACGGCGAATGGCACTGCAATGGTCACGCACATACAGCCAGTCACGCACCTGCATGCCATCGCCATAAATAGGCAATGGCTTTCCTTCCAGTGCATTCACAATCATCAGCGGAATCAGCTTTTCGGGAAAATGCAGCGGACCATAGTTATTGCTGCAATTCGTGGTCAACACGGGCAAGCCATAGGTATGGTGCCATGCACGCACCAGATGATCCGATGCCGCCTTGCTGGCCGAATATGGGCTGTTGGGCTCGTAGTTATGGTCCTCGGTAAATGCAGGCGCTGTAGACGACAGCATGCCATAGACCTCATCCGTGGACACATGCAAAAAGCGAAATTCGGATTTATCGGCCAGCTCCAGACCATTCCAATAACTGCGCACGGATTCCAGCAAGCGGAAAGTTCCCACCACATTGGTCTGGATAAAGTCTTCTGGCCCGTGAATGGAGCGATCCACATGGCTTTCAGCCGCAAAATTGATGATGGCACGAGGTCGGTGTTGAGCCAACAGCTGAGAAATCAGCGCTCCATCCCGAATATCAGTCTGAATAAAAATATGCCGTGGATCATCTTGAATAGAAGACAGATTCTCCAGATTTCCGGCATAGGTCAGCTTATCCAGATTCACGACCGGCTCATCGCTATTCTTGAGCCAATTCAGCACAAAATTGGCGCCAACAAATCCTGCTCCGCCAGTCACAAAAATCATTTTTCGCTCCTGTCGGTCAGCGGTGGATCATTCAGAATTACTGGCCCCAGCGCTTTTGCGCCATCACCAGCAAACCATCGAAGATGAGATTATTCATCAGCTGAAACGGCCGGGTCATGCTCGGCGACATCTTCCAGCCGGCACCGCCAGCCATGATGCACATTGGCTCGGCATTGCACTGCTCGGACAAATGCTGGTACATGCGCTCCACGGCTCCAGCAATGGCATAGGTACCGCCGCTGGTCAAGGCATCACTGGTGTTCTTGGGGAAACGCTGGACGTCACCCGTAGGCACATGCAGGCCTGCGGTCCCCCCTTCGAGGGCTCTGAGCATGATGCCATGGCCCGGGATGATCAAACCGCCAAGGAAGTTTCCTTCTGTGTCCAGCGCATCCACCGTCACTGCCGTGCCCACCATGACGGTGATCAAGGGCCGCGCGGGGCCTTGCTGCAGCATATGGTGGCGCGCACCAATCATGGCTACCCAGCGGTCGGCACCCAGACGCAAGGGGTAGTCATAGCCATTGACCACTCCAGCCTCCTGGGCGGAAGGCACCACCCACAGCGGCTCGAGATTCCAGCCCAGCATCATTTCAATCTGGTCGTGTACACGGCGCTTGGCAGCATCACCAGCCACTACGCAGCCCAGCATGTGATCGGGTGCGGGCAAGCCCGCCCAAGCACCTTCTGCCAGACGCTCGATATGCTCCAGGAATTCCGCGCCATGTGCCAGCAGCGCGGCACCCGGGCGAAAATCGTCATACATGGCCCACTTCAAACGGGTGTTGCCAATGTCTATGGCCAAAAATGTCATGCGGCGGATTATCGGGACTTTTGTATCACCCCCAAGTCAAGATGTCGCATCCATTACAACTGACGCTGAATTTCTTGAAAAGCTGACGGCATGGCTTTGTCCGGCGTGCACCTATCGTTTTTATCGTTAAAGTGGGATGTTCCCCTTGCCCTACTACTTTGAGGAGTCTATTCATGGGTCTTTTCAGTTTCATCAAGGAAGCCGGCGAAAAGCTGTTTGGCGGCGGCGATGCACACGCAGCAGCGCCTTCAGAGGATTTGAATGCCAAAGCAGCCCAGGCCATTGCAGCCTATATCAACACCCAGAATCTGGATGTGACCAATCTCCAGGTGCAATTTGATGCAACCCAAGGCAAGGTGACCGTGCAAGGCGATGCGCCCACGCAAGCGGTCAAGGAAAAAGTGACGCTGTGCTGCGGCAATGTGGCTAATGTGCAGGCTGTGGACAACCAGATCATCGTCACCAACCCCGAACCCGAGGCCCAATTTCACGACGTGGTGCGCGGCGACACGCTGTCGGCCATCTCCAAGAAATACTATGGCGACGCCAACAAATACAACGCCATTTTTGAGGCCAACAAGCCCATGCTGAGCAGCCCGGACAGAATCTATCCCGGCCAGAAGCTGCGTATTCCAGCCCTGTAATCCGTCCTGGCCAATCAATCAAAGCGCTCATCGAGCGCTTTTTTCATCTCACGCCAAAGAGCACACACGCTAGACTTGGGGCCATGAAAACCTTGCTCACCGGCGGCGCCGGCTATATCGGCAGTCATACCGCCATCGAATTGCTGCAGCATGGCCACGAAGTGGTCATTTTGGACAATTTCAGCAACAGCCACCCTGAAGCCATACGCCGTGTGGAGCGCATTACGGGCCGCCATATTCCGGTCGTCGAGGGCGATGTCCGAGATCAGGGCTTGCTCGAGAAGGTACTGGCTGAACACCGCATCGACAGCGTGGTCCACTTTGCGGGGAAAAAAGCTGTGGGTGAATCCGTGGCCCAACCGCTGGATTACTACGACAACAATGTCAACGGAACGCTGGTGCTGCTGCGCGCCATGAAGAACCAAGGTGTGGATAAGCTGGTGTTCAGCTCGTCAGCCACGGTCTACGGAACGCCCCAATATCTGCCACTCAACGAAGTTCACCCAACTTCGGTCACCAATCCATATGGCCGCAGCAAGCTGATGGTGGAAGAGACTCTGGCCGACCTGTTTCATTCCGATCCACTTTGGTCTATCGCCGTACTGCGCTACTTCAACCCCATCGGAGCCCATGCCAGCGGGCTGATCGGGGAAGATCCCGCGGATATCCCGAACAATCTGCTCCCATACATCGCTCAGGTTGCCGTGGGTCGTCGCGAAAAGCTTCAGATTTTTGGCGGCGACTACGCCACTGTCGATGGCACAGGTGTACGCGACTACATCCATGTGGTGGATCTGGCCCGTGGTCACGTCAAAGCCCTGGAAACATTACAGAACCTGCCCCAACCCGAGTTGCTGACCGTCAATCTCGGTACCGGCAAGGGCTACAGCGTTCTGGAAGTTCTGCAGGCGTTCGAAAAAGCCTGTGGCAAGGCCCTGCCCTACGCCGTTGCTGAACGCCGCCCTGGAGACGTGGCCAGCTGCTACGCAGATCCTCTTCATGCCCGCAAAGTGCTGGGCTGGCAGGCCGAACATGATCTTGAGACCATGTGCGCCGACACCTGGCGCTGGCAAAGCCAGAACCCCAACGGCTATCAAAGCAGCTGAGCTCGTTCAATGGTCCGCCCTGAGCCGGAATCACTGGCGCCAGGGCAGCCCTCGCTTGCGCCAGCCACCGAGGTGACCGCGCTGACCGCTGGCATCGACGTCGCCCTCAAAGCCTTCGAGAATGTTATAAGCCTCCAGCCCCAGGGTGGCGGCGCGCTGCGCGGCAGCGACGGAGCGCACGCCGCTGCGGCATAGCAGCACCACTTTCTGGCCATCCGGCACGGCAGCACGCAACTGACTGTCAAAGTCGGCGTTCGCGGCCATTCCCGGCCACTGCTTCCAGGCCACGGCCGCAGCACCGGGCACTCTGCCCACCCATTCGCGCTCGGCATCGGTACGCACATCCACCATCACGGCCTGGCCCGCCTGCACCCATTGCCAGGCAAGCTCGGCTGGTACATCCCCGGCATAGCCTTGGGCGGGTTGAACTTCCAGAGGTTTCGTCTGTTCTGTCATTGGCAATCCTTGGTAGGGGTCGGCTGTCCACACTACCCCCTGTCAATCCCAGGAAGGCAGGGGGTAATTCTTCAATGCATTTCTTTGCGACTTCCAGTCGGGCAACACCTTGGCAACCTCGGACCAGAACTGGGGGCTGTGGTCCATATGGTGCAGATGCGCCAGCTCATGCACCACCACATAGTCGATGACCTGGGGAGCATGCTGCAGCAGTCGCCAGTTGAGGCGAATCATGCCATCGCTGTTGGCGCTACCCCAGCGGGTGCGCGCGCTGGTCAGTCTCAGCGCGTTCCAGCGCACGCCCACCACAGGGGCGAAATACAGCAATCTGGCAGTGAAATGGCTGCGGGCTTCGCGCAGTATCCAGGCCTGAACGGCCGCCCGGACCTGCACCTTTGCGGCCTCCTGAGGCAAGGGCAGATGCAGGCTTTGCGATCCATCAGCACGCTGCTCGCGGTGGGTCTGGCGGGTACGCAGGCCTTCGGGGCCATCCCCGCTCAAGCGCAGAACCAAGGGCAGGCCCAGATAGTCCAGCACGCCGCCGTCTCGCCACTCAATGCTTGATTGCGCTCTATGCGCTTCGCGCTGGCCGGCCTCCTGCAGCTTGCGCACAATCCATGCAGCCTTGCTTTGCAGCGCCGACTCAACGTCGCGCAGCGCCACCCGTTGCGGCGCCGTGACCTCCAGGCCTTTGGCTCCGACGGAAAAGCCGATGCTGCGGCGGCTGGATCGGCGCAGCAGATAGAACACCTCGACCTCTTGCAACACCGCGCTGTGGCTGGCGTCAGGGTGGGCCGGCAGATCGGGCTCCATATCGCCCGCATCATCTTCAATTTCTATAGCATCCACCGCAGAAGAGACATGCGGATTGGACAGATTGACATCAAATCCCAGCAACTCCTGCTGCACGCTCTGGAGCGACGGCAGCACGCCGGACGGCACTGTCGGCGACGCTGCCAGCTGCCTGCGTGCAATCAGCTTACCGGCACCATCCTCCACCACAGGCGGCACCAACCACTGCCAGGCTTGCTGCAAGGAGTTGTTCATGGGAGAGTTGCCGTACGCCGCTCAATGGCCTGAATCGACTTGGCTTACTTGGAATAAGCCTCGGGATCCAGGCGTCGCATCTCGGCCTCGATCCAGGCTTGCACCTCAGCCATCAGCTCGTCGTGCTTGCGGCCCGCCGAGGGAATGGGCTTGCCCACGGAAACATCCACCACACCGGGAGTCTTGATGAAGGCCTTGCGGGGCCAGCATTTGGCCGAAGTGACGGCCACCGGCACCACAGGCACACCAGACATGATGGCCAGGCGCGTGGCACCCGTCTTGTAGTCGCCTGTTTCGCCACGGGCGATGCGCGTTCCTTCGGGGAACATGATGACCCAGGTACCCTTGTCCAGCAGACGCTTGCCTTGCTCCACCACCTTGTGAAAGGCGCGGGAGCCTTGCGAGCGATCAATATGGATCATGTCCATGGCGCCTATGGACCAACCAAAAAAAGGCACCTTGAGCAGTTCCTTCTTGAACACATAGGCCAGCGGACGCGGCATGATGGCCGGCATGAGGAACGTCTCATAAGTGGACTGATGCTTGACCAGCAACACCACGCCTTGATGTGGATCGGTAGGCAGGTTTTCCATGCCCTGCAAGCGGTACTGAATCCCCAGCAACGGGCGGGCGCTGTCCACGGACAGCTTCAACCAGGAGCGCGCCACCGCATAGACCTTGGCAGGAGAGCCACCCAGCCATTTGGTCAGCAAAACCGCCAGGGTGAAAGGAATCACGGTGATAGCCATCCACAGCATGTGAAGGACGGAGCGAATCAAAGGCATGGCGATCAATCAGGCTAGGCAAGATCCGTGCACACGGCAGCGGATCCAGGGAATGAAAACAAGCAGATGGTGAGAGTCACACCAAATAATAAACATAGCAGCTCGCGCATATTCTGCAGGGGCTTGAGGCTATTTTTGATTGAAATACCGTCCTGTGCAAGCGGCCGAGGCCAGCGCTCAGGGCCGCGCATCCTCGCCCGCCGCCTCAACGTCCCTCAAGGATAGCAAGGCGCTGACCGCTGCTTCCAGGTCGGTAAAGCGCTGGCTGCCTGCGGGCAAGTTCTGCACATCCTGCCCCTCGGGGCGCCCCGAGGACTCGACGAACATCAGATGCGCGCCCAGCGACTGCCCGGCTTGCAAATGCTCCAACCCGCTGCCAATGGCCCAGACTTCAGCCCCTTCGGCGCCATAACGCTCGGCAATCTGCTCGAACAGTGCGGCGCCAGGCTTGCGGCAGCTGCAAACTTCCTCCGGTGCATGAGGACAGTAAAAAACCGCTTCCACCCGCGCCCCGGCCTGCGCCAGTTCGCGGTGCATCTTGGCATGCACGGCATTGAGCTCGATCACGTCAAACAGTCCTCGACCCAGCCCCGGCTGATTGGTGGCAAGCACCACATGCCAGCCGGCACGATTCAGGCGCGAAACCGCCTCGAGTGCGCCCGGCACGGCGACCCAGTCCTGGGGCTGGCCGATAAAGCCCTGGTCAACCCACTGATTCAGAGTGCCATCGCGGTCAAGGATTGCTAGCTTCATGGGGTGGTAGGCAAAAACGGTGAACGAAGTTTGACAGTGTGAGCCTGTCCCTGTGCAGATGTCGTCAGCGCGGCGGCAGCCGCGCTGCAAGCCTGGTCAGCAAAAAGCCCGCGCCTACCCCAAGGTAGCGCGGGCCTGTGGCAAAGCCTGAGCTTACTGGCCTTCCCAGCGCTTGAGCACCAGAGAAGCATTGGTGCCGCCAAAGCCGAAGCTGTTGGAAAGCACGGTCTTCAACTCGGCATCGCGCGTCTGGGTCACCAAAGGCATGTCGCCCAGCAAGGGATCGGGCGTTTGCACGTTGGCCGAACCGGCGATAAAGCCCTTGTTGAGCATGATCAGGCAGTAAATTGCCTCTTGCACGCCGGTGGCACCCAGGGAGTGACCGGTCAGCGACTTGGTCGACGAGAACGGCGGCACCTTGTCACCGAACAGTTCGCGCATGGCTCGCACCTCCTGCATATCGCCCACAGGAGTCGACGTGCCGTGCGTGTTGATGTAGTCGATGGGAGCGTCGATCGTCTCCATGGCCTGCTTCATGCAGGCAATGGCGCCGTCGCCCGAAGGAGCCACCATGTCTTCACCGTCGCTGGTGGCGCCAAAGCCCACCACTTCGGCCAGGATGTTGGCACCGCGAGCCAGAGCATGCTCCAGGCTTTCCAGCACCACGGCGCCGCCGCCGCCGGCGATGACAAAGCCGTCACGGTTGGCGTCATAGGCACGCGAGGCGATTTCCGGCGTCTCGTTATACTTGCTGGACATGGCGCCCATGCCGTCGAACAGCAGCGACATGCCCCAGGACAGCTCTTCGCCGCCGCCGGCAAACATCACATCCTGCATGCCCCAGGCGATCTGCTGGGCCGCAGCGCCAATGCAGTGGGCCGAAGTGGAGCAGGCCGAGGTGATGGAGTAGTTGATGCCCTTGACCTTGAAATTGGTCGCCAGACAGGCCGAGACGGTGGAGCTCATGCAGCGCGTGACCTGGTAAGGCCCCACGCGGCGAATGCCCTTCTCGCGCAGCGTGTCCGCCGCTTCGATCTGGTTGGCAGGCGAGCCGCCGCCAGAGCCCATGATCAGGCCGGTACGCGGGTGGCTGACCTGCTCGGGTGTCAGACCGGCTTGCTTGATGGCGTCTTCCAGCGCGATCTGCGAGTAGGCCGCCGCATCGCCCATGAAGCGCAGTTGCTTGCGGTCAATGCGCGCTTCGATGTCGATCTCCGGCACACCGGCCACCTGGCTGCGCATGCCCAGCTCGGTGAATTTGGGGACGGCCTTGATGCCGGAGCGGCTCGCGCGCAGCGATGCCTCGACCGTATCCAAGTCGTTGCCTATGCACGAGACAATGCCCGCGCCGGTGATGACTACCCGTTTCTTGCTCATGCTGGCTTTCCCTGGCCGTCGCCTTCACGCAGAAACAGACCTACGCGCAGGTCATTGGCCACATAGATTTCCTTGCCATCGGCCAGCAAGCGTGCATCGCCAATGGCCATGTTCAGCTTGCGCTTGATGACTCGCTTGATATCAATTTCATATGTCACCCGTTTGACATCGGGACCGACTTCACCGGTGAACTTGACTTCGCCAGCGCCCAGAGCACGGCCGCGACCGGGCAGACGCAGCCAGGTCAGGTAAAAGCCGATCAGCTGCCACATGGCATCCAGGCCCAGGCAGCCGGGCATGACGGGGTCGCCCTGGAAGTGGCACTTGAAGAACCACAGATCGGGGTTCACATCCAGCTCTGCCACGATCTTGCCCAGTCCATGGGCACCACCGTCTTCAGAGATGTGGGTGATGCGATCGAACATCAGCATGGGAGGCAGGGGCAGACGCCCGCTGTCGGCGCCAAAAAGCTTGCCTTCGCCGGAAGCGATCAGTTGTTCGTAGGAAAAAGAATCGGCCATTATCTAAATTGCTCCACGGCAGCCTGGGCTGCCTGTATCTCTGAAATTCTGGGTCGGTTCAGCCCGCAAGTGGGCCAACAATATAAGCGGGCATTATCAAGGCTGGCGACTGCGCCCCTGCGACAAAAACCCGTAGAAAAACCCCAAACTCTGCCACAAATGCCGCGCCAGCCTGTGCTGGCACAGCTTAATCCTGACCATCTAGTAAGTCACTACCGAAGTATTTCAGGCTTTGCGAGGTGTTCGGCGACCACACCACCAGGCCAAGGCCAACAGGCCAAAACACAGCGCCGCCAACGGCACCAACCCCAGGGCGTGTACCCAGCGGGCATAGGGGGTGAGCCCTTCTCGCCCCTTGACCTCGGCGTGCAAAACAGCACGTTCAAACGGCGCCAGCGCCTTGACCACAGCCCCCTTGTGGTCGATGACCACCGTGGCGCCGGTATTGGTGGCGCGCAGCATGGGGCGCTCGAACTCCAGTGTGCGCATGCGGCTGATGTTCAGGTGCTGGTCGATGGCGATGGAGTTACCAAACCAGCCGATATTGCTGAAATTGACCAGCACCGTAGGTGCTGTGGCCCCATCGCCGAAATTGGCACCCAGCTCCTCGCCAAACAGATCTTCGTAGCAGATATTGGGTGACAGACGCTCGCCGGCCCAGTGCAGCGAGGGCTGCGCCAGGGCACCGCGATTGAAGTCGCCCAGCGGAATATTCATCAAATCGGTAAACCAGCGGAACATGGGCGGAATGAACTCGCCAAAAGGCACCAAATGGTGCTTGTCGTATGCATAGGGCCGGGTCTGGCCGGGCGCCCAGCCTTCCACCGTGTTGGTAAAGCCTTGATCCCAGTTACCCAGGGGAATGCCCACCATGGCGGCCTGCTTGCCGCCTTGCTGCACAAAGGGCTGACGCACAAAGTCCAGATAGCCTTCGGGCAATTGCTGAGGCAGCAACGGAATCGCCGTCTCGGGTGCCACCACCAGTTGCGCCGTGGCGGCATGCAGCTGTCGCGCATACCAGCCCAGGGCCACGGGAATACCTGAGCCCAGTTCGAATTTTTCGTCTTGCGGAATATTGCCCTGCAGCAGCTCCACGCTCATGCCGGGCAGACCGCTGTCGCCACGGGTGCTTGCGTTTTGCAGCCACCACAAACCGCCCCAGCCCAGCAGCAAGGCCAGCGCCGAAGGTACGGCCCATTTCAAGACCGGCAGGGGCTGAGCGTTCTGCCTGCGCCACAGCAGGACTGCCAGCCAGGCCGCCAGCCAGGCCGCCACCCAACCCGTGCCATACACACCCACCCAGCGCGGCAGCACGTCAAGCGGCCCCTCTACATGGGCGTAGCCGCCGGCTCCCCAGGGGAAACCGGTCCACAACCAGCCACGCGCCAATTCCGCCAGCGCCCACAGCGAAGCAAAAACAATAGCTACCTGCGCTTTATCTGTATTGGCTAGGCGTTTAAAACACCATGATACGAAGGCGTAATAGCTACCCAAAAATGCGGCCAGCGCCAGCACGGCCGCCACGGCCAGCGGCGCAGCCAGCCCGCCATAGGTATGCATGGAGATAAACAGCCACCAGAAGGTAGCGGCCAGCCAGGCGGTGGCAAACACCATGGCTTTGCCCGCCGCCGCCAACGGGCTGCGCGCGGCCAGCAGTGCATGGACCAGCACGGCCAGAGAGAGAATTTGCAACCACCACAGTGGGCGGCCATAGCCGCCGACCAGTGTCAGCCAGCCATCGCCCTGACCGCGCGCCCAGGGCCAAGCCAGAGAGAAGGCCTGCAGCCCTCCGGCCACAGCCACCAGCAGCCAGCTTGTCCACCTCATCCGGCCGAAGCGTTGGGTCTTGGAAGCAGAAAGAGCTTGGCTGGCTTGCATTGCTAAGGCGAGAAGTGAGGGGCGCGAACAAAACACCCAACCGATGGGTTGGGTGCAGGAAGGACGGATGACGCAAGCTTAACTGCGCACCACACTGTCTGGCGAGGGATCTCGGACGACCTTGAACCAGCGCACCGCACCGCCCTTGGTGTGCAGCACGGTAAATTCCAAGCCGCCCAGGTGAATCTGCTCGCCACGCTTGGGCACATGGCCTATTTCGTGGGCAATCAAGCCGCCAATGGTGTCGAAGTGCGCCTCATGCACGCTGGTGTGCAGCGTGGTTTCGAACTCTTCGCTCACATGCTCGATGGAGGCATCGCCCGACACGCGGTAGCTGTTGTCGGCCAGGGCAAAGATATCGCCCTCGTCCTCGGGAATATCGAATTCGTCCTCGATCTCACCCACGATTTCCTCCAGCACGTCTTCAATCGTCACCAGGCCGGCCACACGGCCGAACTCGTCAATGACGATAGCCAGGTGATTGCGGTTGGCGCGGAACTCGCGCAGCAAATCATTAAGGTTCTTGCTCTCGGGCACAAACACGGCCGGACGTAACAGGGCGCGCAGATTCAGGCTGGGAGAGCGCTGCAGCTTGAGCAAATCCTTGGCCATGAGAATGCCAATGATGTTCTCGCGCTCGCCCTGGTAGACCGGAAAGCGCGAATGCGCCGTGGTGATCACCTGGTGCAGGATTTCCTCGAAGGGGGCGTCGATATTCAGGAGATCCATGCGTGGCGCAGCCACCATGACTTCGCCGGCGCTCATATCCGCCATGCGGATGACGCGCTCCAGCATGACGCGAGAGTCGGTACCTATGACCTGGTTGTCTTCGGCTTCGGCCAGGGTTTCAATCAGTTCATCGGCGGAATCCGGTCCCGGATGGATGAACTCAGCCACCTTTTGCAGGAAGCTTCGCTTGTCTTCCCTCTCGGAAAGTCGCACTGGATGGGGGTCGGACACTGTCTTGGAGTGCAGGACGTGCGGTAGTCAAACAAGCCTAGAAGAATAGCGGATTGTGTTGACGCACGGCTTTCAGTCCTGAAAAAGCCATGAGCTGCTATCTTGGTGCTGGCAAAATAACTACAAATTCGATAGCGCTAGATGCAATCAAATAAAGCGCTACAAGCCAATCAAGCCGTTATCACTCTGCGGACTTGTGCCGGCCTTCCTGCACACCTTTGCGCACTTCCTGCACGCCGGCAAGAAAAGCCCAGAAGTTGTTGGCCTGCTTTTTGAGCTGGTAATCCACCTCGCCGAGGTGCTCGGTCATCAAGGTGCTGACATGGGTGTCCAGCCCGGCAGGAGGCAGCTCCAGATAGGCTTCGGATTCCGAGCCGTCGCGCTTGACGGTGGCACCGGCCTTACGTGCAATCTTGAGCATGGCCGTGTTCTCGGACAGTGCATGAATGAACATCATCGACACATCCTTGGTACGGGCGTGCAGCACGGCGCGGTCAAACAGCCTTGAGCCCAGCCCCTTGCCGCGGGCGGTCTTGAGCACCGAAACGCCAAACTCCGCGCATTTCTCATGCTCTGGGTGACCGGCAAACGCCAGGTGCGCCATCGCAATCAGCTCCAGACGGCGATTGAAGATGCCGAAGATGTCGTCGCGCGAAAAATCCAGATGCTCAGCATAGCGGCGTACCTGCTCGTCGCTGGCCGCATAGCCGAAGCGCAGATAGCGGTCGCCTGCATCGAGCTTGAGCAAATGCAGGGTTACGCGCTCTCGGTGGCGCTCACTCAGCGTACGAATGGGAACCAAGGACGGCGAGCGACGCTCGGCGTCATGGGACTTGCCCATGCCACGCAGCCAGCTTGCGCCGGCCTGCCAGGGCGATTTCAACCAGTCTTTGGAATCGTTCATAGCTAGAAATATAAGTACAAACCCGAATATCGGCAAGCCCCATGCTGCAATGCAATATTTCCGTAAGGATTTTGCGTTAATTCAACACCTTAGCTCTGTATTTGCACTAGATCATGGTCCAGATGAAGCAGGTAAAAAACCTATAGCGGCACGGCCGTTGTCACCTTGACCCTGTCCATTACAAAGCTGGTCTTGCAATCTTGCACGCTGGGGTGCTTGAGCAGCGTATCCATGATGAAACGGCTGTAATGCTGCATGTCGGCCACCACCACGCGCAGCAGATAATCCATCTCTCCCGTCAGGGACACGCACTCCACCACTTCGGGCCAAGTCTGAACGCTGGCGCGAAACACGTCCATAGGGTTGCGCTTGCTGGTTTCCGTGTATTTTTCCAAACGCACATTGAGGTAAGCCGTCAGGCCCAGACCCACGGATTCGGGCTGCACCAGCGCCACATAGCGGTCGATGACGCCGCCTTCCTCCAGCCGCTTGACGCGGCGCAGCACGGCACTGGGCGACAGGCCGACCTGCTCCCCGATGACGTCATAGGTTTCTCGGCCGTTGGCCTGCAATCGGCGCAAAATCGCCTTGTCCAGTTTGTCGATGGTGTGGGTAACGTTCATGGCGGGGCAGTATAAGAAGCAAGCAATTTTTCTTCCGGGTTAACCCTTGATAACCATTTAAATTGCAAGAAATTAAAGTTTTGCGCAATTTTCATGCAAACAACGTCTTTTGCACACCTCGAATTTGCAAAAACACTGCCATGGGCCTGTCCTACAGTGAGAACAACATCGACACGCTTTCGAAGCGGTTGACACGCGCTTGAAACGAGGCGCTGTGTGAACGGCATGGCTGTCGTGCATTCACTGGCTGGAGAACTCTATGAACGCCCCTCTGCAAAAAGACAACACCACCGGCTTCCAGACCTGGGACAACCCCATGGGCACGGACGGCTTTGAATTCGTCGAGTACGCCGCCCCCGATCCGGTGGCCATGGGCGAGTTGTTCGAACGCATGGGCTTCAGTGCCGTGGCCAAGCACCGCCGCAAGAATGTGACCCTGTACCGCCAAGGCGAGATCAACTTCATCATCAACGCCGAGCCGGACAGCTTTGCCCAGCGCTTTGCCCGCCTGCACGGCCCCAGCGTCTGCGCCATTGCCGTGCGTGTGGACGATGCCAAGTTTGCCTATGAGCGCGCCATCTCCCTCGGAGCCTGGGGCTATGCCCAGCACGCCGCACCTGGCGAGCTGAACATTCCTGCTATCAAAGGCATCGGCGATTCACTGATCTATTTCATCGACAAATGGCGCGGCAAGAACGGTGCCAAGGATGGCGAGCTGGGCAACATCAGCTTCTTCGATGTGGACTTCGAGCCACTGCCCGGCGCCGACCTGCACCCCGCAGGCCTGGGCCTGACCTATATCGACCACCTGACCAACAACGTCTATCGTGGCCGCATGGCGGAGCTGGCCGAGTTCTACGAGCGCATCTTCAATTTCCGTGAAATCCGCTATTTCGACATCGAAGGCCAGTCCACCGGCGTCAAGAGCAAGGCCATGACCAGCCCCTGCGGCAAGATCCGTATCCCCATCAACGAGGAAGGCAATGACAAGGCTGGCCAGATTCAGGAATATCTGGACATGTACAAGGGCGAAGGCATTCAGCACATCGCCCTGGGATCGACCAATCTGTACGACACCGTGGACGGCCTGCAGCTGAACGGCATCAAGCTGCTCAGCACCAGCGAAACCTATTACGAGCTGCTACCCAAGCGCATTCCCGAGCTCAAGGAGCCCATCAGCGAACTGATGGCGCGCAACATCCTGGTGGACGGCCAGCCCGACGAGTTGCTGCTGCAGATCTTCAGCGAAAACCAGCTGGGCCCCATCTTCTTCGAGTTCATTCAGCGCAAGGGCAATAGCGGCTTTGGTGAGGGCAACTTCAAAGCCTTGTTCGAGACCATGGAGTTGGACCAGATGCGCCGCGGCGTACTGTAAGCCAGAGCCCCAGCGCCACAGGGCGGGATTTCTTTCCTGAACTGGATTGGCACGGCAGCCAGGCTTTCTATACTCCCGAGCGCCAGACAACGGCAGACAAACCGGAAACCATTGTGAAACGCTCTCTCGTACTCGCCGCCCTGCTGTGTGGATCGGCTTTTGCCGCCCTGGCGCAAAACGCCAGCCGCCCCCTGTCCTTCGTGGTGCCCTACCCGGCCGGTGGGCCGCTGGATATCTCCGCGCACTTGCTCGCCCAGGGCGCACAGCAGGCGCTGGGGGCCATCACGGTGGCCAACAAGCCCGGCGCCGGCGGGGCGACGGGTGTCGATCTGATTGCCAAGGCCAAGCCTCAGGACAATTTGGTGGTCATGGGCGCCGTGGCGACTCACGCCATCCTGCCCCATCTGGGCACGCCCCTGCCCTATGACGCACAAAAAGATTTCAAGCCGCTGATTCTGGTGGCGAGAGTTCCCAACGTGCTGGTGCTGACCAAGGCCAGAGCCACGGAATTGAAGCTGCAGACCACGGCCAATCTGGTGGCCTTTCTCAAGGCCAATCCCAACGGCCTGAAGATGGGCTCGGCCGGCAACGGCAGCGTGGGCCATATTGCCGGTGAGATGCTCAAGGCGCTGGCCAATCTGCGCATGGTCAACCAGCAATACGCCGGGGCGTCGGCGGCACAAAAAGCCTTGCTCGGCGGCGAGGTGGATCTGGTGTTCGACAACCTGGCCTCGGCTCTTCCGTTGATCCAGTCGGGCGAGCTGCTGGCCCTGTCGGTCACCACGCCGGATCGCAATATCGCGCTGCGCGACGTGCCCAGCATGAACGAAGCGGTTCCCGGCTTTGACGTGGCGACCTGGTTTGGCGTGTTTGCCCCCGTCAGCCTGCCCGACAAGGATGCGCAGAACTATGCAAGGGCTTTTCAGGCCGCACTGGCCGACCCCAAATACAAGGACCAGTACCGCAAGATGGGCATTGCCCCGGAAGATATGCGTCTGCAGGAATTCGCAGACTTTGTGAAACGCGAAAACCGGAAATTTCAGTTTTTGATTAGCGCAACCAAGATCAAGGCCAGCTGAGCCCTTGCAGCGAGCGAGCGGCTTGGCCGGTTTGTGAATGCATCAGGAGAACATGATGGGACAAGCACCCGTGGTTTATGGCCAGTCCGACCGCCCGCCGCGCGGCGATTACAGCCGCGCCAAAGAAGACTACACCTGTGCGCAGGATTACGCGGCCTACACCGAGGCAGATCACGCCACTTATCACCGCCTGTACGAACGCCAGAGTGCGCTGCTGCCCGGCCTGGCCAGCCAGCACTTCATTGACGCCCTGCCGGCGCTGGGCGCCAAGGAGCGCATTCCGCGCTTTGAGGAAGTCAACGAGCGGCTGTACAAGGCCACGGGCTGGGAGATCGTGGGCGTGCCCGGCTTGATTCCCGAAGTGCCGTTCTTCTCGCTGCTGGCCCAGCGCAAGTTCCCGGTCACGGACTGGATTCGACGCCCGGAGGAATTCGAGTACATCGTCGAGCCCGACATCTTTCACGACTTGTTCGGCCATATCCCCCTGCTCTTCAACCCGGTGATTGCCGACTTCGTTCAGGCCTACGGCCAGGGCGGGCTGAAAGCGGCCGAGCTGGGCGCTTGCGAGATGCTCTCGCGCCTGTACTGGTACACCATCGAATTCGGGCTGATTCGTGAAAGCGGCGGCGTGCGCGCCTATGGCGCCGGCATTCTGAGTTCGGCCGGCGAGCTGAACTACAGCGTGACCAGCCCCGAGCCCCATCGCCTGCCACTGGAGCTGGAACGCGCCATGCGCACGCTCTACAAGATCGACACCTACCAGCAGACCTATTTCGTCATCGACGACATGCAGCAGTTGCTGGACCTGGCCAACGCCGACTTTGCCCCGCTGTATGCACAGCTGCGCCAGCAACCCACCATAGGCGCCAAGCAACTGCTAGCGGGCGAGCAATTGATTCCGGTCTGAGCCGCGCACCCGGCGCTGGCGATGGAACTCAAGCAAAATTCGGCTCTAGTGGCTATGAATAAAGCGCATAAAGCTATCAAATAAATAGCTTTTACCGCAAGCCGCCGCCATTGCAACTACGCAGCGCATGGCGCTGTGCTACAGATTGAAACCCTGACGGCCTCACACACCCTATAGTGGCTGTGGCCGCGCCATCAGGCGCTCACTTCTATTTGTCACATGCACCAAAGCCTTACCCGCTTGCTGCGCTGGTTTCTGGCGCTGCATCTCTGTATCGGCATGGCCTTCGCGGCCGAACCCTCTTTGCTGGCCGAAGCTCAGACCGAGCCCTCCGAAAAAATCAGCAGCGCTGTCGCCGCCATGGAGCAGATCCGCAAATCGCTGGATGATGCAGATGCGCCCGAGACACTGCAGGCGCTTTCGGAAAAATCACTCAAGACCAAGCGCGATGCTGATGCTGCCGTGACGGCGCTGGAGCCCTTGCTCAAACAACTGGACGCCCGCATTGCACAGCTGGGCCCGGTGGCCGAGGGAGTGGTGGAGGACAGCGAAATTCGCGTACAGCGCAAGGAGCTGGACGCGTTGCGCAGCGATCTGGACTCCTCCATCAAACGCGGCAAGCTGTTGTCCATAGAAGCGCAGCAGACCTCGGACTCCATAGAGAAAATGCGCACCCAGCAGTTCAATGCGCAAATTGCCCGCAAGGTCGCCTCCCCCTTGTCTCCCTCGCTATGGAAACAGTTTGCCGAACATGTGCCCGTGGACCTGCAGCGCGTCGCCGGCCTGTACCGCCAGGGTCAGACCAGCTTCGCTGCGGCCATCGAAAAACAGGGTTGGTCCACGCCATTGCTGGGCCTGCTGGGTGCCCTGGTGCTGATGTTTCCTCTGCGCATGTGGCTGCGCCATGCCGGGCGTCAGTTTGCGATGTCGGAAAAAGCACCGGACGCCCGTTTGCGCCGCACCGGCCTGGCCGTATGGTTGCTGCTGGTCGGCACGCTGCTGCCCGGTCTGGCCAGTCTGGTGTTCATCGAATGCCTGCGCTCCATTGATGCCATTGCACCGCGCCTGGAAAGCGTGGCGGACGCCTGGATCAAATCCTCGTTTGTGGCGGCCTTCTTCCTCTCCGTCAGCGCCTGCATGCTGACCCCCAAACACCCCTCATGGCGACTGCTCAACATCGACGATGTTGCCGCACCCGCCCTGACCCGCTTTGCCTGGGGTGCAGCCTTTATGACCTGGTTTGCCATGCTGCTCAATGCCCTGAGCATTGCGGCACGTACCAGTGCCGTGACCACGGTAGCCCTGGATGGACTGATTGCCCTGACCTATGTGGCCCTCATCGCGACGGTGCTGGTCACCCTCAAAAAGCAGCGCCAGCGGCACAACGCCATGGCAGAGGAAAAAGCGCAGAACACCGAATCCGGTCACCCCGTGCAGCGTGGCGGCTGGCTGATGCTGGCCTGGCTGGGCGGTCACATCACGGTGCTGGCCGCCCTGATTGCAGCGCTGCTGGGCTATCTGAACTTCTCGGTGTTCGTGGCCACGCAAATGGTGTGGATCACCGTGGTGGTACTGGCCACCACGCTTTTCATGAAGTTTGCCGATGACTTCTTTACCTGGCTGCTTTCGGCGGAGAGCCGCAGCGGACGCGCCATCGCCCAGGGCACGGGCATTCGCGCCGCACGTGTGGAGCAAGCCGGCGTGCTGCTCTCTGCCCTGGTGCGTGTGGCACTGCTGCTGGTCGGCCTTGCAGCACTGACTGCACCGTTTGGCAACTCCAGCAGCTTGCTGAGCATGGGCGACTCCGTGGCCCAAGGCTTGACCATAGGCGGCACCGTGCTCAAGCCTTTTGCCGTGGTACGTGCCATCGTCGTGGCCGTGATCGGCTGGACCATCTTCAGCACCTTGCAGCACTGGCTGGTGGAAACCTACCTGCCCAGGACCGAGCTTGACATAGGCGCACGCAACTCCATCAGCACCGTGGCCCGCTATGTGGGCATCACGCTGGCCGTGCTCTGGACGCTGGCTGCCCTGGGCATAGGCTTTGAAAAACTGGCTCTGGTGGCAAGTGCACTGTCCGTGGGTATCGGTTTTGGTCTGCAGGCGATTACGCAGAACTTTGTCTCCGGCCTCATCTTGCTGGCCGAGCGCCCCGTGAAAATCGGCGACCGCGTGCGAATCGGCGACCAAGTGGGCGATATTCGCCGCATCAGCGTGCGCGCCACCGAGATTCAGACCGATGACAAGTCCACGCTCATCGTGCCCAACTCCGAGCTGATCACCAAGTCCGTGCAGAACCTGACCATGGACGGCGCGCTGGGCCGCATCTCCATGGCATTTTCCGTGCCTTTGAGCACTGACATCGTGCGCCTGAAGTCCATTGTTCTGGGCATTTATGCGGCACACGAAGCCGTGCTGGAGAACCCCGTCCCCGCCATGTATGTGGACTCCATCAACGGCAGCGTGGTGAACATCACCAGCTTTGGCCATGTCTCCAGCCCGCGCAATGTCTACGGCACACGCAGCGATCTGCTGTTCGAATTGCTCAAGCAGACCGCCGAGCAAGGCATTGCCCTGGTGTCTGCCACCGATATCCACCTGATCCGCGATCCGGTTGCGGCAGCCGCTCCTATTTCGGAAGTGCAGACCAAGTCAGATCCTGTTTAAACAGCCTCCTGCAGACACAGCTGCGCATGGGTTTGCAGGCAAGCTCTCCACAGCCGCTCGTCAAATAGCAGCTGCATATGGGCAACATCTTCCAACAGATGCTGCTCGGCACCTGGCAGCAGGGCCAGATCAGGCGGAAAAACAATGTTGTCGCTGCGGCTGGCCCAGCAGCTAAAGCGCACAACGTCCGGCGGCCAGCCCTGCCTGTCGATCCAGTCACTGCCCTCGTGCATATCGCGTGCCGGCAAGCGACGGGCAAAGCGGGCCAGCCATGCGCCCCGATGCGGAGTCGCCACCGTGATCACATGGGCGGCCTGGGCCGCTTGCTGCTCGGCAGTCAAGGTATTGAGCCAGGCCCGCACCACCAAGCCACCCATGCTGTGCGCAACAATCAGCGGCGCTCGGCCGGTGGCCTTCACCATGCGCTGCACGCCGGCCGCCAGATCGGCCACCATGGCATCCATGGGCGCACCCTGCGCTGGCTCCAGCGTCACGGCGGTGCAGGCAATCCCCTGCTTCTTGAGCTTGCGCAGCCACGGAGCCCAGACGGCGCGGTTGCAAAAATAGCCATGCACCAGCACCAGACCGACCGGCTGCTGCGGTCCGCAACTCCAACCATCGGCTTCAGCCTGTACCCTGAACGGCATGCGCCAGCCAAACACCTGCAGCGACAAAAGCCACTCATTCGCCCAGGCGCGCACCAGCACCACAGCGGGTGGCACAAGCAGGCCGCGCTGTGCGCAGACACGGCGCATCAGCAGCATTTGCGAGCCCAGGTGCAGCGCCACGACCACGAACGGCCAGACAAAACCCGCCAGCGCCAAGACTGGCGAGTGCGGCCAGCACCGGAGACTCCATCCCAGAGCCAGCATGGCGTTGCAAAGTACGACGGCTTGCCAGATTCTTGCGTTCACAGATTCCATCTCCTGCTCGCACGCTACCAGAGAGTCGCCCAGGCAGCAGTCCCTAGGACAAGCCCCGGTAGACCCTGAAAAACTCCCTGACAGAATCTGCGCAACAGCTGCATCCACAGGGGCAGCACGCAAATTCAGGGCTCTCTTGCTATCTCTTTGTATGCAATCAGCCAAGCGGTGATTCAGGCCGGGTGGCTTAACCAGGGATCTTTATGGACGCAGCACCGTGGCTCAAGAACTATCCACCCAATGTGCCTCATGAGGTGCATCCGGAGCAGTACCGCTCCCTGGTGCACTTGCTGGAAGACTCTTTTACCCAGCATGCAGAGCGTCCATTCTCTGTCTGCATGGACCGCTGGATGAGCTATGGCGAGCTCAACCAGCTCTCCAACCAGATGGGAGCCTGGCTGCAAAGCCTGGGCCTGGAGCCTGATGCCCGCGTGGCCATCATGCTGCCCAATATTCCACAGTTTGCCGTGAGCATGGCCGGCGTTCTGCGCGCAGGCTTCACCTGCGTGAACGTGAACCCGCTCTACACGGCGCGCGAGCTGGAGCATCAGCTCAAGGACTCGGGTGCCACGGCCATCATCATTCTGGAAAACTTTGCCCACACCCTGGCCGATGTGCTGGAACGCACCTCCATACGCCACATCTGCCTGAGCGCCATGGGCGACCAGCTGGGCGGTGCGTTCGGCAGCTGGATCACCTTTGCCGTGCGCAATCTGGCCAAGATGGTGCCGGCATTTGACCTCCCTTTGGGCAGCGGCCCTAGCAGCCGACAGGTGACCCCGTTCAAGCAGGCACTTGCCCAGGGAGCGCAGCGCACGCTCAAGCCCAGCACCGCCACCCTGGATTCCGTGGCCTTTCTGCAGTACACGGGCGGCACCACAGGCCTGTCCAAAGGTGCGGTGCTCACTCACCGCAACATCGTGGCGGCGGCATTGCAGGCCCATGCCTGGTTCACGCCGGCACTCGACGGCAAGGTCAAGGGCAACGAAACCCACATCATTGCCGCGCTGCCGCTCTATCACATCTTTGCGCTCACCGTCTGTCTGTTTGCCATGCGGCTGGGCGCCAGCCTGAGCCTGGTACCCAACCCGCGCGACATTCCCAAGTTTGTGAAAGTACTGGGAAAGCGCCCCTACCACATACTGCCGGCCGTCAACACCTTGTTCAACGCGCTGCTCAACAATGCGCAGTTCCGCCAGCTCGATTTCTCGCAGCTGCGCATTTCGCAGGCCGGCGGCATGGCCGCATCGGAAGGCACGGCCCGGCAGTGGCAGCAGGTCACCGGCAGCGCCATGATCGAAGGCTGGGGCATGAGCGAGACTTGCGCCATAGGTACCAACAATCCGGTGACCAACGATCACTTCAGCGCCACCATAGGTCTGCCTCTGCCCGGCATTTCCGTGGCCATCAAGGATGACGAGGGCAACAGCCTGCCCATAGGCGAGTCAGGAGAGCTGTGCATCAAGGGGCCGAATGTCATGCGCGGCTACTACAACCAGCCGGTGGAAACGACCAAGGCCTTCACGGCCGACGGCTATATGCGTACCGGCGATATAGGCGTGCTCGATGACGAAGGCTATACCCGCATCATTGACCGCAAGAAAGACATGATGGTGGTCAGCGGCTTCAACGTTTATCCCAACGAGCTGGAGAACGTGATCTCCTTGTGCCCCGGCGTGCTGGAATGCGCGGCCGTGGGCGTGAAGGATGAGCACCAGGGCGAATCCATCAAGGTCTATGTGGTGCGCAGCGATCCGTCCCTCACCGAAGACCGGGTCATGCGCTACTGCCAGGAGCAGCTCACGGGTTACAAGCGCCCCCGCTTCATCGAATTCCGTGACGAGCTGCCCAAGACCAATGTGGGCAAGATCCTGAGACGCGAGCTGCGCGACAAGCCCTGAATTCGGCTTTTTGAGAAAAAACGCGATTTTCCCCAAAGGTCAAAAATAATGCTGCTAGAATAGCGTTCTTCGGGTGATTAGCTCAGCGGTAGAGCACTGCCTTCACACGGCAGGGGTCACATGTTCGATCCATGTATCACCCACCATTTTTGCGCGATTAGCTCAGCGGTAGAGCACTGCCTTCACACGGCAGGGGTCACATGTTCGATCCATGTATCGCGCACCAAATAAAAGCCTCTTGAATCAACGATTCAAGAGGCTTTTTGTTTTTACTTCACCTGAGTTTCATCCGGTGGAGCACCGGCTGAAGACTGTTGCGTCAATTCACGGCCACGCAACTGACGGCTACAGCCTGTCAGCACACCCAAGATGCCGCCAAGAACGCCAAACCAGTGCGCCTGGGTGACGATGTACCCACCGATCAGCCTTTGCTCGCGCAAATCGGGGCCGACCCAGGACTGCCAGCCCAGCCAGCCCATGACAACAAGCAGCACCATGGCGGCCATGCCATCGCGATGCAGCAGCACCGGGGGCAGGAGCATCCAGACAATCAATCCGTAAAGCACGCCGGACAGACCAACATAGTCATTGACCTGGGGCGAAATGGCCCACAGCAACAGTGAGACCAGCGCACCAAGCACTGTCATGCGCATGAGCAATCGCCGCGCCGTCCACGTGGCATCCGCCAGCGAGCAACACAACAACAGGCCGCAGGCATTGATTGCCAGGTGAGCCCAGCTCAGATGCACCCAGTGGGCCGTCAGCATCCTCCACCATTGCCCTAACGCCAGAGCCTGTACCTCATAGCGCAGCAGCTCTCGCCAAGACAGTGGCAAAGCCTGCAACACAGCCATCAACAAACACAGCACCAGCGCGCGCGGCCACAGCGCCGAAGGACCGGGCCTGGGCTTCATGCCTCGGGCTCGGGCCTCAGCCATAGCCAAACCAGCACACAGGCCATGACAGCCAGTGCCAAACCGGTCAGCCATGGTTTTTCGGACAGATGAAAAATCAGCGCAGAGCTGAACAGCATACTGACGCTTGCAGTCCATTTGACACGGCGACTCACCTGCCCTCCCTCATCCCAGTTGCGCAATATGGGGCCAAACGTGGAATGGGCATAAAGCCAGCCATGCAGTCTTGGCGAGCTGCGCATTGCAGCCCATGCCGCCATCAGGATAAAGACGGTTGTGGGCATACCGGGCACCACGGCACCAATCAAGCCCAGCACCACGCACAGCACGGCAAACGCCATCAAAAGGCAGCGCAAAGGCAGAGACAGAGGCCGTGGACTGGCAGCTTTTTCTGCGGATGACGTTTCGGGCGAGGAAGAAGGATCTGTCATGAGTCAAGGAAGCTGAGGGCGCACGATGCTCCACGCAATATCTCCGCCACGGTTTCCTATTAGGTTCAATATATTGGCCAGCGCCGCATCTTGCCCAGGTTCTGCCTGAGCCTGCCCCTGAAAGCGCCAATGACCCGCAAGCTGCTGGCCTTTTCCGCTCAAGCGCAATGCACCTTGCAATGTGTCCAGTTCAAACCCCAGACCCGTTCCAGATTGTGCGCCCTGAGCATCTAGGATCATGCGATAGCTGCCCAAAGGGCGCAGGGTGGAGAGCCGAGACGAAAGCGACAAAGCCTTCAGCTCCAGGCTGCCGCGCATGGACGCCGCATCCAGGCTTCTTGACCATTGAAGAAAAGACGAAGACAGCTGAATACGGCCTTCCAAGCTCAAGGTATTCCAGGGCGTACCCAAGCCCGCAAGAACCTGGGCCGGTAATTGCCAATCCAGAGCCGACAGCTGAAACCGCTGCTGAAAAGGCAGCCAGAACAGCTGTAGCCGCTGCTTCTGGCAGCAGGCATGCTCCACACTGACACCCATACCCCAGCCGCGGCCTTGAGTGCCTGGTACCGCAGCGCTGCGTCCAGCATGCAGTTGCCAGCCCAACCGTCCCGGCAATGCCTGGGCGTCCCGACTACCTGCCCCGCCCGCCAGAACCAGCACCGCAGATCCCTTCCATATCGAGCCGCGCGCGTCCTGCAGCAAGACGTGCCGCCCGCTCGCAGACGCAACGGTACCGGCAATCCAGCGCGCAGGAAAAAACACCAGCAGACACAGCAGCCCGCCAACCAGGGCACCCGCCAGAGCCCAGCGCCAGGGTGCACCGGCTATTGCAGGCTTTGCCATCTCAGTACTGCGCCATCGCATGCCAGCTATGGTCTAGAGTGCTGCTTCATGGGCTTCGCTGAGACCGGCAACCCGGCTTTCGGCAGGAGAAGGAAAGTGCTGCTCTAGCAAGCTGCCAAAACGGTCATAGGCCGCGTTGGCTCCGGCGATCACCCGGTCTTGCGTCGCCGTATCGCTGAGCACCGGCGCATCCAGCGACGCCACAAATGCGCGCCAGGCCATGGCTCTGCCCTGCGGGTAGGCCGCCAAATTGCGAGCACCAAAAGTTTCGGACAGGCCCAATCGTTCCCTGGCCTCCTTGAACAGAAAAGCCGCTCCCAAGGTCGAGCCTTCCGACACATAGAGCCAGCCCAAGGCCTCGGGCATGCCAACGCCTTCACTGGCCAGCGCGCTTTGAGGCACTGCAGCACCCAGATCGGCAAGGTCCGCCAGAGAAGCCTCTTCACGCCCGCGCGCCTCCAGATCGGGAACCGCCTTCTTCACGGCGGCGTCATGAAACAAATACTCCACATCGCGTTGAAACAGATACTGAGCCGCCACAAAGCGTGCATAGCTGCCAAGGTCCGCAAACGGGTTGCCCTGCGCCATCAACTCGTGCATGCGCTCATGCTGCTGCACCGTCTCGGTCTTGAGCCGTTGAGACAGTCTGGATCCACTCACCAGGTCGGTTTGAGCATTCATATGATTTCCTTGCTTCCATTCCATCGATGAAGCGCCCCCAAAACCATTGCAGCTCTATGCAACCGGCAAGGCAAGCGCTGGGCAGATCTACGTCGCCTCAGGTCTGCGACGGCTGCGATGTGCGGCGGCGTGCCCAGGCCAGAGCGGCCAGTGGCGCCAGCAACAGCGCGCTCAACGGCCCGCCACCGCCGCCATTGCTGCCGCCGTCATTGCCGGTATTTCCTGTTCCCGTTTCCGGCTTTGTCACGGCCGTGGCCTGCACGCTGACTTTGCTAGTCACGGGCTGGCCGTCGTTCTGGCTGCTGCAAGTCAGGGTGTAGCTGTTCTCCCCCTCGGCTGCCAGCACCACGGGCACCTTGCTGCCGCTGGTTTGCTGCGCACCACTCCAGGCGCCGCTGGCGCTGCAGCTGCTCGCCTGGCTGGTAGCCCAGCTCAGCTCAATAGTGGAGCCCACGGCAGCCGTCGTCACAGAGGCCGTCAGCGCCTGGCTGAATGCCGCAATGGGCAATGGCACATCTATGGAGAAGATCGTGCCGTTGCCGGGCGCGGTCGTCGTCGTCACTGGCTGACCGTCACCACCGACGTTGGCCGCGCCATAGAGCTTCTGCACACCGCCTGCGACCGCGCCCGCGCTCAGACCGGTCAGAGTTCCGCCTTCGCTACCCATGTCGAAACGGTGTAGAACTTCGTAGCTGTCGTCGGCGTGATCGGCAGCGGCTCCGACCTTGATACGGTACAGCGTGCCCGCGCCATAGGGAGTAGCCAGGCCAGTTGCGGGCTTGCTCATGGTCGAGCCATCAGTGGCCGTTGTGCCGTAGATATTGCCGTCTGCGGCCAGCACCAGCGGGCCGGACGGTGCGCTGCCGTCGGCCAGTGCCGTGCCATCTTTCGCCACGGTGTCGCTGCCGCGGAAGTAGTGCACCACGGCGAAGCTCTTGGGGTCGGACTTCTTCACACGCCAGATCGTTCCGCCGTAACGGTTGTCCATCGTGCTGCCCGCAGTGGGCGCGTTGAATTGCGTCGTGCCGTAGAGCCATTCGCCAACCTCGATCATGCCGACGATGCGCTGCCCCTTGGCAGTGGGCTCGCCGTCGCGCGCACGCATGAAGGTGTGCAACAGCTCGACCTTGGATGCATCGAGCGTGCCGTTATCGGCAACACCTTCCTCGATGGCCGCCTTGCTCAGCTTGACCAGCGTGCCGACCGAACGGCCCTGGTAGTCGGTGGCCAGTGCGCTGTCATAAACGCCCAAGGCCGAAACGCCGGTCAGCACATAGAGCGCCTGGTCGGTATAGCTCCAGACGCTGGCGACGGGCGCTCCGCCCTTGGGATGCAACTGGTTGCTGCCCTGTGCCTGCATGTACTGGCAGAAGTCGACCACCTTGGAATAGGTCTTGTCGACATTCATGCGCCATAGCGTGTTGTTTGCCGTACCCGTGTTGCAGAACGATGCCGATTCGCCCGGACCCATGTAGAGATTGCCGGCAGTATCGAGCGCCATACTACCCAAGGGCTTGAAGCTGGGCGCGGGCAGCGCCACAGCCTTGCCGCCCTTGATACTGAAGACTGCAGCCGCAGTCTCCCAGAAATTTCCCCCCGGGGGAACGGCACCATTGCCAGCCACAAGAAAGCCGCCATCGGCCGTGGGCACCAGCGGAGTCGACCCCTGGTAGATGCTGCCCAGCAGTTCGAAGCGGTGGTTGGCGCCCGTGGTGTCGAGGCCATAGACCGTGCCCTGCCCCCAGAACGCACCAGCACTCGGCGAGGCACCTAGGAAGGTGTGGCCATAGAGACGACCATCAGCAGCCAGCACCGGCGGTACGGCCGGCTTGGCACCTCCCTTGTTCTCGCCACCAAACTTGTGCAGCACCGTGGGCTTGAAGGCGGCTGGCAGCGTCTGAGCCACGGCATGCGCCAAGGATAGAGCCAGTGCCAGAGCGGGAAATGCGACACGTGCAACACGCCGCAGAGCGGGTTGGATTGAATTCATGGCCATTGACCTTCCTGGTGTAAAAAGATGAAAAAAGGACACGCTCATCCGAGCGCCTGGGAGTTGCGTGCTGCGCAGCGCTGTGTGCGACGGCGGTACACCGCCAAGCCCGCCAAGGGGGCCAAAAGCCACAAAGCCAAAGGCCCGCCGCCGCCATTGCCGTAGGACACCTGATTGCCGTCTTCAGCGGTTGCCGGGGTGCTGACATAGACCACCGTGGAGGCGGATACTTGAGCGCCGCTGGCCCCTCCTGCCACATCGCAGGTCAGGGTGTAGCGGTAAGTGCCTCGGGCCGGGCGCAGTTCGACGCTGCCTTGCGCGGGCACGGAGCCCACCCAATCGCCTGCCGTCGATGCAGCCGAGCACTGCTTGGCGTTGTTGGTGATCCAGGTCAAGGAAACGGTTTCACCGGCCTTGATCTCTCCGGCACTGGCCACCAGGCTGGCATCGGCGCTGGGGGTCTCGGCCGAATCCACAGCCAGCTGGAAGACGGTGCCGAAGTCGGTGGCCACGGTAAGCCCCGCACTGTTCAGGTAGTGGCCACCCATTGCCGTCGCGCCATACAAGCGCCCATCGCCACCGGCACGCACACCCACCGGCTTGCGACCGTCCTTGCCGGAGAAGGAGTGCACCAGCTCGAATCCGCTCTGCGTCACCTGACCATCGCCATTCACCACCATGCTTGTCGGCCGGATGCGGTAGATCGCACCGCAGCCGACTTCGGAATTGGCCGCAGCACTGGACGGCGCGCACAGATTGGCACCGCCGGACATGGTCGTGCCGTAGATGGCACCATCGGCCCCAAGCGCCATCGGACCACGCGGTGTGGCGCCGTCGATATTGCTGAAGGTATGGATGATCTGCAAAGGCCCGCCGGCCTTGGCAATGCGATACAGCGCGCCATACGGCTTGGGCCCGTCATAGTAGGGCAGATCCTTGACGTAGCTCAGGGTGGCGCTAGGCGCCCATTTGCGCGATCCGCAGGACGGGTTGTCGCGCGAGACGCTCTTGATCCAGGTACCGGTGATGGTGCTGTTGGCATGTACATAGCAGTCCCCTACCGAGGTCCCGCCGTACAAATAGCCGTCGCCGCCATCGATCAGCGAAGACAGGCTGTGCTCCTGCCCGGAGCCCATGGTCCGGTTGGTCACATCGCCACCCGCCGTCACTCCCGCTTCGTACGGAATTCCGCTGGGATAGAGCACAAAGCCTTCGCTGTTGGCGTTGTCATGGATGTTGATTTCGCCTTCGGCCAGCGTGAAGGTGTGCAGCACGGCAAAGCCCGAGCCATCGGCCGCATTGATGCGGTAGAGCGTTCCCGTCGGCGTGGTCGTGGCGGTCGGAGTCGAAGGTGCCAACGGCAGTCCGCGGTTGTATGCAGTCACGCCGTACAACACGCCATCCTTGCCCAGGATCAGGTCGTTTGCGGTCTGGCGCATGCCCGAGGGGCCGACGGCAAACTCGTGCAACGTGATCACGCTGCCGGAAGCGATGTTGAGCTTGAAAATCCGCCCCTGCCCCTTGGGCCCTTTGTCGATGCCGTACAGATTGTCTTGCGCGTCCATGACCAGTGCGCCGTTGGGCGAGTACAGCTGGCCGCGCGTAGCCTGCACCGGAGCGGAATTGGCACCGTCGTAGTCGGTGCGGACAATGACGCCCTGGCCCACGGCTGGGGAATAGGAGATATCGCTGGGCTTGTTCTTGCCGGCGTTTTTCTCGCCGTTGATGGTCGTCATCACCGCATAGAGACTGCCATCGGACGCTCTCACAGGTGTGCCCGAAATACGCCCATGCAGATCGTTGTCTGCGTTATAGGCCACGCGCTCGTAGACCGAGACCCCGGCCCGCATGGTGTACATGCCGAACGCGGTGTACATCTGTGTGGACAGAACCGATGGCCCGCCACCGTTGAAGCCACCAAACAGATAACCGGCACTCGAACCGGGTCGCACCGCATACAAGGGCGGCGAGGAGGGAAAGCGCGCACCAGGCCATCCAATCGTGCCGTCGGGCGTGGTCACGTCATCCCCTGCTGGTCGCAGCGAGGTTAGCGTGGTCAGCTTGACGTCGCCGACCTTGGTTTGGGCCATGGCCGGCAAAGTGGTGCACAGCGCACTCGCTGCAACACATGCAGCGGCACCCCAATGCCAGGGCGAGCCGTGGGAAATTGAAAAGGACAGCAAGCGGACCTCCAGGAAGCGATGGATGGGTTCGAACGACAGCAGGCGCAGACACGCACCGCGACTCAGAACTGGATGGACAAGGTGGCGGTGGCCGTGCGGCCCGGGCCGATGAAGTAGCTGCCGCCCTGCATTTCGGAGTAGTTCAGGTCGCGCAGGTTGTTGATGGCGAGACGCAAGATGGCGTTCGAGGAAATCTCGTAACTGGCCCACAGGTCGAACAGGCGCCAGGACTTCTGGTTGTAGCGTTCGCCCTGTGCCGTCCAGACACTGCTATTGGTGCTGGGCGACTGAAAACGCATGCGACCGCCCAGCGTGAGCTTTTTGTCGAGCAATCGCACGCCTGCGCTCAGGCTTGCGGTTTTGTTGGGCGGCAGCACATACCAGATGTTGGCATCGCCTGCCTGGCCCAGATTGTTGTTGGGGTAGCCCGTCAGGCTGCCCAAGGGAAAGGAGTCATACCCGCCTTTGCCGGTATTGACGAGCATGTGGGTGTAGTTGAGGCTACCGAAAACGCGACCGTTGTCATAGTCGCCCTGCAGCTCCAGGCCTTTGCTGCGGAACGGGTCCTGCAGATTCACATAGGCGTACGGCCCCAGCAGGCCGCCACCGGCAGTATCTATGGGCGACATGATGCGCGCCAGGGTCACATAGTCATTGACCTTGTTATTGAACCAGGCCACCTTCACGCGCAGCTTGTCGCCTTTACTGAGAACGTCGTCAAACATGCCGTTGGCCCCCACCTCCCAGTTGCGCGAACGCTCGGCGCGCAAATCCGGATTGGGGTAGTAAGGGAAGAGGCTGCCCGTGTGTTGACCCCACATCAGCGCTTCCGTCAACGCCGGCGGACGCATGCCGCGTCCTACGCTAGCAAAAAGCTGCACGGCCTCTATAGGCTTGAGCGCCAGTGCTAGGCGAGGTGCAAAAGCGCCATCGTTGCGGTCAGCCTTGAAGCGTGTGTACAAGGCCGTGGAAGGCGGGCGCACGCCCGGAGGATTGATGAGAGATCCCACACGCATGCGTCCATCGCCCTGCATGCCATACCAGTCGTAACGCAAGCCGCCGGTCAGCTCCAGCCAGTCGCTGTGCATCCAGTTGACTTCACCAAACAGGCTAGCCACGGTGCGCTTGCCTTTGGGGGTAGAGCCCGAATACAAAGCCGTCGTTCCCGCATCTGCGCCCACGGACAAAGCCTGTGCCTGCGGATCGGTCCAGTCATGGAAGAACTCCGCCCCGGTCTTGACCAGGGCCGCATTCTTCGCTCCCCATTGCAGACGTGATGTGTTCTCCAGCGTGCCGCCCACGGTGCTGGTCTGGTATTGCAGGTCGTAGGCATAGGGGTCCAACGTGCCGCCCGCGTAGCGGTGGGCCTGATTGCGCGTGCGGGTGTAGTAGAGGCTGGACTTGAGATCCACCAAGGCGTTTTCAGACGGATTCCAGGCATAGTTGGCCAGCAAGGTGTCGGTGCGTACATGATTAAGAATGCCGCCGCCGCTGGCCGACTGAGGCTTCTCGCCGAACTTGGCATCCATGCCGATATAGCTGAACTTGATCTGCTGTTCGGGCGCAAAGCGCCAGGTGCTCTTGAGCAGGACCGAGGTCTGATCCTGGGAAGTCAGCTGGCTCACGCCATGGGAGCTCCCATCCCTTTGACTCGAAGCCGATTCACGTCGCCCTTTTTCAAATTCGCCCACTTTTTTTCGGCTGACCAGCATCACCATATCGAGGTCTTCGCTGGGCTTGAGACCCAAGGCCGCACTGCCGGCAAAGTGATAGCCGTTGCTGCCGCTGGACAGGTTCAGGCGTGCCCCGCGAGTCTGGCCGTCCTTGACCAGATCGTCGGCCTCCAACGTGCGAAAGTTGACGACCCCGGCAATCATTCCCGCACCGCCCGCCGTCGAGGTCGGACCTTTGGAGATGTCCACGCCGCCCAGCATTTCCGGATCCAGGTACACCGAGCCATTGGAACCGTGGCCGCTTTGCTGGTAGTTCTGGCGCGTGCCGTCAATCATCACGTTGACGCGGCCAAAGTCCTGCATGCCTCGGATATTCACCGAAACGCCAGGGTCCATGCGGCTTTGCGAGGTGTACACCCCGGGCACCTCGGCAAGCACATCGGCGGTGTTGCGCGGCGGCAGCCGGTCTATCTCTTCGCGTGTGACCACAGCCACCGAACCGGCCGTTTCAAACACCTGCTGGCGGGCATCCTTTTTGGCAACCACGGTCACCTCGCCCATGTTGCGCTCCTGTGCTTGGGCTCGAACACCGTCTGGATTTTTCAGCACGCGTGCCGGAGCCGATCGGATGCGCCATGCGCCCTGCCCTTCGCTTTGCGCTTGCAGAGGATGACTCTCCAGCAGCGAATCCAGCACGCCTTGGATCGTGGCCACGCCCTTGAAACCGCGGCTTTGCTTGCCCTGAACCAGTTCGGGGTCGTAGGCAATCATGATCTGCGCCTCGCGAGCCAGCTGGTTCAGCGCAGTCTCCACGGATGCAGCCGGAATCGAGAACGAGCGCAAGGCCTTGTCGGAAGCTTGGGTGGCAGGCTGGGCATTCGCGACCAGCGGCAGCAGCGTGCCCGAAGCCAGGCTGACGGCAGCAGCAGCCATGGCGAGCACGGTGGGGCGCCAATGGGCAGGAGCACGCATGCGCGGCAAGCGACGGGAGGGCATTGACAAGTCCTTTCATGAAAGCCGCCGCATCAGACCGACCGAACGACAAGTCTGTTTTGAGGCGCTACTGTCAACAAGGACGAAGCAATTCGCCAAACCCGTAATGCTTTTATAAAAATTTTTGATGTCAGCTGTACCGAGGCGTACCAAGTCAGCCGCGCGGCATCAGCGTGACCCAGTAGCGCGTGCGTCGGCGCAGCTCTATGGGCCAGGTTTTTTGCAGCAAGTCCAGGCTGCGCTCGGTGTCCTTCAAGCTGAACACTCCGGAAATGCGCAGCTGCGCCACACGCTCATCGCAAGCGAGATGACCGAAGCGGTAGCGCCCCAGTTGCGCCACAAACACCGACAGCGGCATGCTGCGCGCCACCAGCACGCCATCCGTCCAGGCGTCGCCATCGCCATCACTGTCCTGCAGCTCATAAACCTGGCTGGTATCAAACCAGGCTTGTTGGCCCTGGCGCAGAACTCGTACTTCGGCAGAACCATGGGGCCGCAGCTCGACCGCATCGCTTTGCACCTGTACCCGGGTACCGTCTTCCTGAAGATGGGTTTGAAACCGGGTTCCCAGCGCTCGCACCCGGCCATGCGTCGTCTGCACCATCAAAGGCCTGTAATGCTGCGCACCGGCATCAGTACCCGAACTCAGAGCGATCCGCCCCTTGAGCAAGACCAGGCGGCGCTCGTTCTCATCAAAGCGCAGATCCACCGCCGTAGCGGTATCCATCAGCAGCACAGAGCCATCGGCAAGCACCACGCGGCGCACTTCGCCCACACCGGTACGCAAATCGGCAAGCAAGGCGCTGTCGGACCAAGGCTGGCGCAGCAACAACGCCGTACATCCCGTGCCCATGGCAACAGCCAACAGTCCCATGGCCTTGCGTCGCCCCATGTGCTTGCGGGCTGCATCCATGGTTTGCTGCGCCAGGGCTGCCGGCACGGGCGGCATGGAGGCGAAACGGCCTTGAATGCCCTGCAACCGCTCCCAGGCCAGGGCATGCTCGGGCGCGGCCTCTCTCCAGCGCAGGCACTCATCCCAGGCAGTTGGCGAGGCACTGCCGGACTGAAGCCGCACCATCCATGCAATCGCCTGCTGAACGACGGCGGGCGAAGGCTCACGGGCAAAGCCGCTCATGCCACAGCATCCAGATAAACGATGCGATAGCAGTGGGCAAAAGCCGTCGCCATGTATTTTTCGACGGAGCTCAGGGACACACCCAGGCGTGCGGCCACCTCCTTGTAGGTCAGCCCGTCGAGCTGAGCCAACAAAAAGGCACTGCGTGCGCGGGCACCCAGGCCGTCCAACATGCGATCAATCTGCTCCAGGGCCTGCAACACCATGGCGCGCTCCTCGGGCGAAGGGCTCACCGGCTCGGGCATCAGCGCCAGAGTCTCCAGATAGGCACGCTCCAGCGACATGCGTCGGCAATGGTCGATGAGCACGCTGCGCGCCACGGTGGCAAGAAAAGCTCGCGGCTCCTGCAGCTCTGGCGGGCACTGTTTGAGAAGGCGCACAAACGTGTCCTGTGCCAGATCCGATGCTTCCTGCACGCAATGCACACGCCGGTGCAGCCAATGCACCAACCATCCATGGTGGTCGCTATAAAGCGTATGTAAAAGCGAAGAGGAACTAGCTTGCGCACCAGCCATGACTCATGATTTCCGTAGAGCTTTCAGCAACATTACTGAGAATCGTTCTCAATTTTATTTGAATGTTGCCATCCGATACGAGGGCATGACATATCCCTGCGAAAGCTCTGGAAAAGATCGGGCCATGCGCCTGCACCCGCCCGCGACACGGTGTTGGCCGGCGCTCTGCTAGTCTTGCGCCAAACAAGACACAAGAGATGCGAGACAAGTCCCATGCACCCAAGCCCTATCTCTCTGCCTGCAGGCATCACCGTGCTGGAGCGCGGCTGGCTTTCGGCCAACAACATCGTGTTCGCGGCCCAGCCCGGCGATATGGAAGGGGCTGCGGTGGTGGACACGGGCTATGTGGCCCATGCACAGCAAACCGTGGACCTGGTGGCCGCCACTTTGCAAGGCCAGCCGCTGGCCCGCATTCTCAACACCCATTTGCACAGTGATCATTGCGGCGGCAATGCGGCGCTGCAGGCCGCTTATCCACAAGTGCGGACTTTCATAGCGCCCGGACAAGCGGTCCAGGTTCATGACTGGGATGAGGCGGCACTGAGCTACCAGCCCACGGGCCAGGAATGCCCGCGCTTTGCCATCAGCGGCGTGCTGCAGCCGGGCCACACGGTGCGGCTCTCGGGCCTGGATTGGCAGATCCACGCCGCGCCCGGACATGATCCGCATTCCATCGTGTTGTTCGAGCCCGCCAGCCGCACGCTGATCTCGGCCGACGCGCTCTGGGAAAACGGCTTTGGCGTAGTCTTTCCCGAAATCGAAGGGATTGCAGCTTTCGACGAGGTGGCGGCCACGCTGGATGTGATCGAGCAGCTGCAGCCCTTGAACATCGTTCCCGGTCACGGCAGCGTATTCACCGGCGTGGAGGCGGCGCTGGCGCTGGCCCGCAAACGTCTGGATGGCTTTGTGCAATCACCCGAGCGCCATGCCAGCTATGCCGCCAAGGTGTTGCTCAAATACAAGCTGCTGGAGTGGCAAAGCATTGATCTGGACGATCTGCAGACCTGGCTGCAGAACACCGCTTATTTCGGCATGCTGCATCGCCGCTATTTTGGCGTTCAGACCCTGCAGCAATGGCAGCAATCGCTGGTGGAAAGCCTGGTCGCCAGCGGCGCAGCCCACGTACAGACGCTGGCAGAGAATCGCCAGATTCTGCATAACGCCTGATTCATAATTAAATAGCAGCAAGCGCTTTTATTGATTGAGTTGCAGCCGTTTTACACCTAGACCGTGGCGGCAACTAGAGGGAGGCGGCAGCTCTGAGGAAACCTGCCGCGCACTCAGTTGCCTGCGCCCAGTTCCTCGTGATGCCCGGACTCCCCTTGTTTCCAGTACGAAGCAATGCGCATGCGCTTGGGATTGGCGCCGGGCTTGCTCAGCATGCGCTTGCGCAGATCGGCCATGGCGCGGTTCTCGCCCGCCGCCCAGACAAAGCCTTCGCCCTGGGGCAGCTCCAGCGCATCCACGGCATCAGCCAGCGAAGCCACCCATTGCAAATCCAGTGCGGCCTGGCTGCTCCAGGCACGCTGATCGGCGGCATTAGCCAGTTGCACGCGCACAATGGCGCGGCTGCCTGCGGGCAGTTCGGCCAGGCGGCGCTCAATGGCGGGCATGGCGGTTTCGTCGCCCAGCAGCACATGCCAGGGCAGGTCCGCCGCAATCACCAGACTGCCGCGCGGGCCGGCCAGGCCCAGCCACTGGCCCACGGGAGCGTTTTGCGCCCATTCCACCGCCGGGCCGGTGCCGTGGACGGCAAACTCCAGCTGTAGCGTGTTGCGGGCGGCATCAAAGTACAGCGGCGTGTAGTCGCGCATGGTGGGGCGCTCGCCCTCCACATGTGGGCGGCCGTCGACGATTTGGGGCAAGTTGGGTTTTTCCAATCCGGCCTGCGGCAGGATGAGCTTGGTGTGATCGTCAAAACCGGCACTGACAAAGCCTTCCAGCTCAGGACCTCCCAAGGTCAGACGAATAAAGCCGGGGCTAGTCTGCTCGCGCGCCAGCACTTGCACATGGCGGGAACGGAAAGGATGGCGCACGCGCTGCATCACGAAGTCTGTGCCATGGCTGGCGAGGGCGCTGTTTGTCTCGTTGGTGGACATAGGAGTGAGTTTGTTGATAAAGTCCACTAAATATCCAAGATTAAGTTGACTTTGTCAACAATAAATTCCCACACCATGAATTCATCCTTGTCTGCCGACGTGTTTGACGCGCTGCATGAACTGGTTCGCCTGTTTCGTGCGCGCATGCGCAAATCCATGGAATCCGTACACCCGGAGCTGACCTTCAACGAGATTCGCGTGCTGGTCCACACGGGCCGACGCCCGGGCCTGACGCAAAAGGACATGGTGGAACACAGCCATGCCGACAAGGCGCAGATGGCGCGCACCCTGGCCCAGCTAGAGGAAAAAGGCTGGCTGCTGCGCACGGCCAGCGAGAGCGACAAGCGTGTGCGCTGCCTGCAGCTGAGCGAGCAAGGCCAGGCGCTGTACGCCCAGCTGCGCCAGCTGCGCGACGGCGTGGCCAGGGATTTGCTGCAGGACTGCCCAGAGCCTCAGCAAGCCCAGTTGCTGGCCTTGTTGCAACTGGCAGGCGACGATGCCAGACAACGCGATAAAGAATTTCAGCAGCCTTGACAAGACCGCAAATCAACTGAAAAACGATGATCAACTAGTAAGCACTTACGCTTGCCGCTGCGCATTTGATAGCAACCTTATGGGCAACATGAACGCTCACTTGTTGCAGTGCAGCAACAACCCATGAAGCCATGGTAAATATTTGCAAAGAAACAAGTAGGAATCATTATCATTCGCAGCGTTCCGTATCCGCGTACGGCCTCAGCCAGCCATGGACTATGACCTGCACCGAAAGCGTCTGCACACTTTCCGGAGGCAAGCAAAAAGATATTCCTCGCCAGCCAGCAGTCTTCACCCAAGTCTTCATCATGGCGAAACCCAACACATATATTCAAAGCCGTAAACATACCCAGGCGGGCCTGAAATCACCCGTCAGCCTGCTGGCGGCGGCCACCGCTCTGGCGGCCCTGGGCCTTCCGGCCCATGCCCAGTCCACAGACACCGCTCCCGTTCTCAAGGAAGTGAAGGTCGAAAGCGCTGCCGATACGGGCTACACGCCGGGCACGATTTCCTCACCCAAGTTCACCCAGCCCCTGGTCAACACCACGCAGACCGTCTCCGTCATCAAGGAGCAGCTGCTGCAGGAACAAGGCGCCACCACACTAACCGAAGCACTGCGCAACGTGCCCGGCGTCGGCACCTTCTACGCGGGCGAGAACGGCAACACCAGCACGGGCGACGCGGTGTACATGCGCGGCTTTGACAGCTCCAGCAGCATTTATGTGGATGGCGTGCGCGACATAGGCGCCATCTCGCGCGATATGTTCAATATCGAGCAGATCGAAGTCACCAAGGGTCCGGCCGGTACCGACTACGGCCGCAGCGCCCCCACCGGCGCTATCAATCTGGTGAGCAAGCAGGCCAATCTGACCAACAGCTTTGGCGGCTCCCTGGGCTTTGGCTCGGCCAGCTACAAGCGCGGCAATGTGGACCTGAACCGCGTCATCAATGCAGAAACCGGCACGGCCGTGCGCCTGAATGCCATGGTGCAAGACTCCGGCGTGGCCGGTCGCGACCGCGTGGCCAACGACCGCTGGGGCATTGCACCCTCGTTCGCCTTTGGCCTGAACTCTCCCACCCGCGTGTTTGTGAACCTGCTGCACGTCAAGCAAGACAATGTGCCCGATGGCGGCGTGCTGACCATGGGCATGCCCGGCTATAGCTCGCCAGATCCCGTCAATCGCCCTTACCTCACCGGTGCGTCGCGCGTCAACAGCAAGAACTTCTACGGCACGGCCTCCGACCGCGACAACGTGACGGCCGACATGGCCACGCTGCGCGTGGAGCATGATTTCTCTGCCACCACCAAGCTGCGCAACACCACGCGCTGGGGCCAGACCAAGCAGGACTATCTTCTGACGGCCTTCATGGCGGCGGGCACCGGCACCAACAGCATCCAGACACCCAACGCGAATGATCCCTCTACCTGGAGCATGGCGCGCAACATCAATACCAAGGATCAGGTCAACCGCATCCTGACCAACCAGACCAATCTGAACACCAGCTTTGCCACCGGCACGGTACGCCATGATCTGAGCACCGGCCTGGAACTGACGCGCGAGGAACAGACCAATTACGGCCTGGCCACCGCCGGCGTCGTGCCCCGTGTCAGCGTGTACAACCCCGACTCCAGCATCTATCTGCCTGCCTATCTGCGCAACGGCGCGGACAGCAAGGGCACGACAGACACGGTAGCCCTGTATGCCTTCGACACGCTCAAGTTCAACGAGCAATGGCAGGCCAATGTGGGTCTGCGCTGGGATCACTACAAGTCTTCCTACAACGCCAGCGCCGTCTGCACGGCGACTTCCACCACCCAGCCTTGCGGCAGCAATCCTGTAGGCACCGTGGTGCGCACCACTTCGGACGGTCTGTCCAAGACCGGCAATCTGCTGAGCTGGAAGGCCGGCCTGCTGTACAAGCCTGCACCGAACGGCAGCGTGTACCTGAACTACGCCCTGTCGCAACAGCCACCGGGCGGCAACAACTTCACGCTGTCTGCCGTGGCCAATAACTCGGCCAACCCCAATATGGATCCGCAAAAGGCCAAGACCGCCGAAATCGGAACCAAGTGGGAGCTGCTGGACAAGAACCTGCTGCTGACCGGCGCACTGTTCCGCACCGAAGTCACCAATGAAATCGTGACCAACCCCGACGGCAGCGTGAACCAGACCGGCAAGAAGACCGTGCAAGGCCTGGAGCTGGGCGTGATCGGCCAGATCAACAAGGCCTGGGGCATGAGCGCCGGCTACACCGTGCAAAACACCAAGGTGGCCAACGGCGCCAATGTGGCGGCCGATGCCAGCAGCGGCCTGACCTACACCCCCAAGAACGCCTTCAGCCTGTGGAGCACGTACCAGTTGCCCTTTGGCCTGACGATCGGTGGCGGTGCACGCTACTCCGGCGGCCTGAAGCGCGGCACGGACGGTGCCGTGGGCACGCCCAACTTCACCGAGTCGTACTGGGTGGTGGACGCCATGGCCAGCTACCGCGTCAACAAGAACCTGGACATTCAGCTGAACGTCTACAACCTGTTTGACAAGAGCTATGTGGCAGCCATCAACAAGAGCGGCTACCGCTACTTCCCCGGCATTTCGCGCTCGGCACGTCTGACGGCTAACTTCAGGTTCTAAGCGGCGAACACCCCCTGAGCCGCTTTGCGGCTTCCCCCTCTCTCGCTTTGCGGGAGGGGGACGCAGCCTTGCTGCGGGGCGGCCCTTGCTCGGCTGCCCTCACACAGAGCATGCTGCTTCAAGCGTTCCACCTCCGGCCATTTAAGGGGGTCGAACCACATTTCTGCCCCGTATCCGCGGGGCTTTTCCGTTCAAGGAAATTCGCAAAATGATGCTGCATATCCCCAACGTACTCTCACGCGAACAAGTGACCGCCATGCGTGCCGCCATCGATGCGGCCGACTGGGTGGACGGCCGTGCCACTGTGGGCAGCCAGGGAGCCCAGGTCAAGCGCAACCGCCAGCTGCCCGAGGACTCCTCCATCGCCTTGCAGCAGGGCCGCATCATTGAGCAGGCGCTGGCTGCCAACGGCTTGTATTTCAGCGCCGCCCTGCCCGCGCGCACCATGCCGCCGCTGTTCAACCGCTATAGCGACAGCGAAACCTACGGCTTGCATGTGGATGGCGCGGCTCGCCGCGTGGCCGGTGCGACCATGGGCGGACCCCAGTGGCTGCGCACCGATCTGTCCTGCACGCTGTTTCTCTGCGATCCCGAAGACTATGAGGGCGGCGAGCTGGTGGTGGTGGATACCTACGGCACGCACGAAGTCAAGCTGCCTGCTGGCGATCTCATTCTCTACCCCTCGTCCAGCCTGCACCGCGTCGAAGCCGTCACCCGGGGCGAGCGTGTCTGCTCCTTCTTCTGGGCCCAGAGCCTGGTGCGCGACGACAGCCGCCGCGCCCTGCTGTTCGAGATGGACCAGGCCATTACCCGCTTGCGCGCCCAGTTGGGCGAGACGCCGGAAACCGTCAGCCTGACCGGCAACTATCACAACCTGCTGCGCATGTGGGCAGAGACTTAAAGCGCACATAAAAAAGGAGCTGCTTACGTTGGCTCAATCATGGTTTCAAGCCTGAGTTGACTTGAAAGCCCATTATTGAAAGCGTAAGCAGCTCCTGATTCAGAAGCAATCAAGCCTCTGAATCATGCCCAATCAGCATCAGAATTTCAGGTTTGCCGTAATCCAGAAAGTACGACCGGCCTGCGTCACGCCCGAGACGGAAGAGCCGCCCTGGAAGTAGCTGTTGACCCAGGTCGGCGTGCCGTTGATGTTGACCAGGCTGTACTTGCGGAAGTCCTTGTTGAACAGATTGAAGATGTTGGCGTTGATGCTCAGGTTCTTGTTGACCTGGTAGCTGCCGCCCAGATGGAACAGCTGGTAGCTCTTGATATCGCCCACTGCGTCAAACACGGCCTTGTTGGCATTGCTCAGGTTGGCGTAGGAGCCGCTGAAACGCGGGCTCTTGCCGCGCAGCTCGCCGCGCAGCCACAAGCGCCACTGGCTGTGCGGCGTCCAGTCCAGCTGTGCGCTGCCGATGTGGCGAGCGGTATTGGCCAGCTGGCCGTTGCGCACACCGCCTTCAATCACTTCGCTGTCGGTGAAGGTGTAACCGGCGCGCACTGCCCATTGCTTGTTCAGCTGGGCGCGGGTGCTCAGCTCCAGACCCTTGGTCTTGGCCTTGTCCACGTTGATGGCGTAATCGGCAGTGGGGTTGAAAGCACAACTGGAAATCGCCACCGATGCGCAGCTGCCACCGCTGCTGATCTTGTCCTTGATGTCGTTATGGAACAGTGTGGCTCCGGCCGTCCAGCCCGCCTTGTTGTCAAACAGGGCCGACAGCTCGATGCTGGTACTGACTTCAGGCTTGAGGTTGGGGTTGCCGATGTTGATGGTCGTACCCTGGCCGCTGACGCCGCTGACGCCGTCGATCAGCTGGTTCAGGCGCGGTGCCTTGAAGCCCTTGCTGACGCCGCCCTTGAGCGTCCAGTTGGTGGTTGCATCCCAGACCATATAGGCACGCGGGCTGAAGTGGCCGCCAAACGCGTCGTGATGGTCATAGCGGCCGCCCAGCGTGGCGGTCAGGCCTTCGCGCAGACGCCATTCGTCTTCGGCAAAGAACGACCACATGGTCTGCTTGTGGCTTTGAGGCAACAGTCCGTCCTTGAGCTTGGCATCCCAGAGCTGACCGCCCACGGTCATGATGTGCTTGTCGCCCAGAGGAGCTACCAGCTTGGTGTCCAGCACCACATTGGTGGTCTTGAGCTCGCGGTCGCTGCCGCTGCGCGGATCGCCCTTGGGCACGGCGGCGCCGGGAATGGTGCGGCCGATGGTCTCGGTTTCCGTGTGCATCAGGCTGCTTTCCAGCAAGCCAAAGCCCAGGCGGCTGGCATGACCGATGGCGACCTGGTCACGGTTGAAGCGCAGAGCGTCCTTGTAACCGGGCGGGTTGTTGGGTGTCAGCGCATCACGGCTGCCCAGACGACCGTCTTCGTTGTTGTACCAGGTGCGGGCCTGCTCCACGTCCAGCCAGATATCGTGCTGGCGATTGGGCGTCAGCGTCAGGCGTGCGCCCAGATTGTGCTGGCGGCTTTCAGCTGGGGCCGGGTTGCGGGCCTGGGTAGGCTGGTTGGCATTGGGAGCCAGCACCCAGTCCGAAGCCTCGCGGCCACTGTAGCTACCGCGCACGGCTAGGCCCAGCAGATCGGACTTGATGGGGCCGTTGATGTAGATATTGCTCTTGTACTGGTTGCCCCATTCGCTGTCCTGCGGAATACCGGCACCGATGCTGACTTCGCCGCCCCACTCCTTGGCCACCTTGCGGGTGATGATGTTGATCACGCCGCCCATGGCGTCCGAGCCGTAGAGGGTGGACATGGGGCCGCGAATGACTTCGATGCGCTCGATGGCCGATACCGGCGGCATGAAGCTGGTCAGTGCCGCGCCAAAGCCGTTGGGCGTGACGTCGCCGGCCACGTTCTGGCGGCGACCGTCGATCAGGATCAGCGTGTAGTCGCTGGGCATGCCGCGAATGCTGATATCCAGGCCGCCGGTCTTGCCCGTGCCACCCATGACGTCAATGCCTTCCACGCCCTGCAGGGCTTCGGCCAGATCACGGAAATTCTTGCTTTCCAGCTCTTCGCGGGTCACCACCGAAATCGAGGCAGGCGCATTCTTGAGCTCTTGCTCGAAGCCGGATGCCGACACCACCACTTCGCTCATGGTGTGGGCTTCCTGAGCGACTGCGTTGACGCAGGCGGCTGCGGCCAGCGCCAGCAAAGTGGGTTGCAAAAGCATGCGACGTGTCGCAATTTTGGACATGATGACTCCCACGCCAGACAGAAGTTGGCGTTTTTGATATTGAGATTGGATGTGGGCTACGGGGAGCCCGAGGGGCGGCTGGCGGAGCAGCGCAAGTGAGACAAGCCAGTGGTGTGTTTCTATTTGTAGGCTTGACGGGGGCGATTATCAGTCACAAACAAAAACCATTCTCATTCTTGTTATTTATTTGAAGGTCATTGCTGTGTTGCGTGCCTGTCGTGGTATCTGTGCGCGAGCCAGGACAGCGGCTTTTGACCGAACAGGCATAAAAAAAGCGCTCAACCCATACAGGTCGAGCGCTTCAAGCCACCAAAAAGATAGCTAACTAGCAGGCATGGCAGCCAATCAAGGCAGGTCTTTCATGGGCTCGGCCTCATTGCTGGGGCGCGGGCCCACCGTGCCCAGCCGGCTTTTGAGCGACTGCGGCTGACCTGTGATCAAGGCCGCATAGTTGGTAGTGTTGGACAACACTTTTTTCACATAGTCACGCGTTTCACTGAAAGGCACGTTTTCGGCCCAGATGGCGGCATCCAGTACCGGGCCGTTACGCCAGTTGCGCGGCCGGCCCGGGCCGGCGTTATAGCCTGCGGCAGCCATGGCCATGGAGCCGTCAAAGTCGTCCAGCGCCAGCTTCAGGTAGGCCGTGCCTATGGTGATATTGGTATCCCTGTCGTTGATCATGCCCGGTGTGAAGTCGCTCAGGCCAATCTTCTTGGCCGTCCAGCGCGCCGTGGCCGGCATGACCTGCATCAGGCCGGAAGCGCCCACGCCCGAGCGCGCATCCATGATGAAGCGGCTTTCCTGACGGATCAGCCCATAGACATAGGCCGGGTCCAGCCCGATGTTGCGCGACTTGTTGAGCACCGTATCGCGGTAAGGCATGGGAAAGCGCTGGTTCCAGTCCGCAAAGGTCTTGGTGCGTTCGCTGGTGTTGATGCAGCGATCCCACACATGGCGCTCGCAGGCCAGATCGGCTGCGGCATACAGCTCGCGGTCGCCCAGGCCGCCGGGCTGGTGCAGATTGGTGCTGTAGTTCCACTCGCGCACACCTTCGCTGCGCAGGCCGATCTGAATCGCATACAGGCTGCGGGCCAGGCCGGGGTTGGCGCGGGCCGACGCTTTTTCCTGGGCCGTCAAAGGCACGGGGGCCGGGGGCACGCTGATGCGCTGACCGATTTCTTCCAGTGCCAGCTGCTCGTAGAAGCTGGCCGAGCCAGCCGTATCTTCCAACAGCTGGCGGGCTTCGGCTTTTTCTTCGGCATTGGGGCGGCCGGCCAGCATGGCCTTGGCTTTCCAGTAGCTCCAGGTCGGGTCGGTGCGCTCGGGGCCCATGGCGTCAATGGCGCGGTGCACGGCCTTCCAGTCGCCGGCGCGCAAGGCAGCGCGCGCCTTCCAGCCCAGCAGGTCGTCGCTCAGATCCTCGTTGCGGCGCACCTTGCCAAAATAGCTGTTGGCAGCGGGCGAGAGCTTGAAAGCGGCCTGTTTGCCCGCCACCGCCCAGGCCCAGTTGCGCTCTTCTGAGTCCAGCTGCGCCCCCCAGCCGCCTTCGATCTGCGTGGTGGCGGCATCGGGGTCACTGGCCGCCATGCGGATCAGGGCCAGCAAGGCCAGTTCCTTGCGCTCGCGGCCGCGGGATTTGCTCTGCCCCGACAGGTATTTGGCCGGAGAGGCGAACACCTGGGCCACCTGGTCGGCCGCATCTGGGGCCACGATGGCCACGGCATCGCGCGCGGCCTTGGGCCGGTTGGCTTCGGTGGCTGTGCGTGCACGGCGCCAGACATCGGCTTCGCTGAGCTGCTTTTGCGCATACATCTGACCGGCCGCCAGCGTGCAGCCGTCGTCCGCTTCTTTCTGTGCCAGCCACAAATCGCGCACCTGCCGGCCCGCATTGGGCGCGGCGCGGCCCTGCATGGCATCGACCAGCACGGCGTAGCAGGCTACGGATTTGTCGTCGCGCATGCGGAACTGCGGGTAGACGCGGGCAAACGTAGCCCAGTCGCGCTGCTTGCCCAGTAGCAGCAGCCAGTCGTTGCGCATGCGGTCTTCGTGATAGGTGCCGGCATAGCGCGTGAGAAAGGCCTGGATTTCATCGGGCGAAGCCGTCTCAAGACGGCTCTTGAGTTCCCAGTACGCGGCCCAAGGTTCGAGGGGGTGACCGCTGGCCTGCGGCAGCAGCTGCGCCAGCGTGGACCGATCTCGCTTGAGGAATGCTTTTTGCATGTCCAGCAAGACGGCATCTGCCGAGTTTTGCGCCTGAGCCAGCGGAGCGGCTACAGTCAAAAGGGAAGCCGCACAAAGCGGTGTCAAAATCTTCAGCCAGTGCATGGAGGAATTTATCTGATGGACAAAGCAGCTTTACGCCGCAAGTTGATTGACCAGCGCCTTAACCTTTCCGACCGCTTGCAGCGCGCGGAGGCGCTGCAGCAGGTGATGCGCTTTTGGCTGATAGACCGGCCCGATTCCGTGATTGGCGCCTATTGGCCCATCAAGGGAGAGTTCGATCCGCTGCCAGCCCTGCATCGCTGGAAAGAAGATGGCGAGCTACAGGGTACTCCACAACGGCGCAAGATTGGGCTGCCCGTCATCGATAAGCAACGCAAGACGCTGAGCTTTCACGCCTGGTACCCCGGTTGCCCCATGGAAGAGGATGCCTATGGCATCCCCAAACCCAAGGATACCGAGGTGCTCACGCCCACGCTGCTTTTCGTGCCCTGCGTGGGTTATGCCGCCGGCGGCTACCGCCTGGGCTATGGCGGCGGTTTTTATGACCGCACGCTGGCAACGCTGCAGCCCCGGCCCTTCACCGTGGGCCTGGGCTATACCAACGGCTATGTGGATGACTTCAGCCCCGAAGCCCACGATTTGCCGCTGGACGCCATCCTCAACGACAACGGCGTGGTCTGGCCGGTATGAGTCATCCGCGCAAAAACATTCCACAGCGCCGCTATCGGCAGCGTCCGCCGCTGACCGTCATGCAGCAACCGCTGTCGCACGGCGAAGTTCAGCGTCTGCAAGCCCATATGCGGCGCCACGGGCCGCGCAGCCTCACGCCAGCGCAGCACGATGCCATCTGGGATTTTCTGTTCGAGCAGCCTGAAAGCCATGCCTGGATCAGCCAGATGGTCGATCAGATCCATGCCGGCCAGAAAGCCCTGCGCCCCGCAAGCACCCGACAGGAAACCGCTGCAACGGGCTGAAACGGGCTGAAACGCTGCCGGCGCTCCTGATTGGAAAGCTGCTGGCGTAATTACGTCATTGATTTCAATGTGATTTCCATCTGGAATCCATTGGAATCATGCGACAGCTGCTCCTGTTTCAGGACTGAGCGGCGCTGGCGGCGCGCCAGTGCTTCCAGCCTTGCGCGCGCAGCTCGCAGGCCGGGCAGCTGCCGCAGCCATAACCCCAGTCATGCAGCTCCTCGCGCACGCCCTGGTAGCAGGTATGGGTTTCGGTGCGGATCAGCTCGACCAGCGCATCGCCGCCCAGGTCGTGGGCCATTTGCCAAGTCTGGGCCTTGTCCAGCCACATCAGCGGCGTATCGATGCGCAGCCTGCGCTCCAACCCCAGATTCAGCGCCAGTTGCTGGGCCTTCATGGTGTCGTCGCGGCAATCGGGGTAGCCGGAGTAATCGGTCTCGCAAACGCCGGTGACGATGACAGTCAAACCGCGGCGGTAGGCCAGCGCACCCGCCAGCGTGAGAAACAGCAGATTGCGCCCCGGCACAAAAGTGTTGGGCAAGCCGTCGGCCTGCATGGCAAACGCCACGTCATCGGTCAGGGACGAGCCGCCGATCTGCTTGAGCACATCCAGCGAGAGCACATGGTCCTCACCCAGGCGCGGCGCCCACTGGGGAAAGCGGCGGGCCAGCTCCTGGCGCACGCTCAGCCTCACCTCCATCTCCACGCTATGGCGCTGACCGTAGTCAAAACCCAGCGTCTCCACGCGCTCATACATGGCCAGCGCCTGGGCCAGGCAGGTGGTCGAGTCCTGGCCGCCGGAAAACAGCACCAGAGCCGTCTTGTGATGGCCTGCGCCGGCCGGCGAGGAGGTGGGGTGGGGAGTGTGGGACGTAGTTTGGGACATAGGCCTGCAATTAGATCACCGCCCCCACGACCGCAGAGGCCGCCGGGCTATGCCGCAGACAAGGTATAGGCAGCTGCCGCCATTCGTTGCTAAGCTTGAGCCCGCACTGCTGGAGACTGTCATGCTCACTCTTTACATAGGCAACAAAAACTATTCATCCTGGTCTATGCGCCCCTGGGTGCTGATGCGCCAGACCGGGATTGCCTTCGAGGAGCAGATGCTGCGGTTTGACGGCTTCGGCCCGGACTCCAGCTTCAAGCAACGGGCCCTGGCCCTGTCGCCAGCCGGCCGCGTGCCCATCCTCATCGATGGCGGACTGAGGCTGTGGGACAGTCTGGCCATCAGCGAATACCTGGCCGAAAAATTTCCGGAAAAACACCTGTGGCCCCAGCAGCTGCTCAACCGCGCCCGCGCGCGCTGCCTGGTGGCCGAGATGCACAGCAGCTTTAGCTCCTTGCGCAGCCTGTGCCCCATGAATATCGAGGCCCGTCTGCCCGAAGTCGGCGCCAAGCTCTGGGTCGATCACCCACCGCTACGCACCGATGTGCAACTGCTGCAGGATCTCTGGACGCCGTTGCTCGCTGTCGCCAACGGCCCCATGCTATTTGATCAGTTCAGCATTGCCGACGCCTTCTTCGCCCCCGTCTGCATGCGCTTGAACACCTACGCCCTGCCCCTCTCGCCCGCCGTGCAAGCCTATGTGCAGCGCGTCAGCAATCTGCCCGCCGTGCAGGAATGGGTGCAGGCGGCGCGGGCCGAGCACGACTTCCGCCCCTTTGAAGAGCCTTATCGCTCCCAGCCCTGAAAGCGCGCCGATAGCCACTACCATTGCCGGATGAGCGAAGTGAAGGTCAACGAGTTTCAGATCTACAAGGTCGGCGGTGCCGTGCGCGACCAGCTGCTGGGTCTGCCTGTCAACGATACCGACTGGGTGGTGGTGGGCGCCACGCCCGAGCAGATGACGGCCCGCGGCTATGTGGCCGTGGGCAGGGACTTTCCCGTCTTTCTGCACCCAAAAACCCATGAGGAATATGCGCTGGCCCGCACCGAGCGCAAGAACGGCATGGGCTACCGCGGCTTCGTGGTGCATACGGCAGCGGATGTGACGCTGGAAGAAGACCTGGCGCGGCGCGACCTGACTATCAATGCCATAGCAGCACCCGCAGACTGGAAAAGCGCCAGCGAGCTAAAAGACCTGGTAGACCCCTATAACGGCCAGCAAGACCTGCGGGACAAGGTGCTGCGCCACGTCACCGAAGCGTTTCGCGAGGACCCGGTGCGCATACTGCGTCTGGCCCGTTTTGCGGCGCGCTTTACCGCGTTTTCCGTGGCCCCCGAAACCCTGCAGCTGATGCGCGAAATGGTGGCGGCCGGCGAGGTCGATGCCCTGGTGCCCGAGCGCGTGTGGCAGGAAATCAGCCGCGGCCTGATGGAGGAGCAGCCTTCGCGCATGTTCGAGCTCTTGCGCGAATGTGGGGCTCTGGCCGTGCTGCTGCCCGAACTCGACCGTCTCTGGGGCGTGCCCCAGCGCGCCGAATACCACCCCGAAGTCGACAGCGGCGTGCACGCCATGATGGTGCTGGACATGTCGGCCCGGCTGCAGACGCCGCTGACCGTGCGCTTTGCCTGCCTGTGCCATGACTTTGGCAAGGGCACAACGCCCGCCGACGTGCTGCCCCGCCATATAGGCCATGAGCAGCGCAGCGCCCGCCTGCTCAAGGACGTTTGCGAGCGATGGCGCGTGCCCAACGAATGCCGCGAGCTGGCCGACCTGGTGGCCCGCGAGCACGGCAACATTCACCGCAGCCATGAACTCAATGCGGCCGCCCTGCTGCGCCTGCTGGAGCGCTGCGACGCCATACGCAAGCCCGCGCGTTTTGAAGAAGCCTTGATGGCCTGCGAATGCGATGCACGCGGCCGTCTGGGTTTTGAAGATGCCGCCTACCCCCAGCGCCAGCGCCTGGGAGGTGCCATGCAAGCCGCTTTGGCGGTGGACACCGCCCCGGTAGCCCAGGCAGCCGCCCAGCGCGGGCTCAAAGGCAAGGCTATTGGCGAAGCCGTGAGCAAGGCCCGCGAGCAGGCGATTGCCGTCTGGCTGACCCGGCAGAGCATTTGATTGCTGCAGCTGATGCGCCCGGGCGCGAAGCAACGCAGCAGGATCTCAAATCACCGACTGCACCCAGCGCACGATTTCTCCGGGCGGCAGCGCGCCCGAGATACGGCCCAGCTCCCGCCCTTCCTTGAACACCACCATGGTGGGAATGCTGCGGATGCCAAAAGGTGCCGAGGCCTGGGGATGGGCCTCGGTATCGAGCTTGGCAAACTGGGCCTGGCCCGCCAGGGTCTGCGCCGCCTGGGCAAAGCCCGGAGCCATCATGCGGCAAGGCCCGCACCAGGGTGCCCAAAAATCCACCACCACCGGCAACTGGCTGCGGCCCGTGTGCCTGGCAAAGCTGTCCGCATCCAGAGCCACAGGCTCACCCGTCACCAGAGGCTTGTGGCAGCTGCCGCAGTCCGGGCTGTTCGCCAGCTGCTCCTTGGCAATGCGGTTGGTGGTGTGGCAGTGGGGGCAGACGTAGTGCAGGGATTCGGACATGGGCAGAACTTTCGGCAAGCGTTTCGGGTGATAAGGCCTGACGGCCTTGTGGCAGCCTGATAGTTGCAGCCACGGCGGCAAGATTCAAGCCCGCGCAAATCGCGGCTCAGAGTTTCACAAAGCGTGCGATCAAGGCGGCGACCAGACTCAGCAGCACGGTGCTGGCCACGGGCAAAAACAGCTGGCGCCCGAACAGCCGGAAGCGGAAATCGCCAGGCAGACGGCCCAGGCCTATGCGCTCCAGCCAGGAGTGCAGGCCGTTGATCAACAACAAGGCCAGGAAAATAACAATCAGCCAGCGAATCATGATGGCCCAAGTGTACGGGCGTCGCGAGTCAAGCGTCTTACATGAAGAAAAGACTGCCCGGCCTCCAAGTCGCTCTTAGCCTGATCGCGGCCACGGGCCTGGCCTGACATTCCGCCCGGGAATGATCGCCTTCCAAAAGATTGATTGACGCCAGATGCACCGCCTGCCCACCATGCGCACAGCTTTTTGGCGCTGGCGGCTTCTGTACCCACGCCATCGCTGGGTCAGGTGGCAAGCCCGCTTGCCCGCAGGCGCCGGCGAACAAGCGCTCAATTCATAACCAGGAGACATGACATGCCCACATTTCTATCGCGCCAGCAATTTCTGCGCTCGGCCGCACTGCTGTGCGCCGCCGTTGCCATGCCGGCCATCGCCGCTGCCGATGCTTTTCCCGCCCGCCCCATCAAGCTGGTGGTGCCCTTCGCTCCCGGCGGCAACACCGATGTCGTGGCACGCCTGCTGTCGCAAGGCATGTCGGAAACCCTGGGCCAGCCCGTGGTGGTGGAAAACATTGCCGGCGCCAACGGTGCCATAGGAGCTAGCCGCGTCGCTGCGGCCAGCAACGACGGCTACACCTTGCTGTTCGGCACGGCCGGCACGCAGGCCATCAACCTCAGCCTGTACAAGAATCTAAGCCAGAAAAACCTGGCCGACTTTGAATACATCGCCTTGGTAACCTCCATTCCCAACGTGCTGGTGGTCAATGAGGCCAAGACACCCGTCAAGTCGGTGGCCGAGTTGGTGGTGCGTGCGCGTGAGCAGCGTGCCGGCATGAGCTACGGCTCGCCCGGAACCGGATCGACCGTGCATCTGTCGGGCGAGCTGCTCAAGAGCGCCGCGCGTCTGGATCTGGTCCATGCCCCCTACAAGGGCAGCGCGCCCGCACTGACCGACCTGATTGGCGGCCAGATCGACTTCATTTTCGAGAACATCACGCCCGCCCTGCCTTTTGTGCAAGGCGGCAAGCTCAAGGCACTGGCCGTCACCTCCTCCGAGCGCCTGCCTCTGCTGCCCCATGTGCCCACCATGAAGGAAAGCGGTTTTCCCTCCTTCGTGACGGCCACCTGGAACGGCGTGCTGGCACCCAAGGGAACGCCGGCAGCCGTCGTCAAACGCATTGAGGCCGCCGCGCTCAAGACCGCCGCCAGCACCGAATTCAAGACCAAGGTGGCCGCTCTGGGCGGAGAACCCCGCCAGTTGGATTCCGCCGCCTTCCGCAACTTTACCCAGAACGAATTCAAGCACTGGGAAGGCATCATCCAGGCCGCAGGCTTGCAACGCCAGTAATTGCGCGCCCTGCTTTAAGGAGCTGCTTGCGCATGCTGCGGCTTGATTTCAGATGGTTTTTATCTTGAAACCTAATTGAATCAAGCGTCAGAAGCTATCAAAAAGTGAATGGCAATCCCTCATCAGGGACTGCCATTCGTCCTCAGCCATGCAGTGGCTTGCTCGGAAAGCCTGGCCTTACAGCCGGTGCGTTCTATCGCCCTGCACAAAGCCCAGCGGCCCCCAGGGCTCGACGCCCTTGGACAGGGCCACGACTTTGAACAGCTCGCCCATCTCATGCTCCATGATCAGCTTGGCGGCCATGACGCGTTCCTTGAGGCCGGCGGCATCCATCTTGGCGGGCAGGCCGCAGTTGATGAGAAAGTGGGCCTGGTTGGTGTAACCCAGCACGTCAAAGCCCGCATCCTGCGCGGTCACGGCGGTGCCGGTGAAATTGACGTGGGCCGTGATGTCCTTCAGGCCCACCTGCACCAGCGGGTCGCTGTCGACCTGATGCTGGTAGTGGCAGACCAGCGTGCCCATGTGGCGCTGCACATGGTAGTACTCGTTCTCGCCAAAGCCGTAGTCGATGAAAAAAGCAGCACCTCGGATCAAACGCTCGCCCAGGGTGTGGACAAATGCCTCGCCCTGGCGATGAATTTCGGTCAGATAGTCATGCGGACCGTCAATGTCCACCGGCGGGCGCAGCTCGGTGGGCCGGTCTTCCCAGGCAAAGGCTTCACCGTTCATGACCACGCCGCGCTCATGCCACCGGCCCTGGGTGCGCTGCAGCAGCTGCACGGGCATGGCATCCAGCACTTCGTTGCCGACGATCACGCCTTCCATGTTCTCGGGCAGAGCATCCACCCAGCGCACCAGGCTCTCATGCTGGGTCAGCTTGAGCTTCTGGCGCGCGCGCAGCGTGCCGGAGAGATCGACGATGGTATAGCTCCTGGGCAGACGGCCCAGGGCCGCCAGCTCATCGAGCAGCTGCAGTGCCAGCGCTCCGGTGCCCGCGCCGAATTCCCAGATTTCGTCGGTGCCGGTGCGGTCCATGGCCTCGACCAGCTGGGCCGCCACGACCTGCCCGAACAGGGGCGAGATCTCCGGCGCCGTCACAAAATCGCTGCCGGATTGGGGCAATGACCCGAATTTGGCCGATTCATTGGCGTAATAGCCCAGGCCCGGCGCATAGAGCGCCAGCTCCATGAAACGGTCGAAAGGCAACCAGCCGCCCGCGGCGGCAATTTCCTTGGCAATGCGCGATTGCAAGGTGCTCGTTAAACTTAAGGGTTCTGTCGTCACAACCCGCATTTTTCCACGAATGTCCATCCCTGCCCGAACACGTACTGTTTTGGTGACCGGCGCCGCCCGTCGCCTGGGACGCGACATGGCGCTTGCCTTGGCCCGTGCGGGCTGGCAAGTGGCTGTGCACTACCGCGATTCGCGCGAAGAAGCTATGCAAACCGTAGCTGCTTGCGCAGAACTGTCGGGGGTTAGCGCCGCTTTTGACGCTGATTTCTTTGACGAGAACGCGGTGCGCGCTCTGGTGCCGCGTGTGGTGGAGCACTTTGGCCGCATCGACGCCGTGGTCAATAACGCCTCGCTGTTCGAGCATGACGATGTCAAAAGCTTCAGCTATGTGGCGCTGGAGGCCCATCTGCGCAGCAACACGGGCGCGCCCATCTTGCTGGCCCAGGCCCTGCATGCCCACCTTGTCGAGCGGGCGGCCGCAGGCCAGGCCGAGACCGATGCTGCCGTGGTCAATGTGCTGGATCAAAAGCTCTGGAATCAGAATCCGGACTTTTTGAGCTACACCCTCTCCAAGGCAGCGCTGGAAGCGGCCAACACCATGCTGGCGCTGGCACTGGCCCCGCGCGTGCGCGTGGTGGGCGTGGCCCCGGGACTGACACTGACCAGCCATATGCTGAGCCAGGAAAAGTTCGAGGCACTGCATGCGCTCAGCCCGCTGGGCCGCTCCTCCGCCCCCGAGGACATTGCTGCCGCCGTGTGCTTTGCACTGGAGAACCGGGCGATGACGGGAACCACCTTGCTGGTCGATGGCGGCCAGCACTTACAGCGCTTCGAGCGCGATTTTTCGATGATGTGAGCGCCTGCCAAGGCCTCGCACACGCTTGCAATGACCACCTCCGGACAACAGATACTCACGCTCAACGGCCTGCGCTTTGACGCCAGCCTCGGGATTCTCGCGCACGAGAAACAGGAGCCTCAGCCGATTCAGGTCGATGCCGAACTCAATCTCGGCCCCCAGCCGCTGACTCCGCGTGATGACGACATCCTGCATGTGCTGGACTACCGCAAGGTGCGCCAGATCATCATCGACGAATGCACGGCCGAGCATGTGAATCTGCTGGAAAGCCTGATCGGCAAGCTGGCCCAGCGCCTGCTGCTGCTGCCCGGCGTGCGCGGCGTGCGCGTGAAGATTGCCAAACTTGAAATTTTTGACGACTGCGAAGTAGCCATTCGCATCGAAACCGGACAATGGTGAACCCCATGAACGCAGTGACCGAGAACACCTGGATTGCCGAAGAAGGCAACGCTACCGAAGCCGAAGCGACAACGCCCGGCAAGATCAAGATCGAACGCGAGCAGCACAAGCTGGAAAAGCGCCTGTGCCGCGAAGTGGGCCGTGCCATCACCGACTTCAACATGATTGAAGAAGGCGACAAGATCATGGTCTGCATGTCCGGCGGCAAGGACAGCTACACCATGCTCGACATCCTGCGCAAGCTGCAAAAGCGCGCGCCGGTGAAGTTCGAGCTGGTGGCCGTGAACCTGGACCAGAAGCAGCCCGGCTTTCCCGACCACATCCTGCCCGAGTACTTCAAGAGCCTGGGCGTGGACTACCACATCGAAACCCAGGACACCTACAGCGTCGTCAAGCGCGTCGTGCCCGAGGGCAAGACCACCTGCGGCCTGTGCTCGCGCCTGCGCCGCGCCATTCTGTACCGCGTGGCCGACGAGCTGGGCTGCAACAAGCTGGCCCTGGGCCACCACCGCGACGACATCGTGCAGACCCTGATGCTCAACATGTTCTACGGCGGCCGCATGAAAGGCATGCCGCCCAAGCTGGTCAGCGACGACGGCAAGCATGTGGTGATCCGCCCTCTGGCCTATGTGCCCGAGAAAGACACGGCGCGCTGGGCCCAGTACCAGAACTTCCCCATCATTCCCTGCAACCTCTGCGGCAGCCAGGACGGCCTGCAGCGCGTGGCCATCGGCGAGATGCTGCGCGAATGGGAAAAGAAGTTCCCCGGCCGCATCGAGAGCATGTTCCGCGCCATGGGCAATGTGGTGACCACGCACATGATGGACCCCAATCTGCACAACTTTAAAGACGCCAAGGCCACCGGCATTGCCGACCCCAACGGCGACATGGCATTCGACCACGAGGAACTGCCCAGCGCGCCCACGCTCGCTGGCCTGCCCGGCGTACAAGTGGTACAACTATCCTGAATTAGGCATCGCTGTTGAACTAAGCAGCACGCAAGCAGTCAAAGCAAGGCCCATTTCCATGGGCCTTTTTTTGTACAGGAGAGCAACACCATGAAGATGCGCTGGATAAATGTCCGCTGGGTGGGCGCGCTGGCCCTCGCAGCCACAGCCTTGCTCACAGGCTGCAGCACGATCCGTGAAGTCAACAGCACGGTGCAAAGCTATTCCTCGATGAGCACCCTGCCTCAGCCGCCCACATACCGCCTTGAGACCCTGCCGTCCCAGCAGGATCAGGTCCATTTCCCCGCCATCGAGGTGCAGGCCCAGCAGGCGCTGGCCCACGTGGGCCTCAGACGCGACGACTCCAACCCCAGCCTGGTCGTGCAGATCAGGGCCACGGCCAAGTACGCGCGTGACTATGCCAGCTGGCCGTATTACGACCCCTACTGGGGCCCACGCTGGGGCTGGGGTGTGGGCTATGGTCGCGGCTGGGGCATGGGTTTTGGCGGCAGCATGATGTTTGACGGCCCGCCCCTGGAGTACTACCGCGCCGTCAGCATCGTGATGCGCGACATCAAGACCCAGCAAATCGTCTACGAAACCTCGGCCCAGCGCCAGGACGTGTGGACGGACGACCCGGCCATCTTCGGCATCTTGTTCGATGCCGCGCTGACGGGCTTCCCCAAGCCGCCGCAAGGTGCACGCACGGTTCGCACCGTGATCCAGCCTCCGGCCCCGGCCGCCGCACCCGCTGCAGCCCCCGCACCAGCCACGCCGGTACGCTGAGTTGCAATCTTCCACAGTTGTGCCGCATTGGCCCGTGCTAATGTGCAGCCCTCTTATGGAAGTCATGGTCTGGCCTGCAGCGGTGTTCGCTCAGGTAGGCCATAGAACGTGTTTACGATCTCTACGCAGCCGCGTTGAGGCGCAATCGGGATGAGTTCGAAGCGATGTGGAGCAGCTTGCACCGGGGTGCAAGCAAGCCGCAGCGCGAAGAAATCGCCCGATTTCGCCTCAACCCTTCGGGCCAGTACCTTTGCGGGCGGTCTGCGGTGTTGCGAATCCTCGCAATAGCACGGCTATTGCTGCGGTATCGCGCCTAGCATCCCATCCCGCAAAGGTACTGACGCGGCGCCGAGGAAATCGTCAACACGTTCTTAAAAGGAAGATGCCATGAAAAAATTTGCCCTCTCGGTTCTGGTCTGCGCCACGCTGAGCACCACCGCCTTGTCCGCCAACGCCTCGAGCTGGGGCGATGCCCTGCGCGACAAGGTCGGCGGCGGCACTGCGGAAAGCACGACGGGCGCCTCCTCGGGTCTGGGCGGCATGCTGAGTGGCGCCGGCGGCGCTTCGGCCCTGTCGGCTCTGGGCCTGGGCGGCCTCAGCAGCTCGGCCACGGCCAGCAATGCGGCAGGCGTCATCACCTACTGCATGAAGAACAACTATCTGAATGCCGACAAGGCCGCCCAGGTCAAGGACCAGCTGCTGGGCAAGCTGGGCCTGGGCCAGAAAGAAGAACCCAAGGACCAGGGCTACAAGAACGGCCTGATGGGCATGGTCACCGGCTCCAACGGCCAGACCTTCAGCCTGGACAAGATCAAGAGCAATCTCAAGGAGAAAGCCTGCGATTACGTCTTGGACAACGCCAAGTCCCTGCTCTGATCACCACGCGATTCATAGCAGTTAGCGCTTGATCCAAAAGCGTTAGAAGGCAAAAAGGCTTGCATTTTCAGCAAGCCTTTTTTTGTTGCTGCCCGATCAGCGCTCAGGCATGCGTATGGCTGATATCGGGAATGGCCGCCATCAGCTCGCGCGTATAAGCATGCCGGGGGGCATCCAGCACGGAAGCGGCTTCGCCCGACTCCACCAACTGGCCGCGCTGCATCACACCGATGTCGTCACACATATGGCGAATCACCGCCAGGTTGTGGCTGATGAGCAGATAGGTCAGGCCGAACTCGTCCTGCAGGTCGCGCATCAGATTCAGCACCTGGGCCTGTACCGACACATCCAGCGCCGACGTGGGTTCGTCACAGATGATGAATTCCGGCTGACTGGCCAGGGCCCGGGCCACCGCAATGCGCTGGCGTTGGCCGCCGGAAAACTGGTGCGGGTACTTTTTGACATCGTCAGGCTTCATGCGCACGCGGCGCAGCGCCTGCTGCACGCGCTCTGCCGTTTCCTGCTTGCCCGATGTCAGCCCCAGCACCAGCAAAGGCTCGGCAATCAGCTGCTCCACCGTCCAGCGCGGATTCAGGCTGGCATAGGGGTCCTGAAAAATCATCTGAAAACGACGGCGCATGGCCACGGTCTGAGCCGCAGGGCTCCATTTGTCCACACCGTCAAACCAGATGCGGCCGCTGGTGGGCGGCGTCAGTCCCGCCACCATGCGCGCCACGGTGGATTTGCCGGAGCCGGACTCGCCGACCAGTCCAAAAGTCGTGCCCTTGCGGATGCTGAAAGACAGCTGATCCACGGCCTTGAGGATTTTTTTCTCCTCGTGCGCCAGCAGCCGGGCCAACCAACCGCCGGACAGCTCATAGTTCTTGCACAGATCCCTGACCTCCAGCAACGGCTTCGCGCCACTGCCGCCTGCGTCGGCGGCTATCGGCTTGGGAGTCCAGGGCACGGCCTGGGTCACCGTGCCGCTGCCCACCTCGGGCACGGGCAGGCGCATCAAACGCTGGTGCACGCTGGGGATGGCGGCCATCAGCACCTGGGTATAGGGCTCGCGCGGCGCATCCAGCACCTGGCGCACGGGCCCGGTTTCCAGCACCCGGCCTTGGTACATGACCATCACCCGGTCGGCCGTCTCGGCAATCACGCCCATATCGTGGGTGATCAGCATGGCAGCAGCACCGCGCTCTTTGCAGACGCGGCGCAGCAAGGCAATGATCTGCGCCTGCACCGACACATCCAGCGCCGTGGTGGGCTCGTCGGCAATGATCAGCTCGGGCTCGGCGCACAGCGCCAGCGCAATCGCCACACGCTGGCGCATGCCGCCGGAAAATTGGTGCGGGTACTGGGCCATGCGCTGCCTGGCATGGGGAATTTCCACTTCCTGCAACAGCGCCAGCGCACGGGCTTCGGCTTCGCTCTCGCTGACCGGCAAGTGGGTGCAAATGGTTTCCACCAAATGCCGGCCCACGGTGTAGACCGGGTTCAGGCTGGTCAGCGGGTCTTGAAAGATCGTGCCTATGCGTTTGCCGCGTATGCGGCGCAGGTCTTCGCCGGTGAGCGTGTCTATGCGCTCGCCGAACAGCTCCACTATGCCACCGGAGATGCGGCCCGGCGGCTCGATCAGGCCGGTGACGGCCGAGCCCGTCATGGACTTGCCCGCGCCCGACTCGCCCACCACGCCCAGGATTTCGCCACGCGCAATGTCGAAAGACACGTCATGCAGCACATGCACCGGGCCTTTGTAGGTGTCGAAGGTGACGCTGAGATTGCGCACCCGAAGTACGGGGACAGCGCCAGCCACGTCGCTCTGAATGTCAGTGTTCATGTTCATTGCAGCTTGGGGTTCAGGGCGTCGCGCAGCCAGTCCCCGACGAGGTTCACGGCCAGGGCCAGGGCCAACAGCACCAGCGATGGGAACAGCAAAATCCACCATTCGCCGGAGAACAAAAAGCTCTGGCCGATACGGATCAACGTGCCCAGCGAAGGCGAGGTGGGCGGCAGGCCCACACCCAGATAGGAAAGCGTGGATTCGGCCACGATGGCATGGGCAAAGCTGATGGTGGCGATCACCAAAATCGGAGCCAGAAGATTGGGCAGGATGTGCTTGGTCAGGATGGCGGTCTGCGAGCGACCTATCAGCTGGGCTGCCAGCACATAGTCTTTCTGCTTTTCCACCATCACCGCGCCGCGTACGGTGCGTGCGTACTGCACCCAATCCGAGAGACCGATGGCGACAATGATCACGAACACCGCCATATCGTCACGGTAGCCCTCGGGCAGCAGGCCGCGCGCAATGCCGAAGATCAGCAGCGCCACCAGGATCACCGGAAAGGTGAGCTGAATGTCGGCGATGCGCATCAAGAGCGTGTCGAACCAGCCGCCGGCATAGCCGGCAATCAGCCCCAGCGGCACGCCGATGACCAGGGACAGCGCCACGGCAGACACGCCCACGAACACCGACATGCGCAGGCCGTAGAGGATGGCGCTGAACAAGTCGCGCCCCTGATCGTCCGCACCCAGCGGGTAGAAGGCATCACCCAACCCCTGGCTCCAGGGCGGCGTGAATGCATCCATCAGATCCAGGCTGGCGGGATCGAAAGGGTTTTGCCAGGCCAGCAACGGCGCAAAAATCGTGGCCAGCACGATCAGCAGCAGCGTGCCGCAAGCCAGCTGCACCAGGCGCGACTTGGCAAAAGCGCGCTTGACCGGCGAATCGCTGGCCTTCCAGCCGCGCGGCAGCTCGGCCACGGGGTCTTGTTTGACTATCTCTGTCATAACCGCGCCCTTATTTCTTGCGCAGGCGGGGGTCCACCAACACGTACAAAAAGTCCACCAGCAGATTGATCACCACGTACAACAGCGCGATGAACATCAGATAGGCAGCAATCAGCGGCACATCCACGCCCTGGATGGAGGAAATGAACAGCAGACCCACGCCCGGCCACTGAAACACGGTTTCGGTGACGATGGCAAACGCGATCAGCGAACCGATCTGCAGGCCGGCAATGGTGATGACGGGAATCAGCGTGTTGCGCAGCGCATGACCGAAGTACAGGTCTTTCTCCTTCAGGCCACGTGCGCGGCCGAAGCGTATGTAGTCGGAGCGCAGCACCTCCAGCATCTCGGCCCGCACCAGCCGCATGATCAGCGTCATGTTGTAAAAGCCCAGCGTGATGGCCGGCATGATCAGGGCGGCCAGACCGGATGCGGTCAGCAAGCCGGTTTCCCAGCCGCCGATCTTCACCGTCTCGCCCCGACCAAAGGACGGCAACCAACGCAGCTCCACCGCAAACAGGTAAATCAGGCCGATGCCTATCAAAAACGTGGGCAGGGACACGCCGACCAGCGACACCGTCATGATGGCGCGGCTGAAAAAACCGTCCTTGCGCAGCGCGGTGTACACGCCCAGCACGATACCTATGGCCAGCGCGAACACGGCCGCGGTCAGCGCCAGCTCCAGCGTGGCGGGCAGACGCTCGAAGATGATGTCGGCAACCGGGCGCTTCAGGCGATAGGAAATGCCCAGATCGCCTTGCAACACCTTGCCCACATAGTGCAGATACTGCAGGGGAACGGATTTGTTGAAGCCCAGCTCTTCGGTGAGCGCTTCGCGCTCTTCGAGCGTCGCGTCCTCACCCAGCAGGCTGATGGTGGGATCGCCGATGTGGCGAAACACCATGAAGGAAATAAAGGAGACGGCCAGCAGTACCAGGACTGACTGGCCCAGTCTGCGCAGCAGATGGACCAGCATGGGCGTTTACTTCACGAACTTCACGTCTTTGAACAAAATCGTGTTGTCGGGGTGGACCGGCACATTGATCTTCTTGACCGAGGCAAAGTGGATCACCTGATCGTGCAACGGAATGTAGAAACGCTCTTTCTGCACCACGCCCCAGATCTGCTTGATCGAGGCATCGCGCTTGGCCTTGTCGCTTTCGGAGGAGAGCGAAACAATCTTGGCATCCAGATCGGCATTGCTGTAGTGCGTGGCGTTCTGCGCGCCACGGCCTTCCTTGCCCCGGGTGGCCACCAGAAAGTCGAATATATAGGCCGAGTCATAAGTGGGCACGCCCCAGCCATAGAGGTAGAGGTCGCTTTCCGCCTTCACGATGGCCACGCTGTGCATGGCGATGGGGCGGGCCGAGACTTCGGTCTTGATACCTACGCGGCCCAGGAAACCGGCCACGGCCGTGCTGATGGCCTCGTCGTTCACATAACGATCATTGGGCGTATGCAGCGTGATGGTGAAGCCATTGGGATAGCCGGCCTCGGCCAGCAGCGCCTTGGCCTTGGCCACATCGGCCTTGGGATAGGCGGCCATGGCCTTGTCATAGCCGTTGACAAAGGACGGAGCCATCACTCCCGAAGGAATGGACAGGCCGCGCATCACCGAGCGCCGGATGGCGTCGCGGTCTATGGCCAGCTCCATGGCCTGGCGCACCTTGAGGTCGGCCAGCGGGTTCTTGCCCTTCACATTGCTGCTTTTGAGCTCGGCAGCGCCCACGTTAAGGCCCAGAAAGATGGAACGATTTTCCGGCCCTTCGTTGATGCGCAGCTTGCTCTCCTGCTTCAGGCGTGCCACATCCTGGGCGGGAATATCCTGGGCAAAGTCCACTTCACCCGAGAGCAGCGCGGCCACGCGCGTGGCGGGCGACTTGATGGGCAGATAGACCAGCTCGGTCACCTGCAGCGGTGCCACCCCCTTGCCCCAGTAACCGGGGTTGAGCTTCATCACCGTCCTGGAATCCACTTCACGGCTGGCCAGCACATAGGGGCCAGTGCCGTTGGCAGCGCGGGTCGCACCGTTTTCGGTCTTGGTGGTGGCGTCCTGCGTGTCCACCGCGCCGTTGTCCCTGGCCCACTTCTCGCTCATGATGAAGAGGTTGGTCAGGTTGTTCGGAAAGATCAGGTTCGGGCCCTTGGTCTTGACCTGCACTGTCAGATCATCCACGGCCTTGATATCTTCCACCGAGGCCAGCAGCGACTTGACCTGTGCATTCGGTCCCTTGGCCCGGTTCAGCGAGAACACCACATCCTTGGCGGTGAACGGCGTGCCGTCATGGAACTTCACGTTGGGGCGCAGCTTGAACTCCCAGACACTGGGATCGCTGGTCATCTTCCACGAGGTGGCCAGCAGCGGCACCAGCTTACCGTCCGCACTGCGGTTCACCAGCGTCTCGTACATCTGGTGCATCAGCACAAAGTTGGTGCCGGTATTGAATACATGGGGGTCCAGCGTGGTCACGTCAGACGAGCGTGCCCAGCGCACGGTTTCGGCCTGGGCCAAGCCCGCAGCAGTCAACAGGCCAGCGGCCAACAGGGCAGAGCCCAGGGTCTTCAAGGTCATGGAGGTCTCCAACAAAGAGGAATCTTCAAACGCCGCGATGGCATCTTGCAAACCTGGCGTGTAGTCGTCTTTTTATAACCAGAAGTTTTTTATATCACTTAAATAATTACAAAAAGTTATTTTTAAATGAGTGAAACCTGCGCTTGGCCTGTCTCAGGCTATAGGGCAAGCAATCGGCGTACCAAATTCCCCGAGAAAGCTAAGGCCCATCTCCAAAGGAAAAAACCGGCATCCGGCCTCCGGAACGCCTTGCCCATCAATGGGCGCGGCCGCTTTGCCGACTCGGCATCCGATGTTTCCCTTGTGAGCACCAAACAACGCCCGCCTTGCCAACAACAGGCTTTGTTTGCAAGACAATGGCTTCCGATACCAACTACCCACGCCGTCTGCGCTTCCGCCATGCACGTCACGCGCCTCATTGCCATCCGCCACGGTGAGACCACCTGGAACGTCGATGGCCGCCTTCAGGGTCACCTGGACGTACCGCTCAACGACATAGGTCTGTGGCAGGCCCAGCAGGCTGCCAAGGCCCTGGCCGATGAAAGCATTTCCGCCATCTACAGCAGCGACTTGCAGCGCGCCTATGTCACGGCGCAGGCCGTGGCCCAGGTCAGCGGAGCTCCGTTGATGGCCGATGCCGGCTTGCGCGAGCGCAGCTTTGGCGAGTTTCAAGGCCAGACCTTCAAGCAGATCGAAGTCAGCCATCCCGAGGTTGCCCATCTGTGGCGTACCCGCGATCCGCACTTCGCCATGGGCGGCAGCGGCGAATCGCTACTCGCCCTGCGCGAGCGCATTGCGCAGACGGTCAATCGCATCGCCAGCCAGCACGAAGGCGAGCAAATCGTGCTCGTGGCCCATGGCGGCGTGCTGGATATTCTTTATCGGTTGGCGACGCGCCAGGAGTTGCAGGCTCCGCGCAGCTGGGAGCTGGGCAACGCCGCCATCAACCGCCTGCTCTGGACACCGGAAGGCCTGACTTTGGTAGGCTGGGCCGATACTGCACACCTGAACCAAGGCAGCCGCGATGAAATCCATTCCTGAACACCTTCAAGCCCTGGTGGGCCAGGCCGTCAAGCGCATCGATACCCCGGCGCTGGTGATCGACCTGGACGCCATGGATCGCAATATCGAGCGCATGGCCCGCTTTGCCCAGCAGCACGGCGTGTTCTGGCGCCCACATGCCAAGCTGCACAAATGCGCCCATATAGCCCTGCTGCTGGAACACGCGGGCGCCTGCGGCCACTGCGTGCAAAAAGTCTCGGAAGCCGAAGCGCTGGCCGAAGGCGGCGTGAACAATATCTTCATCAGCAACGAAGTCATCGCCCCCCTCAAGCTGGCACGTGCTGCCCGCCTTGCCCAGTGGCTGAGCACGCGCGGCGGCAGGCTGGCGATTGCTGTGGACGGCCTGGAGGGCGTGGCAAGGCTGGCACAGGCCATGAAGGATGCTGGTGCGGCCGAATCGGCCATCGATGTGCTGGTGGAAATCAATGTGGGCCAGAACCGCTGCGGCGCCGAACCCGGTGCAGCCGCCGTGGCGATTGCCCAGGCCATACAGGCCGAGCCCCGGCTGCGCTTTGCAGGCCTGCAGGCCTACCACGGCGGCGCCCAGCATCTGCGCACAGCCCAGGAACGCAAGGCGGCGATTGCCGAAGTGCTCAGACTGGTCAAGCTCTGCAGCCATGAATTCGGCCGCGCCGGCATGGCCATCCCCCTGATTACGGGAGCAGGCACCGGCACCATGGTCAACGAAGCCGGCAGCGGCGTGTATGGCGAGATTCAGCCCGGCTCGTTTCTGTTCATGGATGCTGACTACGCAGCCAATGAACGCGACGCGGCCCAGCCCGTGTTCGAGCATGCGCTGTATGTGAAAACCCAGGTCATGTCGGTCAGCAACGACCATGCCGTCTGCGACGCCGGCCACAAGGCCCACGCCATTGACTCGGGCCTGCCCAGACTGCATGCCCTGGCAGCCGAGCATGCGCTGCGCTTTGCCAACGGCGGCGACGAGCACGGCGTGCTGCACCCGGACAACGCCGCAGGCAATACCAGCGGCTGGCTGCCGGCCCTGGGCGAGACGCTATGGCTGATTCCCGGCCATTGCGACCCTACCGTCAATCTGCACGATTTTCTGATCGGCGTACGCGGCGGACGTCTCAAAGGCGTGGTCGAGCGCATCTTCAGCGTGGATGGACGCGGCGCGCTGACTTGACGCGGAAAGCCCCGGGTCGGGGCTTTGACGGCCTTCCTGGGTGCAGCAGGCCTGACAGGCTGCGGGTAAAAAGGAGGAGAGCCATCCGCTTGAATGAGCTCTCACGCATCCTAGTGACACCTTGCAAAGGCCTGGCCTCAAGCCGCAATTTTTTGCGGCAACTGGGATTGCAAACGGCGCAATGCTGCGGGGTGCTGAGGCCTCTCAAGACCCAGGTGCTCACGCAACGTTCGCCCCTCGTACTCGGTGCGAAACAGGCCACGACGGCGCAACTCGGGCACCACGAGTTCGATGAAATCATCCAGGCCGCCCGGGAACCAGGGGCCCATGATGTTGAAACCGTCGGCACCACCCTCTTCGAACCACTGCTGCAGCTGGTCGGCAATCGTCTGCGGCGTACCCACAACCTGCTGATGCCCGCGTGCACCAGCAATCTTCAGATACAGCTGGCGAATGCTCAGCCCATCGCGACGCGCCAGATCGATCAGCAAACGCTGACGGCTTTGCGGGCCTTGAGTGGGTGGAAGCTCGGGCAGCGGCCCGTCAACCGGGTAGGCCGACAAATCCACCTCGCCCGAGATACCGGCCAGCAGTGAAAGACCCACCACGGGATCGATCAGCGCCTGCAACTGTTCAAACTTTGCATCGGCTTCCTCCTGCGTGCGACCGACGACAGGAAAAATGCCAGGCATGATCTTCACATCATCGGCATTGCGCCCATGGTGCTGCGCTCTGGCCTTGATGTCAGCGTAAAAGCTCTTGGCCTCGTCAAAAGTCTGGTGGGCCACAAAGATGACCTCGGCGGTGCGCGCAGCCAGTTCGCGCCCGTCCTCCGATGCGCCGGCCTGCACTACCACCGGCCTGCCCTGAGGAGAGCGCGCCACATTCAGCGGCCCTTTCACCTGAAAATGAGGCCCTTTGTGGTTCAAGGTGTGCAGCTTGTCGGTATCCAGATAAATGCCTTGGCTTGGGTCACGCACGAATGCATCATCTTCCCAGCTGTCCCACAGACCTGCCACCACATCGTGGAACTCTTGGGCCCGGCGATAACGATCTGCATGCGCGAACTGAGCCGTGCGACTGAAGTTGAGTGCTTCGGCGTTGGTCGCCGAAGTCACCAGATTCCAGCCTGCCCGACCACCGGAAATCTGATCCAGCGAAGCGAATTTCCGGGCCAGGTTGTAGGGCTCGTGATAGCTGGTGGAGGCCGTGGCAATCAGCCCTATGCGTTCAGTCACCGCGGCCAGCGCAGACAGCAGCGTCAGCGGCTCGAACTGATCGCTGCGCGCAGTACGCGACAGTGCCGCCAGGTTTTCAGAGCGTACGGCCACCCCATCGGCCAGAAAGACGGCATCGAATTTGGCGGCCTCGGCTTTTTGCGCCAGCTGTACATAGTGGCGAAAGTTGACTCCCGCATCGGCCTGTGCCTGCGGATGACGCCAGCCTGCAATATGGTGGCCCGTCTGCATGAGAAACGCACCGAGCTTGATCTGCCTTTTCTTGGTTGTCATGAATGGCTTTCAGTTGGAAGAATGAACACGAAAATCACCAGGCAAAGCGGACAGGCTCGCCGAATGCGAAAGAAGGCAAGGGCAGGCGTTCGGCCGGCGGCACGTCTGCCGGGCCGCGCCTGTCGGGCCCCAGAAAATCAGCGAGAACATCGTCGCGAATGCAGATGAATTCGGGATCGCTGCGATTGCGAGGGTGGGCCAGAGGAACTTCAGCGATGCGCCGGACACGGCCGGGATGCGGCTCCATCACCACCACCCGATCGCCCAGAAACACGGCCTCTTCCACGTCGTGGGTGACCAGCAGCATGGTGATGCCTTCCTTTTGCCAGATCCGCTGCAGCTCGCCTTGCAAACGTGTGCGGGTCAGCGCATCCAGCGCGCCAAACGGTTCGTCCAGCAGCAACACCCGAGGGCGATTGACGAGACCGCGCGCGATCGCCACACGCTGCGCCATGCCGCCGGAAATCTGATGCGGAAAGGATTTCTCGAAGCCTTCAAGCCCCACCAGGGCGACATGCTCTGCAATCAGCTCGCGCTTTTGCGCTGCAGAGAAAGCGGCATTGCGCAGACCCACGCCTATGTTCTGCTCCACCGTGAGCCAAGGGAAAAGACGGTGGTCTTGAAACACGATGCCTCTATCCAGGCTGGCGCCGGTGATGCGCTCGTCGCCCAGTTCGATCTGGCCGTCGTAGTGGGTATCGAGCCCCAGCACCAGGCGCAGCAGCGTGGACTTTCCGCAGCCGCTGGCCCCCACAATGCTGACGAATTCGCCAGCGGGAATATGCAGATCGATGTCCTTTAACACCTGCAGACTGCCATCCTCGGATTGCCTGCTGTCGAACTGCTTGGATGCGACGTGAATACGCAGATCATCTTCGGTAATCGTTGTGACCATGATGCTTTGCTTTCTTGAGAATTGAAGCCGATGTCAGCGGCCCAGGCGCCGGGCCAGAGCGCGTTCTAGCGCGCGAGCGCTGGCATTCATGAGCCAGCCTACGAAGCCGATGGTGAGCATGCCGAACAGCACCAGATCCATGCGGAAATGCTCGCTGCCTTCGATCAGAAAATTGCCCACGCCACGGCCTGCCACCAGCAGATACTCCGCACCAATGGTGGCCAGCCAGGAATACACCAGCGCCAGATAGAGGCCGGTGAAAATCGACGGCGCCGCCGATGGCAGCACCACATGCCAGATCGTCTGCGCACGCGTGTAGCCATAGACACGTGCGACCTCCAGCAAATGCAGCGGTGTGTTGCGTATGCCATCTGTCGTATTGACCACCACCGGCACCAGAGCCGCCAGCGACAGAAACACCACCTTGGCGACATCGCCCAGGCCGAACCAGACCGAAATCAGCGGAATCCAGGCAAACAGCGATATTTGCTTGAAGGTGTTGAAGCTGGGCCCGACCATGCGATTGAAGCGAGGCCACAGGCCCAGCAGACCGCCCAGAACCAGGCCGCCGGAAGTACCGATCAAAAAACCCGTCAGCTCGCGCAGCAGACTAGCCCTGAGGTTGAGCCATAGCTGCCCGCTGGCAATCAGTTCCCAACCCGTCTCGAACACCTGGGCGGGAGACACCAACAGTGCCGAGTTCACCAGCTCCAGCCGCGATGCCAGCGACCACAGCAGCAAGGCTGCAACGGGAACCACCAGGCCGCGCCAACGCGTAAACCTTGTAGTGCTGCTGCGCGGTTGGGCGGATTCTTCACAGCTGCTGCACTGGGCAGCTGACTGCGCGTCAACAGCAGCCGACGGCAGCCGTCCGACGGTCTGCAGTGAAGTCAATAGGGTGCTCATAGTGCAATCCTTGAGGTGGCAGGCACGGCGCCATGGCGCGCAGCAATACGCCGCTCGGCGTAGTCCAGCAGACTATCAAAGGCATAACCACCAGCGCCCACGATGATGACTGCCGCCATCACCAGATCCAGCTGGAACAGTTGACGGCCGTAGACGATGAGGTAGCCCAGACCTTCGCTGGAGGCGACCAGCTCCACCACCACCAGAGACAGCCAGGCTTTGGTGAATCCCAAACGCAGCGCCGTGAACAAGGTGGGCAAGGCCGTGGGCACCACGATCTCCAGCACCTGCTGGCGCTTCGAATAGCCGTAAACCTGCCCGACCTCGAGCAAGGTGGCGGGCGCCTGGCGAAAGCCCTGCAGCGTGCCCAGCGTCACCGGCACCAGAGCCGCCTTGGCGATGAGTATGTATTTCAAGGGCTCGCCAATGCCGACCAGCAGCAGCACAAAAGGCATCCAGCCCAGAACGGGGATCTGCACCAGCGCGTTGAAAGTCGGGAGAAGATAGGCTTCCACCGTTTTCGACAAACCCATGGCCGCACCCAGCAACAGTCCCAGCAGGCTGCCTGCCAAAAAGCCCACCAGCACGCGCTGCAGACTGGCTTGCGCATGCAGCCACAGGTCGCCACTCGTCGCCAGCTCGCACAGCGTCTCCCAGACAAACTGCGGCGGCGGCAACACCTGGGCAGAAATCCAACCCTGGGCTGCACCCACTGCCCACAGGGCAAACAGGGCAAGCGGCAGCCAGAAAGGATCGACCGCTTGCAGCAGGCTTTGCAAGCGCCAGCGGCTGTTCACATCCAACGCTCCCAACGGTAAAGCAAGAGTCTTTGCCATGCTATTCAGCGCTGAGCGACCGGTGTGGAAGCAGAGGACTTGGCCTGACCCTTGGCGTCAAAGGCCACCCAGCGCTTTTCCAGCCCTTGCTGTTTGAGTGCGGCCTGGAGATAACGCGGCTCAAACCAGCCCTCCAAGGCCACCGGGCGGCGAATCAGCTTGAGCTTGGCGGCATCGCTGGAAACCGCCTTGTAGCGCGCCACGAGGAATTCATCGAGCAACGGTGAGTTGCGCACGGCCAGCGATTGCCTGTCCAGCTCGGCTTCCCAGGAGGCTAAGGGGGTTCCGCTGTGCGCCCAGATCTGGAACAACTCGGCCCGGTTCTTTTCATCTGACGACCAGTTGGCGGCACGGACGAATTGATCCACGACCTTCTGCACCTGCTCCGGGTTCTCTTTTTCGAAGTCCTCGCGCACCAGCAGCGAGGCCTGGCGGGTCAGTGCGGGGTCCTGCCCCTGCGTGGAATAAATGACTTTTGCCAAGCCTTTGTCACGCACCTTGAACCACTCATAGCCGCCGAAAGCGGCATCCACGCCGCTGGACACCAGGGCCGCCTGAGAGCTTCCGGTGTCGAGATTGACCACTTTCAGGTCTCGCTCGGACAGCCCCACGCTGCCCAATGCGTTGATGGCAACCAGATGGCCGTTCGTGCCACGGAAGATGGAGACTTTGCGCCCCTTGAGATCCTCGATACTCTTGAGATCCGACTGCGACGGAGCCACCACATACAGGTTGTTGCGCACCCCGCTGGCTAGCAGCAGCTTGGTTTTCAGACCGTTGGCGCGGCCCACGATGGAGGGCAGATCGCCCTGGTAGGCAAAGTCGATCTGCTTGTTGGACAGCGCCTCATTCACCGCCGGCCCGGCACCTTTGAAGAACAGCCATTCCACGCGACTGCCCGAATCCTTGAAAGCCTCCTCAAGCCACTGGTTGGCACGCAACACGCCACCCGGGGAGCCGCCCCAGGTGACGGGTTCGCCGCCACCGGCGGTAGCCACACCGATGCGGATGACCTGGGGCGGGGCCGCGTAGCTGATGGCGCCGTAAAACAGACCAAATGCCAGCAAGGCGGTGCGTCTGGCGCGCGTGAAGGTGTGTGTCATATGAATTCCTTGGGGCAAAAGAGTGCCCGGGCCGCACGCGCCATGCGTGCGGCCTTCGGCGGGCAATGGGATAAAGGAAGGAAAGCGCCGAAGCGCGTTCAGCGCTTGGCCAGCTTGTCTGCGATGGCTGTGCCGGCGAAGAATTCGGGGTTGGCCTCGGTGTAGAAGCGATAAGGGTTCTCGAAGACCAAAGCCCGGAAGTCATCGGCGGTGATCACACCTTGCTCCACCAAGTCCCAGCTCTCGGCCAGCGGTTCGGTCAGATCGGGAACATCCCAGTGCCCGATATCGGAGGACCAGATCGCATTGATCCGAGTCTCCAGCGGGTTCACCTTGGTGTTGAAGGCGGCGGCAACGGTTCGATCATCGGCTTCCGAGCCGAAGTAGAACGGTTTGACCCAGCGGTCGCGGATATCGCTCACGCTCTCGATGCCCGCTGCCAGGAAGTCATCGAGCTCATCTCCTTGCGGATCCCGGCTATGCGGCAGCGCCGAGATGCCCAAGCTGTCTCGCAGCAGCGTCTGCGGGTTCACGGGCTTGCCCTTGGTCAGATCCGCACCGTACTGTTCGAACAGCGCTGCCAGCAACTCGATATCCGCCTCGGCCGGGTTGTAGTTCTGCACCGCATGGCGGTTGCGCTTTTCGAAGCGGTCCACCAGATGGGTGAACACATGCGAGCCCCAATCCGCACCGCCTTCGAGCAAGGCCACGCGCAGCCCCGGGAAGCGCCTGGTCACCCCGCCAAAGAACAGTGCCTTGGCAAAAGCCTGCGAACCATCGGCAAAGTGACCGATGTGATTGAACATGTAGTTGCTGATCGACTGCCGCCCCGTCCAGCCCTGGCTGCCGTAGTGCGTGGTCACCGGCACACCCAGCTCCACCACCTTGGCCCAGAAGGGGTCGTAGTCATAAGGGCTGTCTATGCCGTAAAAATCGGTATAGCTGGCATGACGGGCAACCTCCGGATGCTCGGCCTTGGGATATTTGGCCGCAATGGCAGCAATCGGCCTGCGCACGCCGCCCGCGATATTGATGACCTTGAGCCCCAGGGTCTTGACCGCAAACTCCAGCTCCTCGATACCTTCCTGGGGCGTATTCAAGGGAATCCCCGCCACAGGCGTCAGCCGGTGCGCATGCTTGCGGTAGAGGTCGGCATGAAAGTGGTTGATGGCCCGGTGCAAAGGCTGGCGAAACTCGTCACCGGCAGCGGCCGGTGCCAGCACATCGTTGGGGAACAGCACCGAATAGTCTGCGCCTTGCTCCTGCAGTCGCTCTGCCAGCAGATCGGGCAAGGTGTAGGTCGCCAAATCCAGCGTGTTGCGCGTGACCCGCGCCCACCACGGCGAACGCAGGGTGCGATGGTGCTGGCGCTCCTCAGGCGTCTGCTGGTACCAGTCCTTGCCTGCGGCAGAGCGCGTGGCAAAGCGTCCACCCAAGGCTTTCCTCAGGGCATCCACCAGCGCCGAGCTACCGTAATGCTGCACGTAATCCTCCAGCGCGGGCGTGTAGTCATTGACATGCACGTCGGTGTCGATCACGGGGTAATCCAGCCGCGATTTCACGGCAACGGAGCGTGAGGATTCTTTGTTTGGAAGTCGGTTCGTCATGGCTGTTTTCCTTCGTGGACTCGTGCAGCCAGAGTACGAAATCACGAGAGAAAACAGAACGAATAAAAAATGCGTTTCTTATTCGTTATTTAGCTTAGATGTTTGCGTCATTCCTCCATGCCAGCAGACATATGCAGGCCTGGAAACCAGCGCCAAAAGAAATGCCAGGCGAGCAGCCTGGCATCTGTGGTCTGGCATATGTGATGTGGCGCAACTTCAGCCTAGTTGAATGCCCCGCAACGGCTTAAAATTCAGCTATTAAAACGAGAGCATCTTGCGTTTGATTTTTATCGATTTCAGATGAATTCATCTCTGAAACCCAAATCACAAAATCGCCAGCCGCTCTGTTTTTTTATAGCTCACATCGCTTCAGGCCACCAGCCGTCGGAGCGGCGCTCCATGCGCGGGCAGTCGTAGGCGCCGACCACGGGAATGGCGGTGCCATCGGCGCGCACCAGCTTCCCCTGCCACTGCGTGCCCTGGCGCATGGCCACGGCAATCGAGGCCACCTCGGCGCCGCAGCGCTCCAGCAGCTTGATCCCCGAGACCATGGTGGTGCCGGAGCTGACCGCGTCATCGACCACCAGCACGCGCTTGCCCGTGAGCAGCGGCAGCTGGTTGGGATCCACATACAGCAGCTTGCCCTTGCCCGGCGTGGTGATGGAGCTGACGGGCTCGGCCAGTTCTTCGCGATACCAGTATTTGCGCGAATAGCCCAGCGGAACGTAGCGGCTGCGGCCCAGCTGCTTGGCCACCAGCGGTGCAAAAGCCAGGCCAAGCGTGGGCAGGCCGACTACCACATCAAAGTCATGTGCCTTGGCCGCTTCGGCCATGTGCAGCGCCAGTTGTTCCACCACGTCGATCGACGCCTGGTTGGCGATCAAGGACGCCACGCAGCGATCCGGACTGGAAGGCATGCCGCGCAGCGGCAGCACCAAATAACGGCCGTCGGGCAGGCGCGCTGGATAGCTGCGTGCATAAGGCGGCAGCAGCGACTGGGTCAGCTCGGCTTTGCTCACCGTGGCTTGCCAGTAGTCGGTGGTGGCGTCAAAGCCGGGCAGATGCTGGCCGGTCAAATCAATGGGATGCATACAAAAACTCAGTCGCGACGCAGATAGGCTTCGGCCAGCTTGACCCAGTAGGAAGCGGTGACCGGCAGCAGGTTGTCGTTGAAGTCATAGGCCGCGTTGTGCACCATGCAGCCGCCCTCCCCCATGCCGTTGCCGACGATAAAGTAATTGCCGGGCACGGCATTGAGCATGATGGCGAAATCATCGCTGGCCTGCAGCGGCTGCAGATTCGGGATCAGCCATTCCTCGCCCAGAAATTCGCGGGCCACGCCCACTGCAAAATCCGTAGCGGCCACATCATTGATGACGGGCGGGTAACGCCATTTGTATTCCACCTCGGCCGTGGCGCGGTGTACGGCGGCCTGGGCATGGGCCATGGCTGTGATGCGTTCGCGCAGCAGTTCGCGTACACCGGGATGGCGCGCACGAATGGTGATGCGCAGCTCGCAGGTTTCGGGAATCACATTGGGCGCATCGCCGGCATGGATGGCGCCGATGCTGACCACGGCCATATCGTTGGGGTCGATCTCGCGCGAGCGAATGGTCTGCAGCGCCAGCACCAGATGCGAGGCCACGACAATCGGATCCACCGCCACATGGGGCATGGCACCGTGGCCGCCTTTGCCGCGAATGGTGATGATGGCCGTGTCCGAGCTGGAATACATCACGCCAGCGCGAAAACCGAACTGACCGGCCGGGTAGCCGGGCTCGTTGTGAAAAGCGTAGAGCGCGTCGCAGGGAAAGAGATCAAACAGACCTTGATCGACCATCTTCTGCGCGCCGCCATGGCCTTCTTCGGCGGGCTGAAAAATCAGATTCAGCGTGCCATTGAGCTGGTCCTTGCGCCGCGCCAGCACCTGGGCCGCCGCCAGCAGCGTGGCCGTGTGGCCGTCATGACCGCAGGCGTGCATCTTGCCGTCATACCGGCTGGCATAGGGCAGACTGGTGGTCTCGCGGATAGGCAGTGCATCCATGTCGGCGCGCAGGCCCAGGCGCTTACCTGAGTCGCCGCAGCGCAGCGTGCCGACCACGCCGGTATCGCCCAGACCGCGATGCACCTCGTAGCCCCATTCAGCCAGCTTGGCGGCCACGATGTCGCCCGTGCGGTGCTCCTCATAGGCCAGCTCGGGGTGGGCGTGCAGATCGTGGCGCAAGGCCAGCATGGCAGGCGCAATGGCCGCCACCTCGGGCAAGACCGGCGGGTGGATTTCGGCGTGAACCGGGTTGAGCGGTGTAGTCATGGCTTATTCCGCCTGGATATGGGCAGACTTGACGATCTGGGCGTAGCCCTGCTTTTCCTTTTGCAGAAACTGGGCAAAGCTGACCGGCGTGCCAGAACCCGGCGTGGCACCGCCGTCTTCCAGGCGCTTTCTCACTTCGGGCAGCTTGAGCACGGCATCCAGCTCGGCGGCCAGACGCGTCACCACCGCTGGCGGCGTTTTGCTCGGGGCAAACAGTCCGGTCCAGGTATTGAGGTCAAAGCCTTTGAGTTCGGGGGTCTCGCCAAACGTGGGCACCTGGGGAATGGCCTCTATGCGCTTGGCCGAGGTCACGCCCAGGCCTTCCAGCTTCTTCTGCTGGATCATGGGCGTGGCGCTGGTGGTCACCAACATGCCCACGTCAACCTGGCCGCCCATCACATCGCTGGTGATCTGGGCCCCGCCACGGTAGGGCACGTGCACCAGCTTGATCTTGGCGTGCTCCTGCAGCATTTCCATGGACAGATGCAGCATGGTGCCCACACCCGAGGTGGCATAGGTCAGGCTGCCGGGCTTGGAGCGGGCCAGAGCAATCAGCTCGCTCAGATTGTGCGCAGGCAGACCCGGACGGGCCACGGCCACCACGGGGGCGATGGTGACCAGCCCCACGGGAATCAGGTCTCGCTCGGCGTCATACCTCACGGCGGAATTCACCAGTTGGGCAATGCTGATGGGGCCGTCAAAACCCATGAGCAAGGTATAGCCGTCGGCCGGTGATTTCACGGCCTTGCTCACACCCAGCACACCGCCGGCACCGGGCACGTTGTCGACCACCACGGCTTGCTTGAGTCGCTCGCCCAGCTTCTGGCCGATCAAACGGGCCGTGGTGTCCACATTGCCACCGGCACTGAAAGGCACGATCAGGGTGATGGGCTTGGCGGCCGGCCATGCATCTGGAGCAGCCAGGGCGACAGGAGCGGACAGGGTGGCGGCCACCATCAAGGCGGAGCTGGCGACAAAAGTGCGACGTGAAGTGAGCATGGGCTGGCAGCGTGATAGCGGAGTCGGGGACAAAGGTACAAGCGTCACAGTGCGCACCATCGCGATGGTGCCTCTGCAGCTTGCAGCTGAATGCACAGCCGGGGAGGCAGTCCACTGCGCATTGCAGCGATCCCCCGGCCTATGGGCCTGGCTGCGATTATCCCAGTGCACTGAACCGCTTTACATAAAAGGAACTACTTAGCAAGCGTAGTTCACCTTAGGCAAATGGGTCAGTCTTTGGCATTGGGGAATATGCGGGGCGGGCGCGGTATGGCGACTGATGAGAATCAACAGCCATGCTCACACCCAGTCAAGTCATTGTTCTCGCCACACCGGTGTTCTTCGGGCTGATCGCCATCGAATGGTGGATCAGCCTGCGACGTGGGCGCAATGCCTATGCCCTGGCCGATGCCATCAGCTCGCTCAATCTGGGCGTGCTGAGCCAGACCAGCGCCGTCTTCACCAAACTGCTGACCTTGGGTATTTACACCGCCATCGCCAGCCATGCGGCCCTGTGGAGCAACGATGCCTTCTGGCTGAGTCTGCCCGGCTGGCTGCTGGCCCTGGTGTTCTACGATTTTTGCTATTACTGGCTGCACCGCATGGGCCATGAGGTCGGCGCACTCTGGGCGGCACACGCCGTGCACCACCAGAGCCAGGCCTACAACCTCTCCACCGCCCTGCGCCAGACCAGCTCCGGCGCCTTGCTGGGCTGGATTTTCTATCTGCCCATGGCCCTGGCCGGCGTGCCGCCTCTGGTGTTTGCCGTGGTCGGCCTCATCGATCTGCTCTACCAGTTCTGGGTGCATACCGAGCAGGTCAAGAAGCTGGGCTGGTTTGACCGCTGGTTCTGCTCACCCAGCAATCACCGGGTCCACCACGCCGTCAACGACCGATATCTGGACCGAAACTACGGCGGTATCTTCATCTTCTGGGACCGGCTGTTTGGCACCTTCAAGGAAGAAGACGAGCGCGAGCCCTGCGTCTACGGCACGCGCGGCCTGCTCAACAGCTGGGACCCGCTGTGGGCCAATACCACCGTGTACCGCCAACTGGCCCATGACAGCTGGCACGCCAGAAACTGGGCGGACAAGATCAGGATCTGGCTCAAGCCACCGGGCTGGCGGCCGGCCGATGTGGTGCAGCGCTTTCCCAAGCCGGACTTTGATCTGGACGCCCACCGCACTCTCTTCGCTCCCGCCATGAGCCAGCGGCTGCGCTGGTTTGCCAGCCTGCAGTTTGTGGCCCTGGTGACAGGCACCTCGGTTTTTCTCTGGAATGCGGACCAGTCGCCGCTGGCCAACAATCTGATCTGGTTTGGCGTGCTGCTGACCAGCCAGTGGGCGCTTGGCGCCGTCATGCAGGCACGCATAGGCGCATGGATGGCGTTAATGCTGCAATCGGGCGCTCTGGCCACTGCCACGGCAGCCCTGGGCTGGCAGGAATGGCACTGGCTGTTCAAACCGGCGACCATGGTTTTTGCTATTTTTTATGTAGCTAAATGCGCTGAATTCAAAAAGGAATCAGTGCAAAAACATGCCAAATCTGCAAAGCACTGGCTGCTGGCAGCACTGGCGCTCTCCATGCTGGGCGATGTCTTTCTGATGCTGGACGGGCTGTTCATTCCAGGGCTGGTGAGCTTTTTACTCGCCCATCTTTGCTACATCACCTTGTTCAAGCAAGACGCCCCCTGGTTTGCCAACCGCAGCGCGATGGTTGTAATTGGATTCATCGCCCTGACCATGTACGGCTATCTGTGGCAAGGCGGCCTGCCCGCCGAACTGCGCATTCCCGTGCTGGCTTATGTCGGCGTAATTGCCACCATGGCAGCCCAGGCCTGGGGCTGCTACCGGGTGCAGCCAAATCACGGCACTTTGCTGGTCGCCCTGGGGGCCAGTTTTTTCATGCTTAGCGACTCGATTCTGGCCATCAACCGCTTTGTGCAACCCCTGCCCTGGTCTGCCATCTGGGTGCTCAGCAGCTACTACCTGGCCCAGACCTTGATTGTGCAAGGCAGCTTGAAAAAGCGCGAATCGACCTCATCCAATGAAGAAGCGGGCAGCACATCGACGGGCATGGCATCTCCCTCGGGATTGACCTGATACCGGTGGCGAAGCGATAATCGCCGCTTCGCAATTCAAGGAGTCCCTACGTGGACAGTGCCAGTTCAACCAGTGATTTAACGCAAGCCGCAATGGCTGCGCTGCTGGCCGTCTGACAGACTCCCCCGGACCGGGAGCCTGCACCGGCAGCCCCGCTCCCTTGCCCTGCGATTTTTCGCAAATCCCCTGTTTTTCTCCACAGAGATGCCTGCGCCTTGCTGCGCAAAATTGCCATCGCTGCGGCAGCCATGGTGCGCTCGTATCTGAAGCGCACAGAAAAACCGATGCGGCTTTGCCATTTCACTGAGATTTTTAGCGCCGATGTCTGAGCCTCGCCTTGCTGTGCGTGGAACATGACCGCGCTGAAACGTTTGCGCTGCATTGCCATTGGGTCACTCCCCCAGCCTCAGCCAGGAGAACGCCATGACCTATCGCATCGCCCATTCGCTACGCCAGCTGTTGCCCCGTTCGAGCACCGCCGGCAAGCCGCATCGCAGGGATGAAGCCAGCCGCTGCGCGACAAGCACCACCAACCCAGACCTTTGCATCGACAGCCTGTCCTCGACCCAGGTACTTGATGCGCAAACCAGCTGGCCCACGCACCGCATTCGCAGCTTTCTGAGCGCCAAGCACCGCTGAGCGCTGCACGCTTTGTGCAGCGGCTTATTCCCCCTTTTGAAAGGAACACGTATGGACCCCGATCCGAGTCGATCTAGCGGCGCGCCCGTGATGGCGCGTACTCCCGCCTGCGTGCTCACCTTTGGGCGTCACGCAGCTCTCCCCTCTGCAACCCGCAGCGATCACAGCAACTGATGCGTCACGCCAGGTGCTGAACTCCTGCGGCTGCGCCCCAAGGAGTTCACCCATGCAAGCCCTGCATTTTTTGAACCGACACCAGCACGCCACCTCGGCCCCCACAGGCTACGGCGCTGTCCACCACAACCTGCCATACGCTCTCAGCACCGCGCTTGCCGGGCGTCGCACCGACGTGCTGCGTCATCTGGCACAGCGCCATGACAGCGCCCTGATGGCCCAGGCACTCACCTGCTTGAATTCGCGCCAGCGTGCCGATCTGCTTTCGCTGCTTAATCCAGAACAGCGCCGCAGCATCCATGCCGCATTGCCACGCCAAGCCCAAAAGCAGTGGAACTTGACGCAGCGCCACGCACGGCCGGCCCGGCGTCCGCTTTTTCAGCGTTTCATGACACTCAAGCACCCATGACGTCAGCCACCAGCGGCATTTCAAGGCCTGCGGTCATCCTGCTGGCCTATGCTGCTCTCACTACTTTGGCCAAGCGTTACTACATCCGCCGCTTTGGCTGGCAATAAGCAACACACGACATCTCATGCAATCTCTACAAAGCTTTCAGTTGGCGGCCACCATGAACACGGTGCTGTGCCTGTTCGTCGCCTTTGTCTGCGGCGGCATCATTGGCCTGGAGCGCCAGATACGCCAGCGCACCGCCGGTCTTAGAACCAACACCCTGGTGGCCCTGGGCGCCGCCGTGTTTGTGGATCTGGCCATGCGCCTCGCGGGTGCAGAGGGCGCAACCCGCGTGATCTCCTATGTGGTATCCGGCGTGGGCTTTCTGGGTGCGGGCGCCATCATGAAGGAAGGCGCCAACATCACGGGACTGAACACTGCCGCCACGCTATGGGGCTCGGCCGCCGTAGGCGCCTGCGCCGGCTCTGGCCTGCTGCCCGAGGCTGGTATCGCCACCTTGTTCGTTCTAGCCAGCAACACCTTGCTGCGTCCGGTGGTCAACTACATCGACCGCCACCCGGTGGCAGAGCATGCTGGCGAAGCCACTTACTACTTCTATGCAATTTGCCAGCAAGACGCGCAGGCGGATGTGCGCGAACAGATTCAGGAGCTGCTGGAGGCGGCCAACTATCCGGTGCGCACGGTGGAAAAGCACGACATCCAGCCCAACAAAACAGAAATCGAGGCCGAACTGTTTGCCACGGCTGTCCATGCACAGGAGCTCGATCAGGTCATCACCCAGATTGAAGCCCTGCCCGGCGTGCTGCAGGCGTTCTGGAACGCAGGTCCGCAGAACAATTGATCGCCGGGCTCAGGGCGTAGCATCGTCTTTTGGAGCCTGCAAGCCCAGATGCAAATAGGCGGCCTTGGTCGCCATGCGCCCGCGCGGCGTGCGTTGCAAAAAGCCCTGCTGAATCAGATAGGGCTCGATCACATCCTCGATGGTGCCGGATTCCTCACCAATGCTGGCGGCGATATTGTCCAGCCCCACCGGTCCGCCATCAAAGCGATGCACCACGGCTTCGAGCAGCTTTCGGTCCATCACATCAAAGCCTTGCGGATCCACATCCAGCATGGCCAGGGCCAGGTCTGCAATCTCGCGGGTGATGCGGCCATCGCTTTTGACATCGGCATAGTCGCGCACGCGGCGCAGCAGGCGGTTGGCAATACGCGGCGTGCCGCGCGAGCGGCGGGCGATTTCAAAACAGCCTTCGTCGTCAATCGGCGCCTTGAGCAGGCCTGCGCTGCGGCGCACGATGCGCGACAGCTCCTCGGAGGTATAGAACTCCAGCCGCGCCACGATGCCGAAACGGTCGCGCAGCGGATTGGTCAGCATGCCGGCCCGCGTGGTGGCGCCTACCAGCGTGAAAGGCTGCAGATCGAGCTTGATGGAGCGCGCCGCCGGGCCTTCGCCAATCATGATGTCGATCTGATAGTCCTCCAGCGCCGGGTAGAGAATTTCCTCGACCACGGGGCTCAGGCGATGGATTTCATCGATGAAAAGCACATCGTTGGCCTCCAGATTGGTCAGCAGTGCCGCCAGATCCTTGGGTTTTTCCAGCACCGGACCGCTGGTCTGGCGCAGATTCACGCCCAGCTCGGCCGCAATGATGTGGCTCAGCGTGGTCTTGCCCAGGCCGGGAGGGCCGAACAGCAACACATGGTCCAGCGCTTCGCTGCGCTTTTTGGCAGCGCCGATAAAAATCTCCAGCTGCTCGCGGGCCTTGGTCTGACCCACATATTCATCAAGCAGCTTGGGACGCAGAGCACGTTCCAGCGCTTCCTCGCCCACGGACGAATGCCCAGCCGACACCATGCGCGGCGCAGCGGCTTCGGGTTCGGCGGCCGCGCCACGGGCCTTGCGTGCGGGTTGTCCAGGGGCGGGGCTGGCCGCAAATTCGTCCACATGAATCGTCATGCCGCAGATTGTGCCCTAAGCGGGTATTACCACTGATTAAAAATACAGGTGAAAACCAAACCCACAGTTCCCCGACCCCGAATCGTCCGGGTTTGCGCACAATGGGCGGCAACCACTTTCAGGAATCTGCATGCCGACTTCCAGCCTACGCACTCTGATCTGTACCGCCGCCCTGCTCTGCACTGCCACCGTGCAAGCCGCTTTGAAGGTGGGCGATGTCGCCCCCACGTTCAGGACGCCTGCCGCCGTGGCGGGCAAGGCTTTTGATTTCGACATGACGGCTGCCCTGAAGAAGGGGCCGGTGGTGCTGTATTTCTTCCCCAAGGCCTTCACCCAGGGCTGCACGTTGGAAGCCCACGCTTTTGCCGAGGCTACGCCGCGGTTTGCGGCCATGGGGGCCACCGTGGTGGGCATGTCGCACGACGATATAGACACCTTGAAGCGCTTTTCCACCGAAGCCTGCCGCGACCAGTTTGCCGTGGCCTCCGACCCCAAGGCGACCACCATCAAGGCCTATGACGCAGCGGCTGCGGCCAGCCCCGAGCGGGCCGACCGTATCTCCTATGTGATAGGCCAGGATGGCAAGGTGAAGTTTGCACATACCAGCGCAGATCCGCTGGAACATGTGGCCCAGACCCAGGCGGCCGTCAAGCAACTGACCGGCAAATGACGACCTGCACAGGTTATGCAGAGCTACTGCGCCAGCCAGTTGCCTATGGTGTCGCTGAAGGCCCGGTCAAAGCGGCTATAGATATCGGCGCCGCCTTTCACCGAGCAGGCACTGCTGCCGCCGGATAAAGCGCCAACCACACGGCCGTTGACAAACAGAGGCGAGCCGCTGCTGCCGCGCTCGGTAATGCCTTGGCTCCAGACTACGTCCAGAAAATTGCTTTGCGCATTACCGTCACTGCAGCTCACGCTACCGCCGCCCACCGTGCAGTTGCGGTAGCTCTGCGCCTGGCCTTCGGCGTATTTGAGCCAATCGCCTTGCGGCTGGTGCAGGGTATAGACAGCAGCCCCCTTTGCGGTCGGGCCGCGCGCATCCCAGCCGGCCAGAGTCACACCGGCCGGTGGGCTTTCATTGAGCAGCAGCAACGTGGCATCGGTCACCGAGGTGGCATAGAGCAGTCTGGCGCCTTGCTGGCGTGTTGCGGCCTGGGGATGGGGTTCAACGCTGTTGCAACTGGCCGAGCGAAAGAACCAGTCCGTGCGCAGCGAGCTGGCTGCGGCCTGCGTGGAGATGCAGTGGTTGGCCGACAGAAAATACGGCGTGTAGTCGAGCTTGGTATTGTTCAGCAGCGAACCCGTGCAGTAGTAATAGAAGCGATCCGTGTCCACATAACTCATGCGCGCCACGGCATTGCGCTCGGTGGCGTACTGGTCGGCACAGCTGGCATCCAGCTCGCACGAGGCAGCATCGCCCACATTCCTGGTGTCATAGCGTGCCTGCAGATCCGCCTCGATAGGCAGCGAGAGATTGACATAAGCATGCGTCAACCGGGGAATGGAGATCCGCAACTGCGAGGCGGGAACGCCGGCCGGCAAGCCGATTTCCAGCGTGACCTCGTCCGCACCCAGATCGGGGGACCACCAGGTTGCTGCGGCCTGGGTATTGCCGTCTACGGCACGGTTGCGGGCCAGCACCTCATTGATGGCCTTGCCCGTGGTTTCAAAGCCGGTCTGGCTGCGGTCCTGTCGATACAGATGAATCCGGGCGCTATCGGGCAAGCCCTCGACCACCAGACCCAGGCGCAGGCCGAAAGCGCCGATGGAGGTAAAGCTGATGGCACCGACCTGGCCGCCGTCGGGCGCCGGCGACCAGTGCAGCACCTGCGCCATACCGCCCACCGTCTGGGTGGAAGTCAAAATTCGCGGCGCACCGATCTGCATGGGCACACCCGGCACCGGCATGGGCACCGGCGGGGCATCGTTCCATTGCGGCAATGTCAGCAGCGCAGGTTTGGGCCTCACGGCTGCCGAAGGCTGCACCGTATTTCTGGCTGATGCTGCAGCCGCTGCCGGCAAGACCAGAGAATCAAGCACATAGGCCTTGGGCGGGCCCGTGGGCGTGGTGAGCTCAACATCTACGGTACTGCCGCCTCCGGTGGTGCCACCTGTGCCAACCGCACCTCCTCCGCCGCCGCCCCCATCTCCGCCTCCGCTGCCTCCACCGCCGCCACCGCAAGCGGCCAGCAGCAACACCACCACACTCGCATACCGGGGAGCCATGCGTCTGCCTTGCGTCAACCAATTCATGTCGTGTTCTCCGTCAAGTCGCAATAGCTCTGGCTCCTGACCAGCAAGACTATTTGCTCAATGCCTTCAGCGCGAGCTTGATACCCTCACTCACCCCCACATCAGCGGGAAGCTTCTTGAGGGCGGCCGACGCCTCCTTGTCTGAATAGCCCAGCGCCATCAGCGCCTGCTGAATATCATCGTGTTCGCTATTGATAGAAAATAGTGATAGCGCACCTGTATCAGAGCCGATTTTTCCCTTGAGCTCCAGCAACAGACGCTCGGCCGTCTTTTTGCCTATACCCGGAACCTTGACCAATCGCCCTGCCTCCTGCTGCGATACCGCATCCGCGAGATCATCAATGCTCATTCCACTCAAGACTGCCAGCGCCATGCGCGGGCCTATGCCAGTAATCTTGATGAGTTCGCGAAAGGTCTGACGCTCGCGGGCTGTGGCAAAGCCAAACAGCAGCTGTGCATCCTCACGCACCACAAAGTGGGTGAGCAAGGCAACCTTGGCTCCGTTGGCCGGCAGGTTGTAGAAGGTGCTCATGGGTACTTGCACCTCGTAGCCGACACCGCCGCAGTCCACCAATACCTCAGGCGGGTTTTTTTCCAGCAGCGTTCCAGTCAATTTGCCTATCATTGAAGTCCTTTGCCGCACTGTGCGGCCATTCTTTGCGAGAAATTATCCGCGTGATCCTGCGCCACACATTCACACCACACAACAACAACCGTCTGACGCACCTGTGCGGCCCGGCCGACGCGCACCTGCGCACCGTTGAAATTGCGCTTGCCGTCAGGATTGCGCACCGACATGAACAGTTCAAGATTGACGGCCCCAAGGCCAAGGTCAATGCCGCATTGGAATTGCTGCAGGCTCTGTATGAGATAGCCGACAATGTGATCCCCGACGACACCTTGCAGCTGATGCTGGCCGGCGATACCGAAATGCTGGAAGCGCCCCTGGATGCCCCTCAGCTGAGCACCCGCCGCGCCGATCTGCGGGCGCGCACGCCCAACCAGGCCCTGTACCTGGAGAACATCGCTCAGCACGACATCACCCTGGGCATAGGCCCGGCAGGCACGGGCAAGACCTATCTGGCCGTGGCCTGCGCCGTGGATGCGCTGGAGCGCAACAATGTGCAACGCATCGTGCTGACCCGCCCGGCCGTGGAAGCCGGCGAGCGCCTGGGCTTTCTGCCCGGCGACCTGACGCAGAAGGTCGATCCTTATCTGCGCCCGCTCTACGACGCGTTGTACGACCTGATGGGCTATGACAAGGTGCAAAAGGCCTTCGAGCGCAATGTGCTGGAAATCGCCCCCCTGGCCTTTATGCGCGGGCGCACGCTGAACAACGCTTTTGTGATTCTGGACGAAGCTCAGAACACCACGCCAGAGCAGATGAAGATGTTTCTGACCCGCATAGGCTTTGGTGCCAAGGCCGTGGTCACCGGCGACGTCAGCCAGATCGATCTGCCCAAGGGCGCACCCAGCGGGCTGATCGATGCCGAACGCGTGCTCAGGCGCGTCAAAGGCATCTCCATCAACCACTTCACCAGTGCCGACGTGGTGCGCCACCCGCTGGTGGCCCGCATTGTGGATGCCTACGAAGCGCGCGGCCGCGTGTCCGAAGGAACAACAGCACCCAAGGTGCGCGCCACCAGTACCCGAGTCGCCCGTCCCCTGCCCAACAGCAACGAGCTCTAATCAAAATTCATAGCTGATTGCGCTTATTGCATAAGCACTACAAGCCAAAATGTCTTTAAATCAACTGCAACTGTCCCTGCAATTCGGCCGCTTTCCCGAAGCGGCTACCCACCGCGAGCTGCTGAGCCGCAGCAAGGTCACGCGCTGGATTCGCCATGCGCTGGCCGTGGATGCCGAGATCACCGTGCGCATCGTCGATGCCGAAGAAGGCCAGCGCCTGAACCGCGAATTCCGCAAAAAGGACTACGCGACCAATGTGCTGACCTTTGACTACCAGCAAGAGCCCACGGCGATGGCCGATCTGGTGCTGTGCGCCCCGGTGGTGGAGCGCGAAGCCCAGGAGCAGAACAAGTCGCTGGAAGAGCATTACGCCCATTTGCTGGTGCACGGCACTCTGCACGCCCAGGGCTGGGATCATGAAACCAGCGATGAAGATGCCGAAGAGATGGAGTCTTACGAGACCGACATCATGCAAGAGCTGGGTTTTGCCGACCCCTACGCCAAGGACTGACGGACACACGGCCCCAACAAAAAAGACTCCCCAGGGAGTCTTTTCTTTTGATAGCAAGCAGCGCAATCTAATCAAGCGCTTCAGTCTTGTTCTGCCCTGTTTGGCTCATGGCTGCAAGACGGACGCCTGGCCCATGCATGCTGGGCCAGCATGCCCACCACCATGGCCGCTACAAACAGCCAGACTTCGGAGCGACCCGTGGCCAGATTCATCAGCGCCGGCCCGGGGCAAAAACCGGCCAGACCCCAGCCCACGCCGAACAATGCCGCGCCGCTCAGCAGCCTGGCATCGATGCGACTGGCCGTGGGCAGGTCCATGGGCTCGCCCAGCAGCGCGGTCTGGCGCTTGCGAGCCCAGGCAAACGCCGGCAAGCCCACGACAATCGCCCCGCCCATGACCAGGGCCAGAGACGGATCCCAGCGGCCGAAGACATCCAGAAAATTCTGCACCTTGGCCGGGTTGCCCATGCCCGAAAGCAACAGCCCCAGACCAAACACCAGACCGGAAATCAAAGCCACCATGGGAGTGACAACAGCTTGCATCTTCAGCCTCCCAGGACGTGACGCAGCACAAACACGGTGGCAGCACCCGCAGCCATGAACACCAGGGTGGCGGCCAGCGAACGCGGCGACAGACGCGACAGCCCGCAAACACCATGGCCGCTGGTACAGCCCGAACCCAGGCGCGTGCCAAAGCCCACCAGCAGACCGGCGGCAACAATCAGCAGCGGGTTGGAAGGCATGTCCATCGCCGGCAAGGGGGCGAACCGCAGCCACACCCAGGGCGCCAACAACAGGCCCAGCACAAAGGCGGCACGCCAGCCCCATTGGGCAGCGCTGCCCCAGCCGCTGGCTTGCAACAACTGGCCCACGATGCCGCTGATGCCGGCAACACGCCCCAGCAAGACCAGCAACAGCGCAGCGGCCAGACCGATCAGCAGGCCGCCGGCCAGCGAGGCGAAGGGCGTGAACGCCTCCCATGCAATCCCCATGCCGGTAGTCATGCCTGCTCTCCTTCACAAAACAGCTGGTGCACCAGCTCCATCAACTGCAGCGCACGCGCATCGGCGGCCTGGTAGCGTATGAATTTTCCTTCGCGCTCGGTGCTGACCAAGCCTTCGCGACGCAGCACGCCCAGTTGCTGCGACAGCGTGGGCTGGGCGATGCCCGTAAGCAGCTCCAGCTCGCCCACGGTGCGCGGTTGCTGCGCGATCTGGCACAGCAGCAGCAGCCGGTCCTCATTGCCCAGCACCTTGAGCATGGCCACCGCCTCGCCCGCATGGGCGCGCATGGCGGCCAGGTCCAAAGCCGGTGCCTGCTCGCTGTCATCACTCATGGTTTTAAGATCTTTCATGACACTTCAAATTACTTCTATATATTATATTTAAAAGTATATTGACTGCCATCCCAAGAGATTGAACATGCAGACCATGCACATCGAACCCTTCTTCGATACCGTCACCGGCACGGTGAGTTATGTGCTGGCGGACACTGCGGCAGGCCAGGCCGCCGTGATCGATCCCGTGCTGGACTTCGAAGCCCAGTCCGGCACGCTGACCAGTGCCTCGTCCGACCGCATCATTGACTATCTGCGGGCACAGGGCTGGCAGCTGCAGTGGATTCTGGAGACCCATGCCCACGCCGACCATCTCTCGGGCGCCCAGCACATACGCCACCATCTGGGCGGCAAGATTGCGATTGGCGAGCACATCCAGGCCGTGCAGAAAATGTTCAGCCGCATCTTTCACTTCGAGCCCGGATTTGCGTCCAATGGCAGCCAGTTTGACCATCTGCTGCACGACGGCGAATGCTTTCAGGTGGGCAACCTGGAGGTAACAGCTATGCACCTGCCCGGCCACACGCCGGCCGATATGGCGTTTCAGGTCCAGGACGCTATGTTTGTGGGCGACACCTTGTTTCTGCCCGATGTGGGCACGGCCCGCGCCGATTTTCCCGGTGGCGATGCGGCCAGTCTGTACCGCTCCATCCAGCGCATCCTGTCCCTGCCCGAGAACACGCGCCTGTTTGTCTGCCACGATTACCCGCCCAACGGCCGTGCCCACGACTGCATGTGCCGCGTGGCCGATCAAAAACAGCGCAGCATCCATGTCAGCGAAGGCATCGGCGAAGCCGAGTTTATCGCCATGCGCAATGCGCGCGATGCCACGCTGGCCATGCCCACGCTGATCCTGCCTGCGGTACAGGTCAATCTGCGCGCCGGCAAAATGCCGCCGGCAGCCAGCGATGGCCGCAGCTATCTGCAAATCCCCATCAATGCCTTTCTGGGCGATAAGAAGCCTGCTGACGGTGTTTGATACGGCAAGCGGCATGATGCCGTCTTTGTGAAACTCAACGGAATGCCCAAGCCATGACCACCGATGCTCTGAAAATCCTGCTGCATGCCACGGATGCCGAAGGCCTGCAACGCGCCCGCATGAATGCCGTCAACGCCCTGCGGGCCGAGCCTGCCACCCAAGTTCGCATCATCACCAACGCCGGCGGCGTGGCTGCAGCCCTGGATGCGGTGCACGAAGCCACCGACGGCCTGACCTGGCTATGCCCCAATACCTTGCAGAACCTGCAGCGCGAGCTGCGCGCACCGCTGCAAAAACTGGACGGCCCGGCCGTGCTGGCACTGGCACGTTTGCAAACCCAGGGCTGGGTCTACCTGCGCTCCTGAGCACCGACACCGCGCACGGCGCCTTCCTCACCCGGCAGTGCTTTGTCTTTTGCCCATGCATCACGCAGCTGTCCAGCCACTAAGATCGCTCTCTTGCAAGCATAAAAAACCGAGGGAGAGACAAAAATGGACATCCTGGCCACCCTGGGCATGGGCCCGTGGACACATATTGCTTTGCTGCTGGGCGCAGCCTTTGTCGCCGGCGCACTCAATGCCGTGGCAGGCGGCGGCAGTTTTCTGACGCTACCGGCCCTGGTCTTCACCGGCGTGCCCCCCGTGGTGGCCAATGCCACCGGCACCGTGGCCCTGCTGCCCGGCTATATGGCCGGAGCCTGGGGCTTTCGCGAGGACATGCGGCCGCCACCAGGTCTGTCGACCTCGAAAATCGTATGGCTTTCATTGGTGGGCGGCTCGGCCGGTGCGGCCCTGCTGCTGTTCACGCCAGACGCCATCTTCCGCAAAGTCGTGCCCTGGCTGCTGCTGGCCGCCACCGCCATGTTCGCTTTTGGCCCGCAGCTGCGCGCCTGGGCCGCAGGCAAGAACGCCGCCCACCAGGCACCCGGCACCGCCAAAGCCGCTACCGGCATGTTGGCCGTGGCCGTCTATGGCGGCTATTTCAACGGAGGCCTGGGTATTTTGCTGCTGGCCTTGTTCGGCCTGCTGGGCCAGACCCAGCTCAACGCCATGAATGGCATGAAAAATCTGGTCTCCGCCCTGCTCACCGCCATTGCCGTGGTGATCTACGCGGCGGGCGGCATTGTGCAATGGAAGCTGGCCCTGCTGATGATGATCGCCGCCACCGCAGGCGGCTACGGCGGCGCACGCGTGGCACGCAAGATTCCCGCACCTGTTCTGCGCTGGGGCATTGTGGCTACGGGACTGGTAATGGCGGGGCTGTTCTTCGCCAAGGGCTGAGCGCGGCCCCAAAGCAAAAAGCCTTCTCAAATTTGAGAAGGCTTTTTTGTGAGCACTCTGCGCTTAATACATAAGCGCTACAGGTCAATTTGGCTTGTTTTTAGAGTAGACGGGCTTTGACCGTCTTGCCCTTGACCTTGCCGCCGTTGAGCTTGGCGCAGGCCTGGGCAGCGATCTTGCGGTCCACCGCCACATAGGTGGAAAAGTCGTTGACGCTGATCTTGCCGATCTGGTCGCGGCTGTAGCCAAAATCGGCGCACATGGCGCCCATCACGTCGCCGGCACGGATTTTCTCCTTGCGCCCGCCGATGATCTGGATGGTCATCATGGGTGGCAGCAGCTCGCCACCGGCGGCGGGCGTGAGTTCTTCCACGGGGAAGAACTCGGAGGCACGGCCTTGCAGCTGTTCGATCTTGCCCACGCTGCCCATCTCGTCCATGGACACCAGATTCAGCGCCAGACCTTCTGCATCGCCGCGGCCGGTGCGGCCGATGCGGTGAATATGCACCTCGGAATCGGGCGTCACGTCCACATTGATCACGGCCGACAGATCGGCAATATCCAGGCCGCGCGCGGCCACGTCGGTAGCCACCAGCACGCTGCAGCTCTTGTTGGCAAACTGCACCAGCACTTCGTCACGCTCGCGCTGCTCCAGTTCGCCAAACAGCGCCAGCGCGCTGAAGCCCTGGGCCTGCAAGGCGTTGACCACGTCACGGCACTGCTGCTTGGTGTTGCAAAAGGCAATCGTCGATTCGGGACGGAAATGCGCCAGCAGCTTGGCAACCGTCTCCACTTTTTCGCGGGCACCGACTTCGTACCAGCGCTGCTGGATCTTGCCGGCGCTGTGCTGGGCCGCCACCTTGACCATTTGCGGATCGCGCATGAAACGGTTGGCCAGTCCGGCAATGCCTTCGGGGTAAGTGGCCGAGAACAACAGGGTCTGGCGATCGGCAGGGCACTGGCGCACCACGGTTTCGATGTCGGACAGAAAACCCATGTCCAGCATGCGATCGGCCTCGTCCAGCACCAGGGTCTTGAGATTGGCGATATCCAGCTTGCCGCGCTCCATCAGATCCATCACGCGGCCGGGCGTGCCGACCACGATGTGGGCGCCGTTTTCCAGGCTGGCGATCTGATTGCGCGAGGGCACGCCGCCATAGACGGTGACGACCTTGATATTGTCCTGGGCACGGGCCAGACGGCGGATTTCGGTGGCCACCTGATCGGCCAGTTCGCGCGTGGGGCACAGCACCAGAGCCTGTACGGCAAACCAGCGCGGGTTCAGGCGGTCGACCATGGGCAGGCCGAAGGCCGCGGTCTTGCCGCTGCCGGTGCTGGCCTGGGCGATCAGGTCCTTGCCCTGCAGCGTCAACGGCAGGCTGGCGGCCTGAATCGGCGTCATCTGCGTGTAGCCCAGCTGCTGCAGGTTGCCCAGCATTTCAGGAGACAGGGGCAGCGCCGAGAAAGCGGTGGAATCATTGGCCTTGGCGGCGCTGGTGGAGGTATTCATAGGAGCGGATTATCCCGGGCCTGCGCCGGAAAAGCCTTGTGCCATCGCTATTCACGGTGCCATTTGCGGGTTGCCCCTCTTCAATCCGGGCCGGCCATGCTCCTAGTCTGAAAGCACGGTCTTCAATGGCCGCTTCTGTTTGATGCCAACCACAGACCCCATATGCACCCAAGCCTCACTCGCAAGTTCTGCATCACCGCCGCGCTGGCCGCCAGTCTGACCTCGACCCAGGCTGCGGAACTGGACCCCCAGCCGCTCAAGCCCCAGCTGCAGCAGCTGATCGCCCAGATGTATCCGCAGATGCGCGACATCTACGAAGACTTGCATGCCAACCCCGAGCTGGGTTTCGAGGAAACGCGCACCGCCGCCAAGCTGGCGGCCGAGATGCGCAAGCTGGGCTTTGAAGTCACCGAGGGCATTGGCAAGACCGGCCTGGTCGCCATCTACCGCAATGGCGCAGGCCCCGCCGTCATGGTGCGCACCGAGCTGGACGCCCTGCCGATGGAGGAAAAAACCGACCTTCCCTATGCGAGCAAGGCCAAGGCCCAGTACAACGGCAAGGAGAGCTTTGTCGCCCATAGCTGCGGCCACGACATGCATATGACCAGCTGGCTGGGCACGGCGCAGGCGCTGCTGGGTCTGAAGAAGCAATGGAAGGGCACGCTGATGTTCGTGGCCCAGCCCTCCGAGGAAACCGTGACCGGTGCCAAGGCCATGCTGGCCGACGGCCTGTTCCAGAAGCTCGGCAAGCCCGACTACGCCTTTGCGCTGCACACCGGCTCCATGCCTTATGGCACGGTGGGCTATGTGGCCGGGGCGGCGACCTCCAATTCGGACTCGCTGGACATCACGTTTCACGGTCGCGGCAGCCATGGCTCCATGCCCGACAAAGGCATAGACCCCGTGCTCATGGCCTCGCGCTTTGTGGTGGATGTACAAGGCGTGGTCAGCCGCGAGAAAGACCCCATGGAATTCGGCGTGGTCACCGTGGGTGCCTTCAATGCGGGCAGCGCAGGCAACATCATTCCCGATCAGGCACGGCTGCTGGGCACGATACGCACTTACAAGAGCGAGGTGCGCAGCAAGCTGCATGACGGCATAGAGCGCAGCGCCAAGGCGCAGGCCGCCATGTCCGGTGCGCCGGCCCCCGAGATCAGGCTGACCAAGGGCTCGGACGCCGTGGTCAATGATGCGGCTCTGGTCAATCGCACGGTCAGGCTGTTCAAGGCTGCGCTGGGCGACAAGAACGTGCTGCCCATCCCTCCGGCCACGGCCAGCGAGGACTTCTCGGACTTCATCAACCAGGGCGTGCCGTCCATGTTCTACATCCTGGGCGTGTCCGATCCCCAGAAGGTGGCGCAGGCCAGCCAGCCCGGCGGCAAGCCGCTGCCCTTCAATCACTCGCCCTTCTTCGCCCCCGAGCCAGAACCCACATTCAAGACCGGCGTCGAAACCATGACGCTGGCCGTCATGAACGTGATGCAGTAAGCAGCGCCAGCCCCGCCATCGGGGCTGGCGTCACTGCATCTGCTGCAGATTGCCGATGCGCACCAGCATCTCGGTGAACATCTGCATATCGGTGCGCAGATCCGGCAGCTCCTGGTATTCCAGCGCATTGTGGGCCGTGTATTTCTTGCCGGGCATGGCCGGACCGAAGTTGATGGCGTTGGGCATGAGCTTGGCCGTGGTGCTGCCTGCGGTAGGCACGGGCCTGGCGTCCAGCCCCGTGGTGTCACCAAAGATATTGAGCAAGGTGCTCAGCCATGCACCCTTGGGATCGCGGGCCATCCAGTTGCCTTGCGTGTACTGCACGCTGACCGGCACCTTGGCCGCCTCACTCCAGCGGGCAATGCCCTGCTCCACCTCGGCGCGCAGTTGCTCTGGCGTCCTGCCTCGCGGCATGCGCGCATTGGCCGTCACCTCCAGCTTGCCGTCCACGGACTTGATGAGATTGGGCGACAGCGTGAGCGGCCCCATGAAATCATCGGCATAGGCAATGCCCAGCTGCCGGCCCAGATAGTCCAGGCCAAATACGCCATTGATATAGCGCACGGCCTGGCTGTACTGATTGGGCTGCAGCAGCGCCGCGCCCTGCTCCGGCATCAGGCTCTGCTGCAGGAACAGCGCCAGACGCGGCACGGGATTCACCCCTTCCTCAGGACGCGAGCCATGAGCGGATGCACCGCTGACCTTGACCGTGGCCATGCCCTCGGCGCGCTGCACCTCGATGGCGAACTTGCCCTGCGCCTCGTGCCGACGCACAAACTCGTCCTTTTCCTGAGACAGCCGCTGCGCAATCTGATCCAACGCAGCCGCATCGGTGGCGGAGACGGTGGCGGAAGCCGTCTGCGCAATGGAGTTGGCCGAGGCGGCGCCGGTCATGGCGGTGATGGCGGGCTTGGCGGCATCCACGGCCACCTCCGCAAACAAGGCCTTGAGCGCACCCGTGCCCTTTTCTGCAACCACGGCCGGGTACTTGCTGTCCAGCACGATGTTGTAATGCGGCAGCGAGGTCTTGCTCTGGTAGTACTTCATGGCATCGCCGCCGGTTTCCTCGGTGGTCTCTATCATCAGGCGAATGCTGCGCGAGAGCGGCAGACCACTGTCCTTGACCGCCTTCATCGCATACAGCACGGTGGCGATAGAGCCCTTGTCGTCAATCGTGCCGCGCCCATAAAGCCGATCGCCCACACGGGTGACCTGGAAAGGGTTGATCTGCTTGCCGTCCAGCACCCACTCGGCAGCCACCACCGGCACCACATCGGCATGGGTCAGAATGCCGAACTCGGTCGCCTCGCCGGCGCGGCTCGCCGCATTGGCAGGCAGTGTCACTTCAAAGATGCGGTTGTCCACATTGCGAAAGCGCAGCCCGAATTCGGCGGCCATGGATGCAACGAGCTTACCGAAGTCCAGGATGGCCGGACTCTCATGCGAAGGAACCTTGGGATCGCGCACCGTGGGCAGCGCCACCATGCGCTGCAGGCTTTCCAGCACCGCCGCCTCCTGCGTCAGACGGTTGTACACCCCCAGCAATCGGGCGATATCCGCGAGTTCGCCCTCCGACAGGGTCTGGCCGCGCGTATAGCGCTGCACGGCTGTTACCACACTCGGTTCTGCCTTTGCGGCCTGTTGTGCAAAGGCCTTGAAGGATTCGGCCGGGGTCGGGGCGGACGATGCGATCAGTGCGTCCAGCGCGGGTTTCTTCAAGGTCTGCGCCTGGATGGGCAGGCTGGCACCTGCCAGACCCAGAATCAGGCCGGCGGCTATGAGGGACAAAGAGGGCTTGCAGGATGGCTTCATGGACAGCTCTTGTAGGAATCGTGGTGACGGATGGGGTCGCAGACCGGGCCCCTTGCCTAGGCCTGCGGCTCCATGCGCACAGGAATGGTGACGGGCCCGTCGTTGACCAGATGCACCTGCATGTCGGCGGCAAATTCGCCGGTCTGCACCAGGGGATGGGCGGCGCGGGCCTGATCCACGAAGTAGTGGTACAGGCGACGGCCTTCATCGGGCGCGGCGGCGCCGGTGAAACTGGGACGGTTGCCGCCTCGGGTGTCGGCGGCCAGAGTGAACTGGCTGACGATGAGCAGGCCGCCGCCCACATCCTGCAGGCAGAGGTTCATCTTGCCGTCCGCGTCGCTGAAGATGCGCAGCTTGAGCAGCTTGGCCAGCAGCTTGTCGGCCTCGGCTTCGCTGTCGCCACGCTCGGCACAGACCAGCGCCAGCAAGCCTTGCTCGATCTGGCCTATGACCTGGCCGCCCACCTGCACCTGCGCGCTTTTCACGCGCTGTATCACGCTCATCATGAAGAGAGACTTTCGAAAATTAGCTATTTATTTTGAATGCCAACCGTATACCAACAATGGGTTGCAGGCGATTTTGACTCAAGTCTCTGACTCACAGACGGCGCGAGCATCGCCGGCTTCGCTATGGGTTTCCATGCCCATGGGCAACAGCTCTATGCGGGCATACAGGCCGGGCACGGCTTGCAGCAGCGCCGCCTCGATCTCGGCACGCAGCTGCGCCGCCTGGCGCACCGTCCACGCCTCCGGCACATGCATATGCAGATCGACAAAGCTGCGCTCGCCGGCCTGACGGGTGGTCAGATTGTCGAACTGCACCTCATGCGCTGTCGCATGCTGCTGCAGCACGGCGTGAATACGTTCAATGGCGTCTGCATCCAGTGCCTTATCCATCAAGCCCTGCGATGACTGCCAGACCAGCTGGGCACCTTGCACAAAAATATTGCACGCCACGGCCATGGCCACGGCCGCATCCAGCCACAGCCAGCCCGTCCACTGGGCGGCCAGCAATCCCAGCACCACGCCCACCGAAGTCCAGACATCGGTCAGCAGATGGCGGGCATCGCCTTCCAGCGCCATGGAGCGGTGCAATTTGGCCGAGCGGAGCATGACCCAGGCCAGAGCGCCATTGAAACCGGTGCTGATCAGCGACAGCAGCAAGCCCCAGCTCAGCTGCTCCAGCGGCTGGGGATGCCACAGCCGCAGCGCCGCCGCCCACACAATGGCCACGCTGGCGCCCATGACCAGAATGCCTTCAAAGCCCGCAGAGAAATACTCGGCCTTGTGGTGACCGTAAGGGTGGTCTTCGTCAGCCGGACGGGCGGCTATCGTCACCATGGCCAGGGCAAACACCGCGCCCCCCAGGTTGACAAAGGACTCCAGCGCATCCGACAACAAACTGACCGATCCAGTCAGCCACCAGGCCAGGGTCTTGAACACAATGGTCAACAATGCCACGGCTACCGATGCGCGCAGCAGCTGGCGCGGCTGCAACCAGGCTGAAGCATGGACCGCAAACCATGACGATGAGCTCATACCCTTTTTTCCTCGCTGTGGTAACAATGCCGCTTGCATCAAGCTGGGCAACGCTCTGGCGCTGTCAAATTTGCACCGATTCGGCTATAACCTCTGGCAAAAACAGGGAGGCGAATGCCTGAGATTTTCAACGCGCAGCAGTCAGACAGCCCGGACGCCTTGCTACGGCTGATCGCCGACACCGTTCCTGCCATGCTGGCCTATTTTGATGCAGCCACCATGGCCTGCCGCTTTGCCAACGCCCGTTACGCCGAGTACTTCGGCTTCTCTCAGCAGGAGATTGTAGGCAAGACCGTGCGCGAGATTGCAGGGGAAGCGGTCTGGAACGAGATCCGTTCGTCCCTGCCCTTGAACAATCCTTCGGTCACCGACTCCGTGCGCTATAGCCGCCAGGTGGTAAGGCCCGACCACAGCATTCAGCACATAGAAACCGTGCTGCGCCCCCATAGCGAAAACGGCGTACTGCAGGGCATGGTGGCCCTGGTCACCGATGTCAGCCATCACCACCAGGTCATGCAAAAACTGCAGGCCAGCGAGGAGCGCATGCGCCGCTTTGCCTCCGTGACGACGGAAGCCATTGCCATGCACCGACAGGGCCTGGTCATCGACGGCAACACGGCACTGACGCAGCTGCTGGGCTACAGCCTGCCCGAGCTGCTGCAAAATCCCATCCTGGACTATGTCGCCCCGGAATATCAGCTGTCTGCGCTGCAGACCATGCGCAACGAACGCGAGGAGCGCCACGAGTCGGTACTGATCCACAAGAACGGCCAGCGCATTCCGGTGGAAGTGCAGGCCAAGAGCATGCCCAGCGACGAAGGGGATTTTCGCCTCGTCGTGTTTCGCGACATGACGGCCAGCCACCTGGCCAGAGAGCATATGAACTTTCTGGCCCAGCATGACTTGCTGACCCAGCTACCCAATCGTGCACGGCTCAACGAGTTGATGACGCAGGCGATTGCACAGGCCGGCCAGCAGCAATCGAGGCTGTCGGTGCTCAGCATTGATCTGCATCAGTTCAAGGCCATCAACGACTCGCTGAGCCACCAGGCCGGCGATCTGGTGCTGTGCGAGATCGCCAGGCGGCTGCGCAGCAGCACCGGCAAGCTCGATCTGGTGGCGCGGGTGGGCGGCGATGATTTCGTGGTGGTCCTGACCGGTAGCCCCACACTGCTGGAGACCGAGGCCCTGGCCGCCAGGCTCAGGGCCGTCATTGAAGCACCTTGCGAGATCGAAGGCACGCAGCTGATCGTCTCGCCCAGCATGGGCATTGCCATCTACCCCAAGGATGGCGAAAGCCCCGAAGTTCTGCTGAGCAATGCCGAGGCCGCCATGCACATGGCCAAGTCCGAGGGACGCAGCATGGTGCAGTTCTACACCCCCATGCTGGAAGGCCGTGCCACGCGCATGCTGATGCAGGAGCAGATGCTGCGCGCCGCGGTGGAGAACGGCGACTTCGAGCTGCACTACCAGCCCCAGACCTTCACGGCCAACGGCCAGTTGGCGGGGTTCGAGGCCCTGGTGCGTTGGCGCCATCCGCACCGGGGGCTGGTGCCGCCCGGCGAGTTCATAGGTTTTGCCGAGAACCGCGGCCTGATTGCGGCAGTTGACCGTTGGGTGATGCGCCAGGCCTGTATTCAGGCCAAGGCCTGGCAGCGCGAAGGACTTCCCGCCGTGCCGATTGCCGTCAATCTCTCGCCCCAGGAGTTTCGCGAGCGAGATGTGGCGCGCGAGGTGGCCGAGGTCTTGCATGAAACAGGGCTGGAGGCCCGCTACCTGCACATCGAGCTGACCGAGACCACGCTGATGCAGTCCAGCGGGCAGATGCCTGAGACGCTGAAGGCGCTGAAGGCGCTGGGCGTAGGCCTGGCCATCGACGACTTTGGCACCGGCTACTCCTCGCTGGCCTATTTGCGCCGCCATCCCATAGACACGCTCAAGATCGATCGTTCCTTCGTCACCGACATCTCGCACAACCCCGATGCCAGGGCCATAGTCAACGCCATCATTCAGATGGGACGCAGCCTGAACCTGAACATCGTGGCCGAGGGCGTGGAAACCGCTGCCCAGCTGGCTTTGTTGAGGCAACTGGGCTGTGCCATGATGCAAGGCTATCTGGTATCGCTTCCGCTGCCGGCAGAACAGGCCAGGGCCTGGATGTCGCAGCACTGTCACTTGCTATAAAGACAATAGTGCATGGCCTCGAATTTCTCTACCTCTTCCCATAAAACGAGCACAAGCTTGCACACGGATGCCCAGCAGGCGCTGGCCCATATCCAGCAGCTTTACCGCGAACAGATCGAGCATTTGCGCGCTGCCATGCAGCGCTTTGTGGCGGGAGAGACGCCAGCGGTACCCACCCATGCCTACTACCCGTTTGTGCGCATCAAGACCACCACCGTGGCGCGTGCGGACACCAAGCTCACCTACGGCTTTGTGGAAGGCCCCGGCATTTACGAGGCCACGCTGACTCGGCCCGATCTGTTTGCCGACTACTTTGGCGAGCAGCTGCGCCTGCTGATTGCCCACCATCAGGTACCGCTGGAAGTGGGCTTGAGCGAAAAACCCATTCCCATCCACTTCTCGTTTGCCGATAACGACCACATCGAAGGCTCGCTCTCGCCCGAGCGGCGCCTGCTGATGCGCGATGTGTTCGACCTGCCCGATCTGGAAGCCATGGATGACGGTATCGCCAACGGCACCTGGCGCCCCCAGCCCGGCGAGGCCCTGCCGCTGTCGCTGTTCACCGCGCCACGGGTGGACTATTCGCTGCACCGCCTGCGCCACTACACCGGCACGGCGCCCGAGTGGTTTCAGAACTTTGTGCTGTTTACCAACTACCAGTTCTACATCGACGAATTCATTCGCCTGGGCCACGCAGAAATGGCCAAGGAAGACAGCGACTACATTGCCTTTGTCGAGCCTGGCAATGTGGTCACGCGCCGCAAGGGCCTGCCTGCCGAGGCGGTGGATGAGCTGGGCAATGCCCCGCCGCGCCTGCCCCAAATGCCCGGCTACCACCTGGTGCGTGCCGACACCAGCGGCATCACCATGGTCAATATCGGGGTCGGCCCGGCCAATGCCAAGACCATCACCGACCACATCGCCGTGCTGCGCCCCCACGCCTGGATGATGCTGGGCCACTGCGCCGGCCTGCGCAATAGCCAGCAACTGGGCGACTATGTGCTGGCCCACGCCTATGTGCGCGAAGACCATGTGCTGGATGCCGAGCTGCCGTTGTGGGTGCCGATTCCGGCCCTGGCCGAAATCCAGCTGGCGCTGCAGCAGGCTGTGGCCGACGTCACTCAGATGGAACATTCCGAACTCAAGCGCATCATGCGCACGGGCACGGTCGCCAGCACGGACAACCGCAACTGGGAGCTGCTGCCCGACAATCTGCCGCAAAAGCGCTTCAGCCAGAGCCGTGCCGTGGCGCTGGACATGGAGTCGGCCACCATTGCGGCCAACGGTTTCCGCTTCCGCGTGCCCTACGGCACCTTGCTGTGCGTCAGCGACAAGCCCTTGCACGGCGAAATCAAGCTGCCCGGCATGGCCAACCACTTTTACCGGGAACGCGTGGACCAGCATCTGCGTATCGGCATGCGCGCTGTGGACATACTGCGCGAAGGCGGCACCAATCGCTTGCACAGCCGTAAGCTGCGCAGCTTCGACGAAGTCGCCTTCCAGTAACTCTTTGCCACATGCCCGGGCCGGATTTTTTTACCATTGCCATGGTGGTGGCCATCAATCTGATGGTCATCGCCATCGCCCTGCCCTGGCTGCTGGATCAGAAACTCACCTATGGCGCCCGCCATGCGCAGCGCTATTTTCTGCTGCAAGGCCTGGCCTGGCTGGCCGGCATTGCCGAGCTGTACTTTGACACCAGCGTCTGGGGCAAGCTGCTGTCAACGATTGCCATACTTTGCGCCACGCTAGTGCAGTGGGAGCTCAGCCGCTCCTTGTCGGGCTGGCTGGGCCCACGCCACCGGGCCCTTGACCATGGCTTGCGCATACTGAGCGTGATCGGTGTGCTGGGCTATCTGATCACCATCCATTCACCGGCACAAAGACTGGCCTGGTTCAGCACCATCAATGGCATGTGTGCCGTGCTGGTCGGCTGCATGGCACTGTTCCCCCGCAAGCCCCAGACCCGGGTTTGGCGCTACATCGTATTCAGCATCGAGGTATCTCTGGGCTTGGCCGTGATGTCGGCAGGCCTGACCCAGCCTTACGAGTCCTGGTCTCAGATGCTCACGGCAGAGTCCGGCCTGCACCCCGCCCTGGGCCTGATGACTCCCATCTGCGGCAGCTTGCTGATGCTGGCCACGCTCTGGGCGCTGCGCGAGGAGCTCAAGCGAAATCAGAACAGCCGGCCGGATGACTGGGCAGGCCTGCCCCAGCGCAAGGCACTGGAGCGCCAGGGCCAGGCCATGCTGGAGCGCGCCCAGCGCGACAAGCTGCCGCTGGCCTTGGTGATGCTGGACATGGACCACTTCTACCGCGTCAACCAGGAGCGCGGCTATGCCCTGGGCGATGAAGCCCTGCAACTGCTGTCCAGAATCCTGCAAAAGCATATTCGCAGCAATGAAGTGATAGCACGCTGGCAGGGCCAGGCCTTGTGCATGCTGCTGCATGCCGATGGGGCCGGCGTGCAGTCGCTGTGCGCGCGCCTGCAATCGGCCATGCAGCTGGGCGCGCAGTATGAATTGCAGGTGGATCTGAGCTTTAGCGCGGGCTGCGCTCTGGTGCCCGAGGTCTGGGAACAACTGAGCATCGAAGATCTGGCCCGGCATGCCGAAACGGCTTTGCAAGACGCCAAGCGTCTGGGCCGTGGCCGCTGGGAATTCGTCACCCTAAGGGCCGCCGAAATGCCTTTGCCTATGCCCCTGCCTTTTGGCGGCCGAGCCTAGCGCCAGTCTTCGCGGATCAGATCGGCCGCCTTTTCCGCCAGCATGATGACCGGCGCATTGGTATTGCCGCTGACGATGCGTGGCATCACCGAGGCATCCACCACCCGCAGGCCCTGCATGCCCTGCACGCGCAGCCTGGCATCCACCACATCCAGCTCCCCCGGGCCCATGCGACAGCTGCCCACCGGGTGGTAGATGGTGTCGGCGTAGTTGCGAATGAACTGCTCGATCTCGGCCTCGCTGTGGGCCTGGGCTGAAGCTGCGTATTCCTTGCCGCCCAGGCCGGCCAGCGCCGGTTGGCCCAGGATGTCGCGCATGCGCTGCACGCCGCGAATCATGCGCGGCATGTCCTCCTCATGGCTGAAAAACCCCGGATCTATGAGCGGCAGCGCCCGCACGTCGGCAGTTGCCAGCCGCACGCTGCCCCGGCTTTGCGGCTGCAGCAGACAGACATGGCAGGAATAGCCGTGGCCTAACACCGTCTTGCGTCCGTGATCCACCAGCTTGCCCACCACAAAGTGCAGCTGCAGATCGGGCGCAACCTCCTGCGGCTGGCTGCGGATAAAACCGCCGGCTTCGGCAAAATTGCTGGTCAGCATGCCGCGTCGCTCGCGTCTCCACTGGGCCATACCCCGGCAAAGATGCCTGATGCCGGTCAGTGAGATACCAAAGCTGTCGGTGAGTTGCGGCGCATCCACCACCTGCACCACATCGGGGTGATCGTGCAGATGCAGGCCCACACCCGGCAGATGGTGAGCCACCTTGATGCTCAGCGGCTGCAGATGCTCGCCCGGCCCTATGCCCGAAAGCATGAGCAGCTGCGGCGATTGCAACGCCCCGGCACACAGCAGCACCTCGCGGCGGCAACGCAGCTGTCTGACCTGCCCGCCCTGTTCGTACTCCACCCCCACCGCCTGACGGTCTTCCAGCAAAATGCGCAGCACCCTGGCATTGGTGACGACCTCCAGATTGGGGCGCTGGCGCACCGGCGTCAGATAGGCTTTGGCGGCGCTGCAGCGCTCGCCGTGGTGGTGGGTAACCTGGTACAGGCCCACGCCCTCCTGGCTAGGGCCGTTGAAATCCCGGTTGTGCACCTGCCCGGCTTGCACACCTGCCTGAACAAAGGCCAGGGCCAGAGGATTGGGGTCGCACAGGTCGGACACATGCAGCGGGCCCTGGCTGCCATGCAGCGCATCCGCAGCACGGGTGTTGTGCTCGGCCTTGATGAAATAGGGCAAAACATCGCTCCAGCCCCAACCTGGATTGCCTTGCGCGCTCCAATATTCATAGTCCTGGGGCTGGCCGCGCATGTAAATCATGGCATTGATGGAGCTGGAGCCGCCCAGCACCTTGCCGCGCGGCTGATAGCCCTGCCGGGCAGTGGATCAGCACGCTGCGGTCTTCACCCCCGGCCTCCAGCAGGGTGACGCTCACCTCGGGGTCCTCGCTCAGCCTTGCTGCCAGCACCGAGCCCGCCGAGCCCGCACCAATCACCAGAAAGTCACGCATACCTGTGCTCCCGTTTGAGAACGTGTTGACGATCTCTACGCAGCCGCGTTGAGGCGCAATCGGGATGAGTTCGAAGCGATGTGGAGCAGCTTGCACCGGGGTGCAAGCCAGCCGCAGCGCGATGAAATCGCCCGATTTCGCCTCAACCCTTCGGGCCAGTGTCTTTGCGGGCGCTCTGCGGTGTTGCGAATCCTCGCAATAGCACGGCTATTGCTGCGGTATCGCGCCTAGCATCCCATCCCGCAAAGACACTGGCGCGGCGCCGAGGAGATCGTCAACACGTTCTGAGAGCCACATTCTGGCCGCCCGCCAGCGCCGCCAACAGACGTGTAAACGCCAGCAGAGGGCCGGGGCCAGTCGCCGGTTTTACCCATATCACGCCAAGCATGCCCGACTAGGCCGAAAGTGCCGCCGAACCCGGCTAACATTTTCGGGTTCAACGAAATTGGCAAACTAGGAGACTCAAGCGTTATGGCAATTCAAACTGTAGGCATCATCGGTGCAGGCACCATGGGCAATGGCATCGCACAAGCCTGTGCGGTATCGGGCATCGATGTGGTGATGGTGGATATTTCGGAAGCCGCCGTGCAAAAAGGCCTGGCTACCGTCTCCGGCAGCCTGGACCGCCTGATCAAGAAGGAAAAGATCAGCGAAGCCGACAAGGCCGCCGCTCTGGCCCGCATCAAGATCTCGACCAGCTATGACGACCTGAAGCCGGCACAGCTGGTGATTGAAGCCGCTACCGAGAACTTCGACCTCAAGGTCAAGATCCTCAAGCAGCTGGACGGCATGCTGGGCCAGGACGTGATCGTGGCGACCAATACCTCGTCGATTTCCATCACCCAGCTGGCCGCCGTGACCCAGCGCGCCGACCGCTTCATCGGCATGCACTTCTTCAACCCCGTGCCCATGATGGCCCTGGTGGAGATCATTGTCGGCCTGCAGACTTCGGACGCCACCCACGCCGCCGTCAAGGAAATGGCCGAGCGCCTGGGCAAGACGCCCATCACAGTCAAGAACGCCCCCGGCTTTGTGGTCAACCGCATTCTGGTGCCCATGATCAACGAAGCCTTTTTTGTGCTGGCCGAAGGCCTGGCATCGGCCGAAGACATCGACGCCGGCATGAAGCTCGGTTGCAACCAACCCATTGGCCCGCTGGCTCTGGCCGACATGATCGGTCTGGATGTCTGCCTGGCCGTGATGGAGGTGTACCTGAAGGAATTCGGCGACAGCAAGTACCGCGCCTGCCCGCTGCTCAAGGAAATGGTGGCCGCCGGTCGTCTGGGCCGCAAGACCGGACGCGGTGTTTACACCTACTAAATAGCGCCTCCACAGGTCTTCTGCGCGACTGCGGCATTTTTCGCCGCCCTCTAAGGTTGCGGCAGGAGACCTGCCATGCAAATCGAAATTCCCAGCCCTCCGCCCGAGGGCTGTATTCATTGTGAAGTTCGCGGCCATGTGCTGCTGATAGGCATCAACCGCCCGGCCCGGCGCAACGGCTGGACGCCGGCCATGTTCCAGCAGCTGGGTGAGGCCTATACCCGGCTGGACGACGAACCCGGCTTGCGCGTGGGCGTGCTGCACGCTTTTGGCGAGCATTTCACCGCCGGCCTGGATCTGCCGGCGATTGCCGAGTTCATGAAAGCCGGTCAGAAAGTCATTGCGCCCGGTCTGGTGGAACCCCATGACTTCGGCCTGCCCGGCTATCGCCGCCGCAGCAAGCCCATGGTGGCTGCCGTGCAAGGCATTTGCTTTACCGTCGGCATCGAGCTGATGCTGGGTGCCGATATCGTGGTGGCCGCCGACAACTGCCGCTTTGCGCAGATGGAGGTGCAGCGCTGCATCATGCCCACGGGTGGCGCCACGCTGCGCATGGCAGAGCGCGCAGGCGTGGGCAATGCCATGCTGCACATGCTCACCGGTGACGAGTTCGATAGCGCCGAAGCCTATCGCTGCAACTTTGTGCAAAAAGTCGTTCCCGCCGGACTGCAGCTGGACGAAGCCCTACGCATTGCCGAGCGCATTGCGGCCCAGGCACCGCAGGCCGTGGTGGCCACCCGCTTGAATGTGCTCAAGGCCATAGAGCTTGGCCAGGCCGCCGCCGTGGCCGACTTCATTCCCGTGCAACAGCGCCTGGCCCAGAGCGAGGACGCGGCCGAAGGCGTGCGCTCCTTCATAGAAAAACGCCCCGCACGCTTTACCGGCCGCTGAATCCATTCCAGGGAGTGCACGATGAAACACAAGTCTTTTTCGCTTCAGACCATTACACCTATTGCGCTGGCAGCTCTTCTTTCAGTAGCAAATATACAGGTGATGGCGCAGACCGCCGCCCTGCCCGATCCGGCCAGCACCACAGTGCAGGCCCTGGGCTGGATGCAGGGCTTTCCGCCGCCGCCGGACAAGCAGATCACTTTTGACAACCCCGTGGGAAATGTCTTCCCCCGCATACGCTGGACCTTCTCTCATATCCGCGAGCTGGTGCCCACGGCCAATGTCTGGCGCGGCACGGGCGCACCCAGCCCGCTGCGCGCCGCACCGGTGAATCTGGACGGCGTGCGCCTGAAAGTCATGGGCACGGGCGAGGAGCTGACCTTTGCCCAGTCTCTGGAGCGAAATTACACCGACGGTATCGTGGTGCTGCACAAGGGCCGCATCGTCTACGAGAAATACTTTGGTGCACTGACGCCCGAGCGCCCGCATCTGGCCATGTCGGTGACCAAATCCTTTGTCGGCACGCTGGCCGCCCTGCTGGCCGAAGAGGGCACGCTCCAGCCCGATGCGCCCGTCACCCAGTACCTGCCAGAGATGAAGAACACGGCCTATGGCGATGCCACGGTGCGCCAGGTGATGGACATGACGATTGGCGTGAAATACTCCGAGAACTATGCCGACCCCAAGGCCGAAGTCTGGGACTATGCCCGCGCCGGCGGCATGATGGCCCAGGGCAAGGACTATGCAGGACCCAAGAGCTTTGACCTGTTTCTGCAAGGTCTGCAAAAAGAAGGCGAGCACGGCCAGGCCTTTGCCTACAAGACGGTGAACGCCGAAGTCCTGGCCTGGCTGGTACGCCGCGCCAGCGGCAAATCGCTGGCCCAGCTGATGAGCGAGCGCATCTGGAGCCGCATCGGTGCCGAGCAGGATGCCTATTTCATGGTCGATCGCATAGGCACGGAATCGGGCGGCGGCGGACTCAACACCGCGCTGCGCGATCTGGCCCGCTTTGGCGAGATGATGCGCAATCAAGGCCGCTACAACGGTCAGCAGGTGCTGCCCAAGGCAGTGTTTGAAGACATTCAGCGCGGTGCAGACAAGGCACAGTTTGCCAAGGCCGGCTACACCACCCTGCCCGGCTGGTCCTACCGCAATATGTGGTGGGTCTCGCACAACGACCATGGCGCGTATATGGCGCGCGGCATTCACGGCCAGGCGGTCTATATCGATCCCAAAGCCCAGATGGTGATTGCCCGCTATGCCTCGCACCCGATTGCAGCCAATGGTGTCAATGACCCCATCAGCCTGCCCGCCTATCAGGCTGTGGCCAATGCGCTAATGAAAAAATAGCGTGCATGAAGATCCGACCTCAATACCATCTGCGCTCCGGCCCGCAAGGCCTGCAAGCCTGGGATGTTCGCCAGCTGATTGCGCAGGCCGCCGCCCTGGGGCTGCAGCCCCATTGGGTGGCGCTGGCCGAGATTACCGAACTCGGCCAGCGCTACTGGTTTACCGATCCCGGCGACGAACCCACGCCGCGCGCGGTTGCCGAGCACCTGAAGCTGGTGGAGGCAGCAGACACCCAATACCCCATCTTGCTGGATGCCGAAGGCCGGTTGATGGACGGCATGCACCGCTGCGTCAAACGCCTGAGCCAGGGCCACAGCCATGTGCTGGCCCTGCGCTTTCCCGATACGCCAGCGCCGGACTTTGTGGGCATTGCCGCCGACGACCTGCCTTACGAGGAGGAATGAGGTTGGTTGTTTGAGAGAGTGCTATCAAAAACCATAGCTTCATGTGCTTTATCTGAAAGCGCTTTACGGCTTTTCGATGCTGATTATTGTCTTCCAGGCACAACAGCCATCACCCCTGCAGACCGCAGCCGTCATCGGCTTGCGTTAGCGTGTGAGATTCATCAACCCCCAGGAGATAGCCATGGCCCAGCTCGACAAAGTTCTCTATACCGCCCGCGCCCACACCACCGGCGGACGCGAAGGCGCATCGCGCACCGATGACGGCCGTCTGGATATCCAGCTGACCTCGCCCGGCGGCGCCGGCAAGGGCACCAACCCCGAGCAGCTGTTTGCCGCCGGCTATTCGGCCTGCTTTATCGGCGCCATGAAGGCCGTGGCCGCCCGCCAGAAGCTGACGCTGCCCGCCGATCTGTCGGTGGACGCTGAAGTCGATCTGGGCCCCGTGGGCGAAGTGTTCGGCATTGCCGTGCGCATGACCATCAAGCTGCCCGGCATGGACAAGGCCCAGGCCCAGGAGCTGGTGGATGCAGCCCACCAGGTCTGCCCCTACTCCAACGCCACGCGCGGCAACATCGACGTTGCGCTGACGCTGGCCTGAGCCTCGCCCAGCTCCGCCCATAAAGCCCCGGGCGCGGCGCTGTAGCGCCCGGCGGCCAGATCAAAGCAGCCTTCCAGCACCAGCGGCCCCGCCATATCGGCGCTGGCATAGCGCACCAGGGCCAGTTGGCCGACCGGCTGGGGCGGCAGCCCCTGCCCCAGCTCTTGTTGCTCCTGGAGTTTTTGTAGCGCCTGGGCCAAGGGCAACTGCCGCCCATAGTGACCCAGCGTCACATGGGGCACATAGCGCCAGCCGGGTACAGGCTGCTGCGGCACCAGGGCCGCATGCAGAGCCGCCAGCGCCTCGCCGCCTTCGGCCACGGCCAGATATGGCGCGGAGGTAAAACTGCCCACGCCACGCAGCTGCAGCGCAAAAGGTTGTTGTGCCAGGCTTTTGAGCAAGCCCAAATCGCGGCGCAAGGCCTGCAGTCCGAACTCCCCTGCTTCATGTGCATCACCGTCGGCACACAGACCGCGATAGGCCACGGTGATATGCGGCTGGCGCGCATAGCGCGGCAGCAGACAGTCGCCCAGGGCCGCACGGCCGGCCGCCACCGCCTGGCGGGTCGCCGCATCGTCCAGCCACACCACCCAGACCGCGCACCAAGGGCAGCCCTGGTGCCACTCAGAAAAGTCGCGGTCATCGCAGGGCAGGGACAGTTCGGCGCTAGCATGCATGGCCGCCAGTGTGCCAGTGAAAAATCAGCGATTCCCTGGACCCGCCGGGGCAGATGGCCGTCACTTTGAAAACAAATCTTTTGCCAAGGCCATCTGCGTCATAGCAATGCATTTGCGCATGACAATGCAGGCATGAGCCATCTTCCAGACACTGCGCCAGACCACCCTTATGCGGCCCTCACGCCCGACTGCGTGATCGATGCCCTGTGCAGCACCGCGCTGGTGCCAGACGGGCGCTTTACGGCGCTGAGCTCCTACGAGAACCGCGTTTACCTGGCCCACCAGGATGTGGGTGACAGAGTGGTGGCCAAGTTCTACCGCCCCGGCCGCTGGAGCCGGGCGCAGATAGAGGAAGAGCACAGCTTCTCGCAAGAGCTGGTCGAAAGCGAGGTGCCGGTGGTCGCCCCCCTGGTGCTGCAGGGGCAGACCGTGCATGAGCATGCCGGCTTTCTCTTCAGCGTCAGCCCCTGGCGCGGCGGGCGCAGGCCCGAGCTGGATGACTGGGAGGTGCTGGAATGGATTGGCCGCTTTCTGGCCCGCATTCACACCGTGGGTTCGACCCAGTCCTTTGCCCACCGCCCGGCGCTGGATCTGCAAAGCTTTGGCCATGAGCCCATGAACTACCTGCTGGACAACGATGTGGTGGCACTGGAAGTGCGCAGCCGCTGGCTGCTGGCCTGCGAGCGCGCTCTGCACCTGATAGCACCTGCCGCAGATGGATTAAGCCATGCAGGTCATTTCGGCCTGCACAGTGCAACCCAGATTCGCTTGCACGGCGACTGCCACCCCGGCAATATCCTGTGGACGCCGCTGGACGACCAAGGCCATGGCGGCCCGCACTTTGTGGATCTGGACGACGCCCGCAGCGGCCCCGCCGTGCAGGATTTGTGGATGCTGCTCTCGGGAGAACGCAGCCAGCAGACCCAGCAGCTGTCGGCTCTGCTGGAAGGCTATGAACAATTTCGCCCCTTTGACCGGCGCGAGCTGGCCCTGATCGAGCCGCTGCGCACCCTGCGCCTGCTGCATTACAGCGCCTGGCTGGCCCGGCGCTGGCAAGACCCGATTTTCGCCATCAACTTTCCCTGGTTCGGCACCCTCGACTACTGGCAAAGCCAGGTGGACATGCTGCATGAACAGATAGAAGCCATGCAGCGAGAGCCGCTGTACGCCTGAGCGCGAAGACAGGGGCTGGCCGCTTCAGCAGCGGCCTTCGGCTCTGCAGGCCGGCACCGGCTGGCCGCGCGCATCGCGCCACTGCATCTGGCCGGCATTTTGCGCTGGCGCCGGCGCTTCATAAGCCGTGGCAGGTGGCGCTTTCTCCTCCTGGGCTGGCTGCCGATTGGGATCATGCAACACGGTGGAAGTGCCAACGCCTACGCCCACGCTGGCACCGCCCACGCCCGTGGATGCGCCCACGCCGGCACTGCCCAGCACCTGGCCGCGCTGGTTGACGCCCACTCCCACGCCCACCGGGCCCAGGCCCGTGCCCACACCGGCGCTCAGGCCGCCGCTGCCCATGCCCACGCCTACCGAGAACGGCCCCACGGGAATACCGATTCCCACACCCGCGCCCACAGAGCCGCAGCCCGCCAGCGCCATGCAGGCGAGCAGGACCGCGCAAGCAGCGGTTCGCAGAGACAAAGCGGCGGGGGTGAATGGGGTATGTAGCATGGCGGGACTCCGGTTCCTGGCGGTACAGGCCTTATTTTCCTCTTCTGGGCGATTCCCTTACCGGCCTGGTCTCTGAAGCGGCCAGCAAGCTTGCACAGCAAGGCGCCCCAGCCCAGCGCCGCCATAGATGACCGGGTCTGCACCAGGGGCACGCACGGGGTGCACCACCGGCGGCAAGCAGGCTTTCTAGAATCGGCCCACTGAGCTGCCAGCCATTCAGCCAAGCACCCCTGCCTGCTGGCAAAGTCTTAGAAACGCGTGGATGGTCCAGTCAACGCCGCCTCCAGCGGCATCCACCCGCTCCCACACCAAGAAATTCATCATGCGAACTCAATGGACACCCTATCCCTGGGTGTGCTTTTCCATGTGCGTGGGCGTCATGGGCACCGCCCTGGCCAGCCCGCTGTACCCGCTCTACCAGCAGGCCTGGGGACTTCAGCCCAGTCACATCACCCAGATTTTTGTGGCCTATATGTTCGGCGCGCTGGCCAGTCTGCTGTTTCTGGGGCGGCTGACCGACCGCTTCGGCTTTCTGCCCGTGCTGCGCAGCGGTCTGATCCTCATGACGGCCGGCGTGCTGGCCTCGGCCCTGGCATGGAATGTGGCCAGCTTTGCCGTCTGCCGCTTCATCATCGGCATTGCCTCGGGGCTGATCACCACCTCGGCCTCCGTGGGCATGACCCGGCTCAACAACAGCGGCGATCTGCAGCGCGCTGCCGCCACCACCAGCCTGACCATCGCCTTCGGCTTCGGCCTGGGGCCCGTGGTTGGCGGTCTGATGGCGCAATGGCTGCCCGCACCGCTGCAGACGGCCTATATGCCCTCGCTGCTGCTCAGCCTGCTGGGCATTTATGCGCTGTTCCAGTTGCGCCTGCCAGAGTCGGCCAATACCGTCATCGCCCCGGACCAGCCCTTGTCCCTGCGGGACGTGCGCCCCAGCATCTCCCAGCCGCGCAAGCCGTTTCTGGCCCACTATGCCCTGGGCTGCATGGCGGCGTTTTCGGCCTTTGGCATGTTCAGCCTGTTTGCCTCTCTGGCACCCAGCTTCATGGAACATATGCTGCCCTGGCACGGGCCGGCCGTCTCGGGCCTGTCCATAGGCATCATTCTGTTTCTCTCGGCCGGCGTGCAGCTGATTGCGCGGCCCTACGCCACCAAGAGCGTGATCATCACCGGCTTTTTTGCGCTGACGCTGAGCAATCTGCTGCTCATGGTCAACACCTTTGCGGGCTCGCCCTGGCTGTTTGCGCTCAGCGTGCTGACCACGGCCGCCGGCCATGGGCTGTGCAATCTGGCCGGGCTGTCCGTGGTCAACAAGGTCTCCAAACCCGTCTCCCGCACCGGCCTGCTGTCCACCTATCTGGTGATTGGCTATCTGGGCACGATTGTTCCCATCCTGGGTCTGGGTTGGCTGTCTGACTCCATAGGCCTGACCCGCGCCCTGGTGGCGTTCTGCGTCTGCCTGGGCATTCTCACGACTTTTCTGGGCCTGATGTGCATGCGCGCCCGCGTCCTACCCATACCACGCCAGTAATCTCCGGCATCAACGAAAATGCGGCCCCGGCCCGGCCTGGGCCAGGCAGTCCTCGCCATTGCGCAAGGGACAGGCCTTGAGCGAGAGGCAGCCGCAGCCAATGCAGCCATCGAGCTGATCGCGCAGCTGCGTCAGCCCTTCGATACGCTGATCCAGTTGCTGCCGCCACTGGGCCGACAAGGCGGCCCAGTCGGCCTGGCTGGGCAGCTCGCCGGGCGGCAAAGCGCTCAACGCCTGCGCAATTTCGGCCAAGGGCACGCCCATGCGCTGCGCCACCTTGATCACGGCCACCCGCCGCAGCACCGCACGCGGGTAGCGGCGCTGGTTTCCCGCCGTGCGCGCACTGGCAATCAAGCCCCGGCTTTCATAAAAGTGCAGCGTGGACACCGCCACGCCGCTGCGCCTTGCCACATCGCCCACGCTGAGCTCCTGCAATGCCGGCCCCGTAGCGGCTGCGGTCTCGAACACAGGGGTCTGGCCCGCAGGCTTTGTCGATGGCATGAATCTTCCTTTGGCTGTTGAACCCCGCCATGCCCACATTCCGTGCAGGCCCACTGGCACTGAATGCTTGACCTCAAGCTTGGTTAAGGTTGAAGAATAACCCACAGTTTCTGGCAAACCACGCCAGCGTCACGGCCCATCCAAGGATTTTCATGCCCAGTGCGAACTCGCAGCACACATCGCCTCATCTCATCATTCAACCCGCCGGCCTGTACGACAGCAGCCCCAACGGCTACAGCCATGTGGTGGCGGTTCAGGAACCTGTACGCTGGCTGTTCGTCTCGGGCCAGGGCGGCGAAAACGCCGAAGCCGAGCTGTCCGACTGCTTTGCCGAGCAGGCCGCACAGGCCCTGGCCAATATCAAGACCGCTCTGGCGGCAGGCGCTGCAGACATGGGCCATGTGGTCAAGCTCACGGTGCTCATCGTCGATCACTCGCTTGAGCGCTTCGGCCACTGGCAGCACAGCCTGCGCCAGCACTGGGGCAGCGGCGCGGCCGATGACCCTCGCCCCCGCTTTCCGGCCTGCACGCTGATTCCCGTCTCCAAGCTGGCCCTGCCCGGCATGCTGATTGAGGTGGAGGCGACGGCTGCCGTTCCCGTGTATGCCGCTTGACCCAAGCCAAACACAGCCTCCCTCTAGGCCGCGGCCCCAGGCCACACCTCCCTTGCGCCCTTTTCAGCTCCACCGATTGCCCATGACAGCCACGTCCCCAGCGCAACCCATACTCAAGACCCCCACCCTACTGCTCATGGCCACCGCCTGCGGCCTGTGTGCCGGGGCCAATTACTTCAACCAGCCTCTGCTCAACTCCATGGCCCAGCATCTGCAGATCAGCGATGCCAAGGCCTCGAGCACCGTCACCATGGCCCAGGTCTCCTACGGCCTGGGCCTGCTGTTTCTGGTGCCGCTGGGCGACATGCTGGAGCGGCGGCGCCTGGTGCTGGTCCTGATGCTGCTGGCCGCCGGCGGCATGCTGCTGTCGGGTCTGAGCGGACTCACCGGCAGCTTTGCCCTGCTGGCAGCCGGCACGCTGATGGCCGGCGTGTTCTCAGTGGCTGCGCAGGTACTGGTGCCCATGGCCGCCAGCTTTGCCGCGCCCGGCAGCAGCGGCCGGGCCGTGGGGCTGGTGATGAGCGGGCTCTTGATCGGCATCCTGGCCTCGCGCAGCGTGGCCGGCATTCTGTCGGAGCTGGGCGGCTGGAGCACGGTGTACTGGGTGGGCGCAGTCTGCACCGCGTTGATGGCCGTGATGCTGGCCCGCGCTCTGCCCAAGGCCGCACCGGCAGCACCCGTGGGCTATGGCGAGGTCATGAAATCTCTGGCCGCCCTGCTGCGCCAGCAGCCGCGCCTGCGCAGCCGTGCGTTGATTGGCGGAGCCGGCTTTGCCACCGTGAGCGTGCTGTTTTCCAGCATGGCGCTGCTGCTGGCGGGGCCGAATTTTCAGCTGTCCGATCTCCAGATCGGCCTGATAGGCATTGTCGGTATCGCTGGCGCACTGATGGCCAATGTGGCCGGGCGCCTGGCCGACAAGGGCATGGAACAGGCTTGCACGCTGGCAGGCGCCGTGCTGATGCTGCTGGGCTGGCTGGCCCTGTGGCAGGGCGGCAGCAGCCTGTGGTGGTTTCTGGTCGGAATGCTGGTGGTCGATGGCGCGCTGCAGGCGCTGCACATCAGCAACCAGAACGTGATCTACGCCCTGGCACCGCAGGCCCGCTCGCGCATCAACGCCGTGTACATGACCACGTATTTCATGGGCGCATCGGTGGGCTCGGCCCTGGGCTCCTGGGCCTGGCTCAGCCATGGCTGGAACGGCACCAGCCTGATGGGCGGCCTGCTGGGCCTGATCACGCTGGGCGCGGTGATCTGGGATCGGGCTGGGCGAGAGCTTAAAAACTATTGAATTGATAGCTGCCAGCGCTTTACAAATAAGCGCTGGCAGCTGTTTTTATATGTTTTATGGCTGTGAGTGCTTAGACCTTGCGAACCAAGCAGTGATTGGCCTGGGCTGGCAGGCTTCGTCCCATCTGCGACCGCAGTGAGAGAACTCCTGGAGATGCGCCGTGTTTCCTGGCCCGCTAAACCACGGCAGCACTGAACGACTCGGGACGCCGCGCAAGCAGATGAGACAGCCGTTGAAGACCTGCCTGCAAGCGTCCACGGTCCTTGATGCTGCCCAAAGAGATGCGAATGGCATTCACGGACCCGCTGCTGGTGGTGTCCGTTGTGAATGCCTCCGCCGGCGTGACGGCTATGCCCTCGCTGTCGGCAGCACGCGCAAGCTGTGCGGAGCTCCAATACCCCGGCAACTCAAGCCATACATGCAGACCGTCTCCAGAGCCGCTGTACCGCCCCGCCAGAATATCCCTGGCCATCCAGTGGCGCAGACGCGCCTCCTTGCGTACGCCTGCCATCAATCCGGCCGCCGAACCGTCGAGGATCCATTGCGTGGCCAGTGCGGCCGTCAGAGGCGCAACCATCAGCGCAAATGACCTGAGCGCGACCAGAAAACGTTCGCGTTCCTGCGGGTCACGTATGAGCACGAAGGCGACACGCAGGCCGGGCGTCAGGCATTTCGACAGGGTTGAGATGTAGTACACCTGCTCCGGGGCATACGTGGCAATCGGTGGTGGCGGGGCATCGGCCAGCAGCCAGTAGGGATCGTCCTCGACGATGCGCACATTGCAGCGCTTGGCGATGCGGGCCAGCTCCTCGCGCCGGCGTTCCGGAATGGTGATGGCGGTCGGGTTCTGCAAGGTCGGGTTGAGATAGACCAGTCCAGGCCGGTGCTGGCGGCACGCTTTCTCGAGCATCTCAGGCCGCATCCCGTGCTGGTCCGCTGGCACCGCAATGATGTGCCGACCAAATTGGGTCGCTGCGGTGCGCAGGCCGGGATAGCTGGTCGGCTCTGCCAGGATCACATCGCCAGGCTCCGTCAGCGCCAGGATCAAGGCGGCGATCGCCGCTTGCGCCCCCGGACAGACCAGCACCTGCCCCGCATCCAGAGTTCCAAACATAGGCTCAAGCCATTGGGCTCCAGCTTTGCGGTCAGAGTCGCTTCCCCCGCCCAAGTGATAAGTCATCAGCAATTCAGCATCTGTCCTCATCAAGACTTGAGACAGACCTTGCTTCAACATATCGTCGAAGTCCACGCCATCCGGCGGCGGCGGGGTATTCATGCTCAAATCGAGGACCGTGGTCAATTCGACTTTCGGCGCCGCGACATAAGTGCCTCGAGCACCGCGGCCCTCCAACAAGTGGCGGCGTCTGGCTTCGTCGTAGGCGCGCGTGACTGTCGTCAGGTCAACGTCCAGCTGTGCTGCCAGGCGGCGCTGCGGAGGCAGGCGGTCGCCCGGGGTCAAAGATCCGTCGGCCACCGCCGCCTGCAAGGCATCCGCGATCTGCAAAAAACGGGGTCCGCCCTGCACGGCCAATCGCGGCAACCAGATTGGCAAAGTGTCATCTTGCATGGATTTCAACGGCGACGTTTCTCTCAATGTATGGAAATTGCTTTTAAGTAATATGCCTCAGAACGTACAGTGACACTATTCTTGTATGGCTGTCGCTGACGTTTTCGCCTCTCTCATCTGGGAGGTGGTGTTCCTCACTGTAGACAGTGTCAAGTCATAGGCTGGAAATTCTCAAAATGATCGATTGGGTCCCTGTAGTCTTCGTTACGTTCAAGGTTCTCATCTTCGGCACGTGCATGTTTTTCGCCATCAAGTGGCATTACGACCAAGGCAAAAAGAAGGGGGTGAGCAAGGGTGCGTTGCTGCGCACAGTCGCCAAGGTGGCGGCCCTTTTCCTGCTGGGACTGCTGGCTGTGCTGCTCTTCACCTTCGGCATTGCCAAGATGCTTGGTATGGATTTGAGCCTCCCATGATGGCAAAGGCGGGGCCAACGACATCCAGCCAGGCGATGAATCCTGCATTCGTCGAACAACCATCAGCTGCAACCCCATCGAAGATGGCAAGCCGCCTCGCATCGCTGTTGCAGATGACAAGGTTGAAGCCGTGAATGTCGAACGGAAACCTTGACGTGGGGAGAGGTCTGTTTTTGGCCGATCTGCGACTGTCGCTGACCGACCCGTTGCGGTCTCTCGGAAGGTCTGCTCTAGTCACGTGCTCCAAGGCCGCATCACCCACCTTCAAGGTGGGTGACCGCAAGTCGCGCATAAATTGCAAATACAAAGATGGCGAAGGGAATCAGCAGACCAAGAACCACAGCGTGCCAATACGGAATCCGTTTGCGTAGCCAGGGTTTGGAAGCGCGCCAGAACGACCAGAAGAACAGAGGCAAACCCACAAGCCAGAAGAATAGAGCAGGATGACCGAGCCGCTCTGATGCGCTGCCGCCGAATAGAAGAAGCAGCGGATACAGCCAAGCAGCTAGGTACTCGCGCCAAAACAAGCGCACAGTTTCGAAAAGTGGATGAGTCAACGTGCCTGACATAGCGACCTTACGAAGATATGACGCCCAGAGTCTAAGAGCTAGAGGCCGCCGCCACCCCCTCCAAAAAAAACGGGGGGGCGAAATGTTCGCTTTCAATCCAAGCAGCGAAGGACCGCTTCTGGCCGGCTCCAGCCCTCCAAGCCCGTCGCCATCCATAAAAAAAATCCCCGCAGAGCCACCACTCTGCGGGGATTTTTATTGGGAGCTAAGCCGTTTAGGCCAGCAGCGCATTCACGCGCTTGACGTAGGAGGCAGGGTCTTCGGGCAGACCGCCTTCAGCCAGCACAGCCTGGTCAAACAGGATCTGCGCCAGATCGTGGAAGTGGACTGAACCGTCCAGCTTCTTGACCAGCGGGTGCTCGGGGTTCACTTCCAGCACGGGCTTGGATTCGGGCGCAGCCTGACCGGCCTGCTTGAGCAAACGGGCCAGCTGCAGGCTCATGCCGCCGTCCTGTACCACCAGGCAAGCGGGAGAATCGACCAGGCGGCTGGTAGCGCGCACATCGTCGGCCTTGTCCTTGAGAGCGTCCTTGAGCTTGGCCAGCAGAGGCTTGAAGGCTTCGGCTGCCTCTTCGGCGGCCTTCTTCTCGTCTTCGTTCTGCAGCTTGCCCAGATCCACCGCGCCCTTGGCCACGGATTGCAGCGGCGTGCCGTCAAATTCATTCAGATAGTTGAGCGCCCACTCGTCCACACGGTCGGTCATCAAGAGCACTTCAATGCCCTTTTTCTTGAACACTTCCAGCTGCGGGCTGTTCTTGGCCGCAGCCAGAGTGTCGGCCGTGATGTAGTAGATCGCGTCCTGGCCTTCCTTCATGCGGGCCTTGTAGTCGGCCAGCGAGACGGTCAGACCTTCGTGCGTGGTCGAGGCAAAGCGCAGCAGCTTGGCAATGCGCTCCTTGTTGCCAAAGTCCTCGCCCAGACCTTCCTTGAGGACGGCACCGAACTCGTTGTAGAACTGGCTGTACTTGCCTTCCTTGGCCTTGTCTTCTTCGCTGACCACGTCTTGCACGCCGTCCGCGCCTTCGGCAGCGGCTTCATGCTTGTCGTGGCGGGCCAGGTCTTCGAGCATGGAGAGCACGCGCTTGGCCGAACCGTCGCGGATCAGCTTCACATCGCGGCTTTCCTGCAGCAGTTCGCGGCTGACGTTCAGCGGCAGATCGGCGGAATCGATCACGCCCTTCACAAAGCGCAGATAGTTGGGCATCAACGCTTCGGCGTCGTCCATGATGAAGACGCGCTTCACATACAGCTTGATGCCGGCGCTCTTGTCGCGCTGGTACAGGTCGAACGGAGCCTTGGCAGGGATGTAGAGCAGCTGCGTGTACTCGGTATTGCCTTCGACGCGGTTGTGGCTCCAGGTCAGCGGATCTTCGAAGTCATGGCTGATGGCCTTGTAGAAGTCCTTGTACTGCTCTTCGCTGATGTCCTTCTTGGCGCGGGTCCACAGGGCGCTGGCCTTGTTGACGGTTTCCCACTCGCCGGTCTTGACCATCTGGCCGGGCTGATCGTTCTCGCCGTCCTTCCACTCTTCCTTTTCCATCAGGATGGGCAGGCTGATGTGGTCGGAGTACTTGGCGATGACCTGCTTGAGCTTGTAGCCGTTGAGGAATTCCAGGGCGTCGTCACGCAGGTGCAAGATGATGCTGGAACCACGCTCGGCGCGCTCGATCTGCTCGACTTCGAAATCACCCGAGCCGCCGCTGATCCAGCGCACGCCTTCGGAGGCCGGGGCACCGGCACGGCGCGATTCCACGGTGATCTTGTCGGCCACGATGAAGCCGGAGTAAAAGCCCACGCCGAACTGGCCGATCAGCTGCGAATCGGCCTTCTGGTCGCCGCTGAGCTTGTCCATGAAGGCCTTGGTGCCGCTCTTGGCAATCGTGCCCAGATTGTCAATGGCTTCCTGCTGGCTCATGCCAATGCCGGTGTCGGTGATGGTCAGCGTCTTGGCCTTCTCATCAAAGGACACACGCACTTCCAGATTCGGTTGGTCGCCATAAAGGCTGGAGTCGTTGAGCGCCTCGAAACGCAGCTTGTCGCAAGCATCAGACGCATTGGAGATCAGCTCGCGCAGAAAGATCTCTTGGTTGGAATACAGCGAATGCGTGACCAGATGCAGCAACTGGGCCACTTCGGCCTGGAAGGAATGGGTTTGCTTTGTCATGTATTTGTGAGCGAAAAATGAAGAAAATCAAGCCGCCACAAGAGGCACTCATGGCGATGCTGGCCAACACTTAAGGACAGAGCCCGGGATTTCAAGAGCCGTAGCTCTATGAAAAAAGCGCAAGCGCCATTCAAAAAGAATAGCTGCTTGCGCTTATATGCAAAGGGGTTAGAGCAGATTAAACTAAAAATCTGCTTCAAAGCCTCAGAACTGCTCGTGAGGGGCAAGGTAACGCCACTGACCCACGGGCAGATTGCCCAGCGTCACGCCACCGATGCGGATGCGCTTCAGACCCACCACGCGCAGACCCACCAGTTCGCACATGCGGCGAATCTGGCGCTTCTTGCCTTCGGTCAGCACAAAACGCAGCTGCTCGGGGTTTTGCCAGTCCACCTTGGCGGGTTTGAGGGGCTCACCGTCCAGCTCCAGGCCGTGGCACAGCAATGCCAGCTGTTCTGCCGGGAAAACGGACTGCACATCCACATCGCGGTCGCCAAAGGTCACGCGCACCAGGTATTCCTTGTCGACTTCCGAGTCCTCACCAATGATGTGGCGGGCCACACGGCCGTCCTGGGTCATCACCAGCAGACCGACGGAGTCGATGTCCAGACGGCCGCAAGGCGCCAAGCCCTTGAGCTGACTGAAGTTGAAGCGCGTCTTGCTGTGATCCTGGTTCCAGCGGTTTTCCGGCTTGACCAGCACCACGGCGGGCTCGTGACCGTCTTCAGCCTGACCGCTGACATAGCCCATGGGCTTGTGCAGCAGGATGGTGACTTGCTGGTCCTGGCGGTCCTGTGCCTTCTGGTCCACGTCGATGCGGTCGCCCGGCACCACGTTCTGGCCCATCACGGCGACTTCGCCATTGATCTTGACCCAGCCGTTTTCCACCCACTCATCGGCCTCGCGGCGCGAGCACATGCCCATATCGGCAATGCGCTTGTTGATACGGATCGCACCGGGACGATCGTCCTGGTTCACCGCAACTTCGGCACGCTTGACGGGAATGGCACGGTCCGAACCATCGGATGCGGGACGGTAGGTACGAATGCCTGTCGTAGGACGGCGTTCGGATTCGGAAACAAAGGAGCCAGGAATATGGCGCGGTTCGCCACCACGGCTGCCGCCACGGTCATCGCGCGAACCACCACGGAAGTCCTTGCGATCACCACGATCGAAGGAACGACCTTCAGGACGCGCTGGGCGATCACCTCGGTCATCGCGACGGGGGCCGAAGCCACGGTCATCACGACGGCCTTCTGGACGGTCGCCCGAAGGACGGAAGTCACGGCGCTCGCCATCAGGACGGCCAAAGCCACGGCCTTCTGGGCGTGCATCACCACGGTCGCCACGGTCATCGCGACGAGGACCGAAACCACGGTCGTCACGACGGCCTTCTGGGCGGTCGCCATCACGGCGGAAATCACGGCGCTCGCCATCCGGACGACCAAAGCCACGGCCTTCGGGACGTGCATCACCACGGTCGCCACGGTCATCGCGACGGGGACCGAAGCCACGGTCGTCACGACGGCCTTCAGGGCGGTCGCCGTCACGGCGGAAGTCTCGGCGCTCGCCATCCGGACGACCAAAGCCACGGCCTTCGGGGCGTGCATCACCACGGTCGCCGCGGTCATCGCGACGAGGGGCGAAACCACGGTCGTCACGACGGCCTTCTGGACGGTCGCCCGAAGGACGGAAATCACGGCGCTCGCCGTCGGGACGGCCAAAGCCACGACCTTCTGGACGCTCACCGCGATCGCCACGGTCACCGGAGCTTTCGCCGTAGGGGCGGAAACCACGGTCACCGCCGCCAAAGCGACGCTCGCCTTGCTCGGCCGGGCGCTCGGCACGGTCAAACTGGGAGCGTTCAAAGCGGGGGCGATCGGAGTAAGCACGGTCCGAACGGGGACGGTCGTTGTGCTCGTTGCGTTCGAAACGCTCGCGCGGCTGTCCGTCGCGCTGCGAGAAACCGCCACGACGCTCGCCGTCTTCGCGAATCGGGCGATTGGCATCACGGGCCGGACGGCCTTGATCCGGACGACCGAAGCCCGAGGTGCGGGCGGGTCGCTCGTCACGCTGGGGGCGGTTGTCTCGGAAATCACGACCACCGCTGCGCTCGGCGCGATCGCCACCACGGGGGGCGTCACGGCCGTCACGGCTATCTCGGGAACCTCGCGCATCACTGCTGCGGCCTCGGCCTGCATCGCGGCCTGCTGGCGCGCCGCGAGCGGGCGCGGGCTTGGCAGGAGCACGCAAAACAGGGCGCGCCGAAGAAGAATCAGACGACGCGGAGGACTTGCCAGCGCCTGGGGCGCCGGAATCTTTAGGGGAATTGGATGACATCAGGCCGCTATTGTCGCGCGACAAGCCCTTTTAAATCAGCGACTTGTCCACAATTCCAGCGTGGTGCCGGGTTTTATTCAGGATTCCTTGCCGCCCGCGTCAATTGCGCTAAGCGACTGCCTTGCGCGCCGGGCTGAATTCTCCACGCCTCAGGGCAGCCAGATCCAACACGCGCAAGCCGCCGTATTCGACCTGAATCACGCGCTCATGCTGGAGCACGGCCAGGGCTTCATTGACACGCTGGCGCGACAGGCCGACTAGGTTGGCCAGCTCCTGCTGGGTGATGCGCAACACCTGACCCACGCCGGGATAGAGCAAGGGGTTGAACAAGGCCGCCAGACTGCGCGCCACACGCAGATCAGGGTTGCTCATGCGGTCGATTTCGCGCGCCGCAATGAACTGGCCCAGACGCTCGTTGAGCTGGTGCATGACAAAGCGGTTAAAGCCTATGGAGTGATCAAGCAGCCAGTGAAAAGTGTCGATGTGCAAGCCACCCACCACGGTTTTACGCAGGGCCTGCACGTTGTAGCGATAGGGCTCGCGCTTGACGGCCGTGCCTTCGCCAAACCAGCCCCCGGGCGGCAGGCCTGCCAGCGTCATGCTCGCGCCATCGGCACTATCGGTGTTCATCTTGAGCAATCCGTCCACCACGCCAAACCAGTAGGTGGGTGAACGTCCGGTACGGCAAACGTAATCGCCTGGATCGGCATCGCCCACCACCAGCACGTTCAACACTTTGTCGCGCTCGGCGGGCTGCAGGACTGACAACCACGGTATTCCATCCAACTCATCGGGCCGAGGCTTTCGGCGCCTCTGGTGCAAAGACAGTTCTTGACTCATGGGGCAAGAGCATTGCCGCTGCAGCACGCCAGGGAAAGCGGGATTCCCCCGAGGCAGTAAATGCGCCCCTTTCTGCAGCATTTGCCACAGCGGATATCCACTATGGAGAGTTACCCTTGAATTGTCGTCAGACAGACATCAGGGCGTCAAAGTCACCCATAGGATGCCTGCAAGACTTTGTAAACAGCGTTTGGTGCTTCGCCTTTCGAGCGGCTGTTTGCTTTTTGACAACCAAGAATTGCAACAGAGGACTAGGCATGACCACCACGTTCCCGCACCTGCTGCTCAAGCACGCGACCGAACGCCCTGATGCTCCGGCCCTGCGCGAGAAGGAATACGGCATCTGGCAAAGCTGGAGCTGGCGCCAGGCCGAGCAAACCGTACGCCATATGGCCTGCGGCCTGCGTGCCCTGGGCTTGCAACGCGGTCAGAACCTGGCCTTCATCAGCGACAACCGGCCCCATGTGTACATGGGCTTTCTCGCCGTCCAGGCCTGCGGCGCCGTACCGATTCCGCTGTATCAGGATGCGGTGGCCGCCGAAATGCGCTTTGTGATGGAAGACGCAGAAATCGCGTTTGCCTTTGCAGAAAACCAGGAGCAGGTGGACAAGCTGCTGGAAGTACGCGAGTTGGTGCCCTCCATCACCCACATCATTTATGACGACCCGCGCGGTCTGCGCAAATACGACCAGCCCGGCCTGATCAGCACGCAAGACCTGCTGGCCAAGGGCAAGGAATGGGAAGCACAGCATGCCGGCGGCTATGAGGCCATGCTACAGGCCATCTCACCCGACGATGTTTCGGTCATCCTCTACACCTCGGGCACAACGGGCAAGCCCAAGGGCGTATGTCAGACGCACAAAAGCTTTGGCGAATCCGCCCGTGGCGGCGTGGAGACCGACAAGCTCACCGCCTCCGACAATGTGATCTGCTACCTGCCCCCGGCCTGGGTGGGCGACCATCTGTTCTCGTTTGCGCAGTGGCTGGTGGCTGGCTTCACTATCAACTGCCCGGAATCGGCCTCCACCATCTCCATAGACCTGCGCGAGATCGGCCCCACTTACTACTTTGCGCCGCCCCGTATTTTCGAAGGCATGCTGACTTCGGTGTCGATTCGCATGGAGGACGCCGCACCCTTCAAGCAATGGATGTATGACAAGGCCATGGCCGTGGCACGCCGCGTGGGCTCGGACATTCTGGACGGCAAGAATGTGAGCACCCTGGACAAGCTCAAGTACCAGCTGGGCAGCCTGTTTATCTACGGGCCGCTGCGCAATGCCTTGGGTCTGTCGCGCATCCGTGTGGCTTATACCGCCGGCGCCGCCATCGGCCCGGAGCTGTTCCGTTTTTTCCGCTCCATCGGCATCAACCTCAAGCAGCTCTACGGCCAGACCGAAACCTGCGCCTATGTCTGCATTCAGCGCGACCGGCAGGTGGAACTGTCCAGCGTGGGCCAGGCCGCCCCAGGCATCGAGCTCAAGATTGCCGACAACGGCGAAGTGCTGGTCAAGGGCGTGTCCGTGCTCAAGGAGTATTACAAGCGCCCCGACGCCACGGCCGAAGTGATTGACGAAAACGGCTACTTTCACACCGGCGATGCCGGCGTCATCGATGCCAGCGGCCAGTTGCGCATCATCGACCGCGCCAAGGATGTGGGCAAGACCAGCCGCGGCGCCATGTTTGCGCCCAACTACATAGAAAACAAGCTCAAGTTCTTCCCGCACATCAAGGAAGCCGTGTGCTTCGGTCATGGCAAGGACGAGGTCTGCGCCTTCATCAACATCGACTACGAAGCCGTGGGCAACTGGGCCGAGCGTCAGGGTCTGCCTTATGGCGGCTATGTGGATCTGGCTTCCAAGGCCAAAGTGCTGGAGCTGGTAGCCGAATGCATAGGCCAGGTCAATGCCGACCTGGCTGCCGAAGCCGGCATGGCCGACACCCAGGTGGCGCGTTTTCTGGTGCTGCACAAGGAGCTGGATCCGGACGACGACGAACTCACCCGCACCCGCAAGGTGCGCCGCAACTTCATTGCCGACAAATACGGCGTGTTGGTCGAAGCCCTGTACACGGGCAAGACACAGCAGTTCATCGAGACCCAGGTCAAGTTCGAGGACGGGCGCACCGGCAGCGTCAGCGCCACCCTCACCATCCTGGATGCCAAGGTTCACCCGGCCCGCGCCGCCTGAGAAGGAATGCCATGAGTACAAGAAAAGCTGGCGACGTCATTCTGGACATCAAGAACATCAGCCTGCGCTTTGGCGGGGTGAAGGCCTTGACCGACATCTCGTTCAATGTGCGCGAGCATGAGATCCGCTCCATCATCGGCCCCAACGGTGCCGGCAAGAGCTCCATGCTCAACTGCATCAACGGCGTCTACACACCGTCGGAAGGCTCTATCACCTTCCGAGGTCAGACCTTCAATCACATGAACAGCCGTCAGGTGGCAGAGATGGGCGTGGCCCGTACCTTCCAGAATCTGGCGCTGTTCAAGGGCATGAGCGTGATCGACAACATCATGACCGGCCGCAACCTCAAGATTAAGAGCAACGTCCTCATGCAGGCTCTGCGCATAGGGCCTGCACAGCGCGAAGAAATTGCCCACCGCGAGTTTGTCGAACACATCATCGACTTCCTCGAAATCCAGGCCTACCGCAAGACCCCCGTGGGCCAGCTGCCTTATGGCCTGCAAAAACGCGTGGACTTGGGCCGCGCCCTGGCCATGGAACCGCAGGTGCTGCTGCTCGATGAACCCATGGCCGGCATGAACGTGGAAGAAAAGCAGGACATGTGCCGCTTCATCCTCGATGTGAACGAAGAGTTCGGCACCACCATCGTGCTGATCGAGCACGACATGGGCGTGGTGATGGACATCTCCGACCGCGTCGTGGTGCTGGACTACGGCAAGAAGATCGGCGATGGCGAGCCCGAAGAAGTACGCAATAACGCAGACGTGATCCAGGCCTATCTGGGCGCTGGTCACTGAAGGAGCAGAGCATGGGATTTTTCCTAGAAACCTTGTTCGGCGGCCTCATGGTGGGCACGCTGTACGCACTGATCGCCATCGGCTTTGTGCTGATCTTCAAGGCCTCGGGTGTTTTCAACTTCGCCCAGGGCGCCATGGTGCTGTTCTCGGCCCTGGCCATGGCGCGTTTTTCGCAGTGGATTCCCGGCTGGCTGGGCATGGCGCCAGGCATCGTCGGCAATCTGCTGGCCATCATCGTCACCCTGGCCCTGATGGTCGTCGTGGCCTGGGTGATCGAGCGGCTGGCCCTGCGCCATCTGGTCAATCAGGAACCCATCACCTTGCTGATGGCCACTCTGGGCATTGCCTATCTGCTGGACGGCCTGGGCCCCATGGTCTTCGGCAGCGAGGTCTACAAGATCGATGTGGGCATGCCCAAGGACCCCATCTTCATCATGGACGGCCTGTTCCCCGGTGGCGTGCTGATCAGCCTGGAAGACCTGTACGCCGCCTGTATCGCCGCCATCCTGGTGCTTGCCTTGAGCATCTTTTTCCAGAAAACCAAGACGGGCCGCGCTCTGCGCGCCGTGGCGGACGACCACCAGGCGGCTCAATCCATAGGCATCCCCCTGTCGCGCATCTGGGTCATCGTCTGGTCGGTGGCCGGCGGCGTGGCCCTGGTGGTAGGCATCATCTGGGGCAGCAAGCTCGGCGTGCAGTACTCCCTGTCTCTGGTGGCCCTGAAGGCCTTGCCCGTGGTGATTCTGGGCGGCCTGACCTCGCTGCCCGGCGCCATCATCGGCGGCCTGATCATCGGCGTGGGCGAGAAGCTCTCCGAAGTCTATCTGGGCCCCATGGTGGGCGGCGGCATCGAGACCTGGTTTGCCTACGGTCTGGCCCTGTGTTTCCTGCTGGTACGGCCTCAAGGCCTGTTCGGCGACAAGATCATTGACCGCGTCTGAACCGGGAGAACAAGAAGATGTTTTATCGTGAAAACGGGCAGTTCAAGACCAGCTACGCGGCCGATCAGCAAATCTTTGGCGTCACCCAGGATCGCCTGGCCATCTGGCTCATTTTGGCTGTGGCCTTTCTGATCGTCCCCTTCATCGCCAGCGACTACACCTTTCAGGCGATTCTGATTCCCTTCGTCATCATGTCGCTGGGAGCACTGGGCCTCAACATCCTCGTGGGCTACTGCGGCCAGATTTCTCTGGGAACCGCAGCCTTCATGGCCGTAGGCGCTTATGCAGCCTACAACCTGCAGGCCCGCATCGAAGGCATGCCGCTGCTGCTGGCCCTGATCGGCGGCGGCCTGGTGGCCATGGTGTTCGGCGTGATTTTCGGTCTGCCCAGCTTGCGCATTCGCGGCCTGTACCTGGCCGTGGCCACGCTGGCCGCCCAGTTCTTTGTGGACTGGCTGACCACCCGTGCCGCCTGGGTGACGAACAATTCCTCGTCCGGCTCGGTCAGCGCCAAGCCTCTGGCCATCCTGGGCTGGCAGATCGATACACCCATGGAGAAATACCTGCTGTGCCTGGTACTGCTGTGCGTGCTGGCCCTGGCCGCCAAGAATCTGGTGCGCAGCGCCATCGGCCGCGAATGGATGGCCATGCGCGACATGGATGTGGCAGCGGCCGTGATCGGCATCCGTCCCACCTACGCCAAGCTCTCGGCCTTTGCCGTCAGCAGCTTCATCGTCGGCATTGCCGGTGCGCTCTGGGGCTTTGTGCACCTGGGTGCCTGGGAGCCTGCGGCCTTCAGCCTGGACCGTTCGCTGCAGCTGCTGTTCATGATCATCATCGGCGGCCTGGGTTCGGTGGTGGGCAGCATTTTCGGCGCAGCCTTCTTTGTGCTGCTGCCTCTGCTGCTCAACCAGGTGCCGCACTGGCTGGGCCTGCCCCTGTCCACCGCAACAGCCACCTATCTGGAACACATGATTTTTGGTGCCCTCATCGTGTTCTTCCTGATTGTGGAACCGCATGGTTTGGCCAAGCTCTGGGCTACCGCACGCCAAAAGCTGCGCGTCTGGCCCTTCCCACATTGATTTCAAACAAGACACCACAGAGTGCCTGCCCGGGACTTTGTCCCAAATAACCCAAGGAGACAGTTGATGATGTTCAAGAAAGTTGCGATTGCCGCTGCTACCGTCGCCGCTGGCATGGGCGCCCTGATGGCGTCGCCTGCGGCCATGGCCCAGGAACAGTTTGTGCCTTTGCTGGTCTACCGCACCGGCCAGTTCGCACCTCTGGGTATCCCATGGGCCGACGGCAAACAGGATTACCTCAAGCTCATCAACGCCAAGGGTGGCATCAACGGCGTGAAGATCAAGTTCGAGGAATGCGAAACCGCTTATGACACGGCCAAGGGCGTGGAATGCTATGAGCGCCTGAAAGGCAAGGACGGCGGCGCTTCGGGCTTTGATACCCAGTCCACCGGCATCACCTTTGCCGTGACGGACAAGGCCGTGGGCGACAAGATTCCCGTCGTCACGCCCGGCTATGGTCTGTCGCAATCGGCGGACGGCAAGGTGTTCGAGTGGAACTTCCCCCTGCTGGGCAATTACTGGACGGCAGCCGACTCCATCATCCAGGACATCCTGAAGAAGGAAAAAGGCAATCTCAAGGGCAAGAAGATCACCCTGGTCTACCACGACTCGCCCTATGGCAAGGAACCCATTCCTTTGCTGCAAAAGCGCGCCGCCAAGGATGGTTTCGAGCTGACCCTGCTGCCCGTCACCGCCCCCGGCGTGGAGCAAAAATCCACCTGGCTGCAAATCCGTCAGAACCGCCCCGACTATGTGCTGCTGTGGTCCGCCGGTGTGATGACGCCCACGGCCGTGCGCGAAGCCCAGGCCACCGGCTACCCCCGCGAGAAGATGTACGCCATCTGGTGGGGCGGCTCCGACCATGACGTCAAAGACATCGGTGCCGGCGCCAAGGGCTACAACACCGTGACCATCCACAACACGGCCGAGCGCGACAAGGTGCATGACGAAGTCAAGGCCCAGGTCTACGACAAGAACCAGGGCACGGCCAAGGATGTCAAGGAGCTGGGCCAGCTGGCACACACCCGCGGCATGATGATTTCCATGCTGCAGGTCGAAGCCATTCGCACCGCTCAGGAAAAGTTCGGCAAGGGCAAGGTCATGAGCCCCGAGCAAGTGCGCTGGGGATTGGAAAACTTGAACCTGACCCAGGCCCGCCTCAACGAGCTGGGCTTTGGCAAGATCATCCGTCCCTTCAAGACCAGCTGTGACAACCACCTGGGTGCCGACTGGGCGCGCATTGCAACCTGGGACGGCGCCAAGTTCACCGTGACTTCCGACTGGTACCAGTCCGACAAGACCTTGATCGATCCGCTGGTCAAGGAATATGCGGACAAGTACGCCAAGGAAAAGAACGTCAAGGTGAGAACCTGCACCCCCTGAGGCGCTAGCGCCTTCCCCCTCTCTCGCTGCGTCGCATCGGGAGAGGGGGCGACATCCTCGCTGCGGGGCGGCCCTTGCTCGATGTCTCTGAGCTGGGCCTCTGCAGCGAATCATGATTTAAACGAAAAGCCTCAAACGCTTATTTATCAAGCGTAATAAGCTATCAATTTTGATATCACCAGGTGAGCGCATGACCGATTCCCCACACACAGTTTCCACCTCTGCCGCAGCCGCGCCGCTGGTGGAGGTCAATGGCATCGAGGTCATCTACAACCATGTGATCCTGGTGCTCAAAGGCGTCTCGCTGCAGGTGCCCCATCAGAGCATCGTGGCCTTGCTGGGCGGCAACGGCGCGGGCAAGACCACCACGCTGCGGGCGATCTCCAATCTGCTCAAGGGCGAGCGCGGCGAAGTTACCAAGGGTGGCATCACCCTGGAAGGCGAGCAGATCCAGAATCTCTCGCCGGCCGAGCTGGTCAAGCGCGGCGTGGTTCAGGTCATGGAAGGGCGCCACTGCTTTGCCCACCTGACGATTGAAGAAAATCTGATGACCGGCAGCTACACACGCAGCGACAAGGGCGAGATCGCCGCCAATCTGGAAAAGGTCTACAACTATTTCCCGCGCCTCAAGACCCGCCGCACCAGCCAGGCCGCCTATACCTCGGGCGGTGAGCAGCAGATGTGCGCCATCGGCCGCGCCCTGATGAGCAACCCGCGCATGGTGCTGCTCGATGAACCCTCCATGGGTTTGGCGCCGCAGATCGTCGATGAGGTATTTCACATCGTCAAAGACCTCAACAGCAAGGAAAAAGTCACTTTCCTGCTGGCCGAGCAGAACACCAATATGGCGCTCAAATACGCCGACTACGGCTACATCATGGAAAGCGGCCGCATCGTGATGGACGGCAAGGCCAGCGACCTGGCCAGCAACGAGGACGTCAAGGAGTTCTACCTGGGCGTGGGCGGCGGGGAGCGCAAGAGCTTCAAGGATGTGAAGAGCTACAAGCGCCGCAAGCGCTGGCTGGCCTGAGCACCCCGGAACCATAACTACCAATTCAATAGCAAACCCCGCTTGATACACAAGCGGATAAGGCTTGCTTCGCCTGAAATCTGAATTCACTGGAACAAATGCGTGCAGGAGAGATGAGATGAGCCACTTCTACGACGCCCTGGAAACCCGCAGCCCGGAGCAGCGCGAAGCCGAGCTGATGGCGCGCCTGCCCGAACAGATCGCCCATGCCCAACGGCATTCCGGCGCGTTTGCCGAGCTGCTCCATGGCGTGGATGCCAGCCGTATCAACAGCCGCGCCGCACTGGCACAGCTGCCCGTCACCCGCAAAAGCGAGCTGCTGGAGCGCCAGGCCGCACAGCGGCCCCAGCAGATCTTTGGCGGCTTCAACGCCATTGCCACCGGCCACGAAATGCCGCGCGTGTTTGCCAGCCCCGGCCCGATTTACGAACCCGAAAGCCGCCGCAGCGATTACTGGCGCATGGCCCGCGCCATGTATGCCGCCGGCTTTCGCACCGGCGAGCTGGTGCACAACTGTTTTTCCTACCACTTCGTGCCTGCAGGCTCGATGATGGAAACCGGCGCCCATGCCCTGGGCTGCACGGTGTTTGCCGGCGGCACCGGCCAGACCGAGCAGCAGGTGCAGGCCATGCTCGATCTGCAGCCCGCAGCCTATGTAGGCACGCCCAGCTTTCTCAAAATCATTGTGGAGAAGTCCCTGGAGATGGGCATCCAGCTGCCCAGCCTGAGCAAGGCCATGGTCAGCGGCGAGGCCTTTCCGCCTTCGCTGTGCGCCTGGATGCGCGATCACGGCATTGACGCCTATCAGTGCTACGGCACGGCCGACCTGGGCCTGATTGCCTTTGAGACCAGCGCCCGCGAAGGCCTGGTGCTCGATGAAGGCGTGATCGTGGAAATCGTGCGCCCCGGCACCGGCGATCCGGTGGCCGAGGGCGAGGTGGGCGAGCTGGTCGTCACCACGCTCAACCCCGACTATCCGCTGATCCGCTTTGGCACGGGCGACCTCTCTGCCTATCTGCCCGGCCAGTGCCCAACAGGCCGCACCAACGCCCGCATCAAGGGCTGGATGGGCCGCGCCGATCAGACCACCAAGGTACGCGGCATGTTTGTGCATGCCAAGCAAGTGGCCGAGGTCGTCAAGCGCTTTCCGCAGATAGCCAAGGCCAGACTGGTGGTCACGGGCGAGATGGCCAACGACCAGATGCAGCTGCTGGTGGAAACCACGGAAACCGCGCCCGGCTTTGCCCTGCAGGTGATCGACGCCCTGCGCGAAGTGACCAAGCTGCGCGGCGAAGTGCAACTGGTGGCGCCGGGCAGCCTGCCCAATGACGGCAAGGTGGTGGAGGACGCCCGCTCCTACCAGTGACGGCCGGACCGATACCCGATCTTGGCGCGTTTGCGCAAGCGCAAACTCCATGGGAATACCCGTGTCTTCACGGGATAACACTTAGAAAATAGATAAAACCTTACAAGGCCGCTCTTCATAGAATTCGGCTCTGCTCCTGTAGTAACCAACTGTCTTGGTTCATACAGACGAGTTTTTAGGGAGACATCATGAAGACAATTTTCAAGATCGCCACCGTGGCCCTGGCCGCTACTGCAGCCATCAGCAGCTACGCTGACAGCACCTACCCTGCTGCCGGCAAGACGATCACCATCATTGTTCCGTTCACGGCCGGCGGCCCCACCGACAAGGTGGCCCGCGACCTGGCCGAATCCATGCGCAAGCAGCTGGGCAATGCCACCATCGTGATCGACAACGCCGACGGTGCAGGCAGCACCATCGGTATCGGCAAGGCCGCCCGCGCCAGGAACGATGGCTACACGCTGTTGCTGACGCACATCGCCATGTCCACGATCCCGACGCTGTATCGCAAGCTGCCCTTCAATGTGCTCAACGACTTCGAGTACGCCGGCATCATCAACGATGTGCCAATGACGCTGATCGGCCGCCCCACCCTGCCTGCCAAGAACTTCGCTGAAGTCAAGGACTGGGTCGGCAAGAACCAAGGCAAGGTGAACCTGGCCAATGCCGGCATCGGTTCCGCCTCCCACCTGTGCGGTCTGATGTTCCAGGCGGCCTTGCAAAACGATATGACGCCTGTGCCTTACAAGGGCGCAGCTCCTGCGATTGCCGACCTGATGGGCAACCAGGTCGACCTGCTGTGTGATCAGACCACCAACACCACGTCGCAGATTGCAGCCAAGAAGGTCCAGGCCTATGCCGTGACCACCGCCAAGCCTCTGACCACACCGGCACTCAAGGATCTGCCCACGCTGCAATCCCTGGGCCTGAAGGACTTCAACGTCACCATCTGGCACGGTCTGTACGCCCCCAAGGGCACGCCTGCCGAAGTGGTGCAGAAGATCAACGAAGCCATGAAGACTTCGCTCAAGGATCCCGAGTTCATCAAGCGCCAGGAAGCCCTGGGTGCCGTGATCGCTACGGATGACCGTATCAACCCCGCCGGCCACAAGAAGTTTGTGGAAGCCGAAATCGCCAAGTGGGGCAAGGTCATCAAGGCAGCCGGCACCTACGCCGACTGATAAGCCTACGCCCTCAACAACAAGCCCGCATTGCTGCGGGCTTGTTGTTTGCCTGCTCGGCAGGCTACCAGGTCACGTCCCGGCCTTCGGCGGCGCTGCGGCGCAGCATCTCCACCAGCGGCGCCACACGCCGCCCCAGACTCACACCGTCCTTGGCACCCGACGAGTTCGTGTCTTCCTCGGCTTCATCGGCCTCGTCCGCTCCGGCGGCGGCACGGCGGGCAGCATCCTCGGCCGCGGCAGCTTCCAGCGCCGCAATCGCGGCAGGAATCTGCTCCACGGTGACTATGCCATGCGCCTCTGGCGGCTTGCCCATGATTTCCAGCACCTGACGACCATTGGCCTCCAGCATGATGAGATCTGCGGTGGCGCGCGATTTGAATTTGTAGAGCATGGTGTCCTTCAGCGGTAGATGTATTCGCGGTTGAAAGCATAGCGGCTCTGCGCACCGGGCATCACGCCATGCTGCAGATCGCCGTCGGGCTTGATGCACAGCATCTGATGCAAGGCCACCCAGCCGTGCTCGAAGCCCATGGCGCAACCGGCCAGATACAGGCGATAGGCACGCAAGGCCCTAGCTGCCCTGTCTGCATCATACTGAGCCGTCAGAATGCTTTGCGCCTGCGCTAGCTGGGCTTCCAGACTGTCGGACCAGGCCCAGAGCGTGCGCGCATAGTGGGGGCGCAGATTCTCCACATCCACCATCTCCAGCCCGCTTTTTCCCAGGTCATGCAGCACGCGGCTGATGTGCATCAACTCCCCGCCCGGAAAGATGTAGCGGCTGATGAAGTCACCAATACCAGCTCCCACCTCGCCATTGCCCACGCCCCCGGCCGTGATGCCGTGCACCAAGGCCATGCCTCCGGGCCGCAGCATCTGATGGATGGTCTGAAAATACTCGGCCAGATAAGCGCTGCCCACATGCTCGAACATACCTACCGAGCCAATCTTGTCAAAAGGCAGCACGCCCTCCATCTGCCGGTAGTCGCGCAGCTCCACCGTCACGCGGCCTTGCAGGCCTTTGGCTTCGATCTGGCGCTGCACATACTCGAACTGGTTGCGCGACAAGGTGATGCCATGGGCTTGCACGCCATAGTTTTCGGCCGCCCAGAAGATCAGACCGCCCCAGCCTGAGCCTATGTCCCAGAAGCGCTCACCGGGCTGCAGCTGCAGCTTTTTGCAGATGTGATCAAGCTTGGCTTCCTGGGCTTGCGCCAGGCTCATGCTCAGGTCCCGGTAGTAGGCGCAGGAATAGACCCGCCTCGGGTCCAGCCACAGCGCATAGAACTCGTCGGAGAGATCGTAGTGAAACTGGATTTGCTCGGCATCCCGCGTGAGCGTGTGCATGGCCAGAGACTTGGCCTTGGAGACGGTCTGCTCCAGCCAGGTCGGCGCCAGCTCCACCGGATTGCCCTGCAACAGCCCCGTAGCGACGGCCATGATGTCGCGTGCACAGCCTTTGACATCGACCCAGCCTTCCACGATGGCGGCTCCCACCGAGCCGATCTGCCCGTCGGCCAGCGCCGCCAATGCCTTGGGGGAACGAAAATTGAGCTGAACTGCGCTGTCGTCCGGGCCTATGCGTTCCCCGGAGGACAGCTGCACTGAAGTGGTCACTGGCAGCGTAGCCAGATGCGATTCCAATGTGCTTAACAGGTTTTTCATCTCCCCCATTTTTCACATCCCTGATTGCAGGGTCAAGACGGTGCAATCAGGGATATGTCGGAGAGGGCCGCATATAGACCCCGTCGCTGCCCGCTCAGCTGCGTATGCCTGCGAGCTGCTGATAGGCCTGGCGCGTATTGGCAGCCACCGATTGCAGCACCTGCTCATACGAGGTTTTATGGCGCGCAATCAGCCGCATGGAGGCCACGGTGCGGCTCTTGCAGAACCAATGGCAAGTGTGTTGCATCAGCATGAGCTCGGCCGTCATGGTGAAAGCCTGGCGCTTGCGCTCTTCATCATCCATGCCGTCACGCATGGCTGCGGCGGCTACCGCCTTGGCATGCAACTGCATGGCTGCGCGCACATCCATGGTGGCTGCGGGGAAAAACTTATCCATATACGGCAGAGCCAGCGGCAGGGTGGAGACCCGGGTCTGCTCCGGCGGCAGCTGGGCAAACTCGTCGGCAAAGCGCTGAAACTGCGAAACTAGGCTGCTTTCCGTGTTCTCCAGCACCGTCCAGACCTGGGCGCGGCGCTGCAGATCCTGCTCGCCAACGGCGCGCAGATAGCCCTCCATCAAAGAGCCCATGAGCTTTTCGATCTGAAACCGCCCCAGCTGCTGCGCCAGCAGCTGCGTGTTGCGGCGTTGCTCCTGCTTTTTGAGCAGATACAGCACAGAGGTCAAAATGATGAGAAGCGTTAAAAAATCCATGAAGCAAGAATCGAAAAGGTAGGCGGTTGCGATGCGCAAAGACCAGAGTGTAGTCAGCCGCACAGGCTTTGGTGGTCTGGTCGTGTTTGTCGCCATGCTGGTATCCACGCTGGTGCTGGGCGGCTGCTCCAGTCTGGGCTTTTACTGGCAGGGTTTTCGCGGCCAGATGCAGATCATGCATGCTGCCCAGCCCATACCCGACTGGCTGCGGCAGGAGAACCTGGCCCCGGCCCTGCGCCAGCGTCTGCAAGCGGCGCAGAAGATGCGCGAGTTTGCGAGCGACACGCTGCAACTGCCCCGCAACAGCAGCTACACCCGCTATGCCGCGCTGCAGCGCAGCCACGCGGTGTGGAATGTGGTGGCGGCACCGGTCGACAGCCTGGAGCTGCACCGCTGGTGCTTTCCCATAGCCGGTTGCGTAGGATATAGAGGCTATTTCGATCCAACCGATGCCAGAGCCCAGGCCAGCGAGCTGGCCCGCCAGGGTCTGGAAGTCAATGTCTATGGCGTTCCCGCCTATTCCACGCTGGGCTATCTGAACTGGCTGGGCGGCGATCCGCTGCTGAGCACCTTTGTGAACTGGCAGGAAGGCGACTTCGCCGGCCTGCTGTTTCACGAGCTGGCACATCAGCTGCTGTATGTGGCCAATGACACGGCTTTCAACGAGTCCTTTGCCAGCACGGTGGAGCAAATCGGCACGCCACTGTGGCTGCAAGCGCATGCCAGTGCCGCCACGCAAAAGCGCTGGCAACAAGCCCAGGCACGCAGACAGCAGTGGCAGGCGCTGACCCAGCAGACCCGTGAGGCCTTGCTGGAGATTTACCAGCAAAACAAGGCTAAATCGATTGATGCACAAGCACTTGAAGCTATGAAAACAGAAGTATTTTCAAGCTTTCGCCAACAATATGCCCTGCTGCGCGCCCAATGGCTGGGCCAGGACGAGCCTCTGCTGACCACGCCGGCCCTGCGCGCAACCTATCTGCAGCGCCTGCAGCAAAGCGATGACTGGGTGCGCGATGCCAACAACGCCAGCTTTGGCGCTCTGGCGGCCTATGACGACTGGGTTCCCGCTTTCACGGCGCTATGGCAGCAGACGCAAGCGCAGGCCGCATCGCCAGAGCAAGGCTGGCAGGCGTTTTATGCACAGGTCAGCCGGCTGGCGCAACTGCCGCCCGAGCAGCGCCATGAGCAGCTGTGCCAATACCTGCCTCAGGCCACGCGCAAACACCTGATCTGCTGAAAGGCTGGCAGGACCGGCCCGGCGCCGGATGCGACACCCTGCCGCGCGAGTCGAGCACTTCGGGCCGAGCTTCAGATGCTCTTAAGAAAGCAAATTTAGGCTTCGCATCAATGTCCCGGCCCTATCCTCTTCCCCACTTCACGCAAGCCAGCTCGCATCCGTCATCTCCGACCGCAGAGCGTCGTGCGCTGTCTCCTCAAACCGTGGTCCTGCTGCTGTCAGCCTGGATCACGCTGACCGCCAACTGGGCGCTCTGGCTGCGCCTGCCCACGCTCGATGGCTACGATGGCAGCCTCACCGTGCTGTTTGTGCGCATCCTGCCGCTGGTGTTTTTTGCCACCTCGCTGCTCTTGAGCCTGACGGCCTGGCCGCGCTGGATGAAGCCGGTCTGGCTGCTGCTGCTGCTGATTGCCGCCGGCTCCCAGTACTTCATGGTGGAGTACGGCACCATCATGGACCGGGGCATGATCCACAACATCGTGCAGACCGACGTGCGCGAAAGTGCCGACCTGTTCAATCCCAAATTGCTGCTGCAGCTTGCCGTGATCGTGGGTCTTCCGGCGCTGTGGCTGTGGAGGCAACCCATACGCGGCAGCCAAACGGCCGGCCGCACTCTCATGCGCACCCTGGTGCTGGCCGTGTCATCGCTTGCCTTGCTGGCGGGCAGCGTCTTCATCTCCTACCGGGAACTGGCCCCGGTGGTGCGCAACAATCTGTGGCTGCGTTTCATGTTCAACCCCGTGAACCCGGTGCTAGCCACGGTGGATGCTGGGCTCAAGCCTTTGCTGCACAAACCCCGCCCCTTCAAGACCATTACCGGCGGCGTGGCCCTGGGTGCCAGCTATGCGCAGGCGGGCAACAAGCCTCCGCTCTTCGTTCTGGTGGTGGGTGAGACGGCCCGCTCGGCCAACTTCAGCCTCAACGGCTATGCCCACCAGACCAATCCAGATCTGGCTCAGCGCAATGTGCTGAGCTGGCGCAACGCTACCTCCTGCGGCACCAGTACCCGCGAATCCGTGCCCTGCATGTTCTCCAGCCTGGGGCGCGAGGCTTTTTACGCCGCCAAGGAAGATCACGACAATCTGCTCGATGTGCTGCAGGCCGCAGGCCTGGCCGTGCTGTGGGTGGACAACCAAGCGGGCTGCAAAGGCGTGTGCCAGCGCATACCGAATGCCAGCACCGCCGATCGCGTGAATACCGCCGACGGCAAAGCCCTGTGCAGCAGCGATGGCGAATGCCTGGACGGCATCTTGCTCAGCGGCCTGGACGAGCGCATCGCCAAGCTGGACCCCGAGCGCCGCGCCAAGGGCGTGGTGCTGGTCATGCACCAGATGGGCAGCCACGGCCCGGCCTACTACAAGCGTGCCACGGCCGAGACCAAGCTCTTCCAGCCCGAGTGCGACACCAATGCGCTGTCCAGCTGCGCACAGCAAACCGTGATCAATGCCTATGACAACTCCATACGCTACACCGATCACTTTCTGGCGCAGACCATAGACTGGCTCAAGGCCCGCCAAAGCCAGTACCAGACCGGCCTGCTCTACATGTCCGACCATGGCGAATCACTGGGCGAGATGGGTATTTATCTGCACGGCATGCCCTATGCCATGGCACCCGACGAGCAAAAGCATGTGCCCATGATTGCCTGGCTGGGCGAGAGCCACGGCCTGGGCGCGCGCACCCAGATCTCGGATGCCTGCCTGCGCAACGGACTGGATCAGGCGCTCTCGCACGACAACCTGTATCACACGGTGCTGGGCCTGATGGATGTGCAAAGCCCCAGCTACCAAAAGCCGCTGGATGCCATGGCCGCTTGCCGAAACGCGGGCTGAATATGATGAAAGGCCTGCCGGATTGAACATCCGGCAGGCCTTTTTTGCCCCAAGACAGCCAGCAGTTTTTACTCGCCTTGTGAGCCTCTGCGTGCCCAGCCCGTGGTGCGTTTTTCCACCGCATTGAACAGCTCATACATCACCATGGCCATGGCGCCCACCACCAGCAGGCCGGCAAACGCCAGCCCCATCTGCATGGAAGAACCGGCGGAGACCAGCAGATAGCCAATGCCTTCATTGGCGGCCGTCATCTCGCTGACGGTCGTGCCCACAAAAGCCAGGGTGATGGCCACCTTGAGCGAGCCGTAAAAATACGGCATGGAGCGCGGCAGGCCCACCTTGATCAGCACATCCCAGCGCTTTGCCCCCAGCACGCGCAGCACATCTTCCAGCTCGGGCTCCAGCGTGGCCAGGCCGGTGGCGATGTTGACCATGATGGGGAAAAAGCTGATCAGGAACGCCGTCAGAATCGCCGGCCCGGCACCAATGCCGAACCAGACCACCAAGATGGGCACAAAAGCGGCCTTGGGCAAGGCATTGAAAGCCGTCATCAGCGGGTAGAAAGCCGCATAGGCCAGACGCGAAGAGCCGATCAGAAAACCCAGCAGCACGCCCACCACGATTGCCAGACCAAAACCGGCCATGGTCACCCAGAAAGTGCGCCAGGCATGGACGGCGATGATGGAGCCGAACTCCACCAGCTGATGACCTATGGCCCAGGGGCTGGGAAAGATGAATTCAGAAATCTCGAACGCCGAGCAGATCACCTGCCAGAGCAGAACGATCAGCAGCAAAAGCACCCAGGGCGCCCAGCGTTCCGCGGTTTTTCCGTGCATGAAAGCTTTCCTTATTGGTTGATGACAGCGCCAGCGGCGGCGGTGTTTTTGCGCAAGGCACCGATGTGGCCGCGCAGCTCATAGACGATGTCCGAGAATTCGCTGGAGTACGTCACTTCCAGGTCACGCGGGCGGGGCAGTTCGATGTCGCGGCGCACCACAAAGCGGCCGGGACTCTTGCTCATCACATACACGGTGTCGGCCAGAAAAACGCTTTCGCGCAGATCGTGGGTCACCAGGATCACATTGAATTTCTGCTCGGCCTGCAGGTCCCGCAAAATGCACCATAGCTCCTCGCGCGTGAAGGCATCCAGCGCACCAAAAGGCTCGTCAAGCAGCAGCATCTGCGGCTCATGAATCAAGGCCCGGCAAATGCTGGCCCGCTGCTGCATGCCGCCCGACAGCTGCCAGGGAAACTTGTTCTCGTATCCCGCCAGCCCCACCTTGGCCAGCAAAGCCACGGCCCGGGCCTCGTATTCCTTGCGCTTTTGCTTGAACTGCGAGCGGTGCGGCTCCACGATTTCCAGCGGCAGCAGCACGTTATCCAGCGTGGTGCGCCAGGGCAGCAGCGACGAGGACTGAAATGCCATGCCCGAAATCTTGAGCGGCCCGGTGACGCGCTGGCCATCGACCGTGATGCGGCCCATGGAGGGCATCTTCAGCCCGGTGGTGAGTTTCATGAAGGTGGACTTGCCGCAACCCGAGGGGCCGACGATGGCAATGAACTCGCCACGCTGGACCTGCAGATCGATGGCCTCCACCGCAAAGTGATTGGCCTGCAGCAATTGCTCGTTGTAGGCCAGCCAGACGTCCTTGAACTCCACAAAGGGCGCGTCGGTATCCGAGAGTGATGGTGTCATACTAAAACTGGCTGTAGCGCCTATCAATCAAGCGCCATCAGCTATCAAATCAAGTGCAAATGGAACGCAGATCTCACTTCTTTGGCAGCACGTTGAGCTCGGCAGCCGAGGGCAGAAAGCTGCCGTTCCACACGGTCTGCGGATTCACACGCGTCTTGGTTGCATACACATCCGAGACCTGGGAGGCCATCAGCGCCAGGCGTGTGGGAGCGATCTGACCAAAGCCTTCGGCGCGCGCATCGGCGGTGTTGATCACGGTGTCTATGGCCAGCTGCAGCCGGCGACCCTCCAGCTGGCTGTTGACGATGCCGTCACGCGCTTTCACATGCGCGATCGAAGCGGCAGGATGGGCTATGACTTCCTTGACACCCTTGGTGAAGGCTTGCAGGAATGCCTTGATCGCCTCGGGGTTCTCCTTGACCAGCTTGGGGCTGGCGATGATGGCGTTGCCGTAGAGCTTGACGCCGTTGTCGGCAAATGGCAGCACCACCACGTCGGAGGCCTTGACGCCGCGCGTCTCCAGGTTCAGCAGCGAGGTGAAGGTAAAGCCCGTGATGGCATCGATATCGCCGCGTACCAGCATGGTCTCGCGCAGCGGCGGGTCCATGCTGGTCCACTGCACTTCGCCCACCTGGTTGGCCTTGGCAAACAGGGGAAAGCCGCGACGGCCCGCATCAAACACCGGCGCACCCAGCTTCTTGCCGCTCAGGTCGGCGGGCTTGGCGATACCGCTTTTCCTGAGCGCCATCACCGAGGCCGGCGTGTTGTTGTAGACCATCATCACGGCCACGGGCTTCTCCTTCATGTCCGGGTTGTTGGCCTGAAACTCCATCAGCGCCGCCAGATCGGCAAAGCCCATGTCATAGGAGCCGGACGCCACGCGCTGGATGGCGCCACCCGAGCCGCTACCCGCATCGATGGTCACATTCAGGCCGGCCGCCTGAAAATAGCCCTGGGCGGCAGGCTGGAGAAACAGGGCGGACGGGCCTTCAAAGCGCCAGTCCAGCTGGAACTTGATGGGCGTGGCCGCAAACGCGGCCGTGGCGCTGGCATAGGCGCCCAGGGCCAGGGCGGTTTGCAGAAACAGTCGTTTGCTTGGCATGGTGGCTTCTCCTCTCTGTAGATCAATCGGTTGTCGGTACTCAGGCTTTCCAGGCGCCCTGATGCGAGGCGCGGGCCTCGTCGATCAGGGCCGGGCCTATGCATTCGATGGCGTGCGAGGAACGGCCGAACACGTCGCGACAGGACAGCTCGGCATCCTTCTGGTCCAGCCGCTCGCCGCGAAACACGCGCAAGCGCTCGGCATCGATGCCGTAAATCACCCGCCCTATGGCCGACCAGAAAATCGCCCCCGCGCACATCACGCAGGGCTCGGCCGACGAATACAAGGTGGCTGACGCCAGCGCCTGGCGGGAATGCTGCGGGCTGGCCAGGCGTATGGCCGACAGCTCGGCATGGGCCGTGCAGTCGCCGCTTTCGCCGTTGGCATTGCTGGCCTCGGCCAGCACCACGCCTTGGGCATCCACGATCAGCGCACCAAAGGGTCGGTTGCCGCGCGCGCGAGCACGGTCGGCCAGGGCAATGGCCTGGCGCAGATAACGGCCGTCGGTTGCGTTGAGCGCCTGAGGTGCAGGCAGCAGAGAAGGCAAAGTGGCGGACACAGACATGGCGCTCCCCACTCAGGCCTTGAGCATGCGCGCCGCCTTGGCGGGCAGCATGCTGCGATTGAACAAGGCATCGGCCGAGGGCTGGGACTTGAGCGCAAAGGTCTCCACCACGCTGTCCACCTGCTGCTCCAGCAGGCGCTTACTGAAGTCGCCCAAGCCATGGCTTTGGGTATCCGCCGCACCCACGTACTGGGCGGTAATCGCCCAGCGTGCCAGCTCCAGCTTTTCGTCCAGAATCGGCTCGCGTTGGCGGGTGGCGGCAATGGCTGCGGCCGGGTTGGCAAAGCTCTCCACAATCGCGCGGTTAGTGGCTCGCAAAAAGGCGGCCACCACTTCCGGCTTCTCGGCAATCAGCCCGCTGGAAGCCAGAATGGCATTGCCATAGAGCTGCACGCCGGCATCGGTGTAGCGCAGTATGGAAAGCTCTTCGGGCTTGATGCGGGCGAACAGCGACAGGGCCGAGTCGTGGAAATACGTGGCGGCATCCACATCGCCGCGCACCATGACGTTGTCGCGCGCAGAAAACTCGGTGGTGGACCAGGAAAACAGATCCACCGGCAGCTGCTTGTTGCGCGCCACCATGGGCCAGGCACGGCGCGTGGACTCCACCGCCGCTGCGGCCACCTTCTTGCCCTTGAGACTTTGAAAATCCGTGGTCACGCCTCTGTCCTTGCGGCCGATGATGACGAAGGGCGCACGGTTGTAGTACTGGTAGACGGCTTGCACGCGCGGCGTGCCGGCGTTCTGCGCATTGAACTCGATCAGCGAGCTGATATCGCCCAGGCCCAGCTGGTAAGCGCCACTGGCAATCCGGGTGATCGAAGCCACCGAGCCCGAGCCCACATCCAGGCTCACATCCAGCCCTTCGTCGCGGTAATAACCTTTTTGCTGTGCCAGAAAAAACGGTGCGGTCTGACCTGTGACACGAAAGTCCAGCGTGAACTTGAGCGGTGTCAGCGACCTGCCCTGGGCATGCACCCAGGGAGCGACACAAACAGGTAAGGCGGCGAGGAAATGGCGACGTTGCATGGTGGAACTCTCAGGTCTCTATCAGCGATAAAGCCAGGCAAGAAGCTGCGACTGGCAGGACATGAGCAATTTCCGGGCGCTGTGCATTGCGGCAAGACACAGGCTGAACGCTTCTACTCGTTCATCATCAAAGCAATTGGCGTGCCTGCTTTTTGGCGGCTTTTGTTTGCCGCAGTTTTTCACTGGCAAGCCCTGCACACATGCTTCAAGGCGGTGCAGTGCGCGCAGCGACTGCATGCATTCATGCAGGCGTTCGCACCAGATTGAAGCAAGACGCCTCGGATCAAGCATGTCCTGCCCGCAAGCCATGCTGGCACGGCGTTTGCTGCACTGAAATTGAGAGTAGAAGCGTTCAGCACGAAGCCCCAACCGGCTTCGCGGGTCATTGCTCTTGAAGTGGGTACCGGCGCCCTGGGCGCAGCGTAGCCTTATCCATCACTTCAGGAACCACGACGCTGCACTGGCGGGTTTCTGAAGCCATTACAAGTGAACGACTCATGACAAGCCACACCCTTCACCACACCCCCTACAGCCTTGGCGAACTGGACAAGGAGTCCCGCATGGGCGGCCAAGGCATGGAGACTCGCGCACGCGAAGTGCGCGTGATCGACATCTCTGATTTCGAACATCGCAAGGCCGAGATTGCCGAAGCGCTCTGGGCTGCATCGGTAGAGATTGGCTTCTTTCAGGTCTCCGGCCACGGCATTGCGCCGGACGATATCAGCGCAGCCTTCCACAGAGCCGAGCAGTTCTTTGATCTGCCGCGTGAGACCAAGGCCCGGTGGCCGCTGGCACGCAACTCGGGCTGGGAGCACAAGGCCCAGATTCGCCCTTCCACCCGCACGCCAGACCAGAAGGAGTCCTACCAGGTCACCCGCCCGCGCATGGAAGGCCTGTGGCCTGGCGAGGAGGAACTGCCGGGCTTCAAACAAGCCACCTTGAACTTTGAGCGTCAGTGCTGGCAGGTGGGCATGAAGCTGCTGTCCTGCTTTGCCTACAAGCTGGGTTTTGATGCCGAATTTTTCACCCGCGCACACAACCCGGACCTGCCCGGCTACCAGAGCACGCTGCGCATGCTGCATTACTTTGCGACAGACCCCGCGCTCAAGCACGAAGTAGGCCTGTGGCGCGCCGGGGCGCATACCGACTTTGATTGCCTCACCCTGCTGTTTCAGCGCGCAGGTCAGGGTGGACTGCAGGTGCTGCCCGGCAAGGATGCCGCATCCGAGCAATGGACGCCGGTAGACCCGGTGGAAGGCGTGATCACCTGCAATATCGGCGATATGCTGACCCGCTGGAGCGACGACCAGCTGCCCAGCAACTTCCATCGCGTGCGCAACCCTCTGCCCCATGAGTACCAGGGCGCACGCTACAGCCTGGCATTCTTCTGCCAGGCCAACGAGGACGCGCTCATCGAAGGTCCGGACAAAAAATATCCGCCCATTACGGGGGCGGAGTATCTGCGTCAGCGCATCAGCGCCAATTTCTCGAACAAGTATTGATCCCCTTAAGTCGCAACGTCGCTTCACATCAGGGAAACGACACCCCGCTTAGGTATGCCCGTTTCAGCGCTCCGGTCTTGGACCTATACGGGCGTTGAAACAACAAGACCCCGGAATCCGGGGTCTTGCTTGCGATTGCGGCTGGAGCGAATCAGCGCAGCGACTCGATCAGATCGATGTAGAGCTGCTTGGCTTCGTCAGCAGTCGTGTCCTTGAGCTTTTCCCAGGCATCCCACTTGGCACGTCCCACCATGTCGGTAAAGCTGGGTTTCTTGGCCTCGTTGTCGCCTTCGGTGGCCTGCTTGTACAGCGCATAGATCTTGAGCAGCGTGGCGTTGTCTGGGCGCTCGCTGATCGAGGTGGAGTTTTTGACTGCAGCCTCGAAAGCGGTGTTGAGATCGGACATTTAGAGTCTCCTGGGCTTTAAGAATCCGGACCAGTGTAGCGAAAAACTCTTTGAATTAGAACGACCGTTCTTTTTTATTTACAAACCATATCAAAAGAAAAAAAGGGCTGGCCCTCGCCAGCCAGCCCAACCCACCTTGAATCACCATTTTCAGCAGACCACCCCGTAGGGTATGAGAGCCCTATTCCACTGGGCGGCAGTCTGCGGAGCATTGCAGATAAGAACGCTCAAAAAATCATGCGCAGGCCGAAGTCAACGCCCAGTGCGCTGCGCGGCTGCATGCCGGGGCTGGTGCTGTAGCTCGGTTGCGGCATGATCAGCGCGCTGCTGACCGCCAGCGGAGTCACGCCGATGATGCCGGGATTGTTGCTTCCATTGCTCACGCTGATGCGGGAAACAGAGGTGTAAAGCGCCGTGCGCTTGGACAGGTTGTGCACATAGCCCAGCGCCAGCTTGTTGACCGACGCATCGCCCGTGCCTTGCCCGTTTTTGAACTGCACACGGGCCACAGAGGCCCGCAGCTGATGGTTGCCCACAGGAAGCTGCACACCGGCCATCAGTCCGTCATAGCGATCGGTGGCTGCCACATCGCTGCGGGCATTGCGCACTTGAGACCATTCACCCAACACCTTGACCGAGCCAAAGTTGTACGAAGCACCCAGGTTCAGCGATTTGATGGTTTCCTTGCGGCCGTTGAAAGTGCCCAGCATGCTCTCGCCATAGCCCAGTGCCACATCGGTAGGACCTTGGGCCCAGCCAATGCGCCCGCCCGCATAGCGGCCGCGCTTGGAAGTGTTTTCTGGAAAGGCATACATCAGTTGCCCATACACGCCACCCAAGCCTTGCGGCAGGTGATAGCCAATGGTGTTGCTGGCACGCAAATAACTGTCAGTACCCGCCGACAAACCACCGCCCAGCAGCCGCTCGGTCAGCGTGCCGGTAGTCTGTGTGCCCAGCGCACGGCCGATGGCCAGATTGCTGCTCACCACGGCAATCAGGTTCACGCCCACGCCGTTGACGGTGAAGGGGTCAAAAGCCCAGTCATTCAAAAAAGAAGGCGTATGGTCGCGCCCTAGACGGACTTCACCCCATTTTTGACTCGTCATGCTGACCGTGGAGCGGCGCCCAAAATTCAGCGCGCCGCCGCCGGTGTCGTTGGTCACCGGTGCCTCCAGCCACAGGCTGGCAGAGCTGCCGCCGCCCAGGTCTTCGACAGCGCGAATGCCGATCCGGCTGGCTAGGTTGCCAGAGGGTGACAGCGCCCAGACACTCTGGCTTGCGGTACGACCCGAACCATCCCAGGCATTGCTGTGCACGCTATAGCGGCTGATACCGGCATCCATCACCCCAAACAAGGTGACGGAGGATTGCGCGTTGGCCGCACTGGCAGCAGACAGCGCACAGAGGCAAAAAAAACACAGAGGAAATCGGGGCACGGCTGGGTCTCCTTTTCGTTATGAAGTCGCGGTTTTGATCCGCGAAGCCACTCTAAAAAAGTAAGACTTTCAGCCTTGTGCAGTTGATGCCAGTGGCTGCGCATTTGGTGCCAGAGACCCAAGGTGAAATCCCTAAGATAAGCTCAGCGCCATGGCGCCGCCGGCGATCTTTGGCTGGTATTCATCACCCGCTGGACCCACAAAAAAGCCAGCGCTTCTGACGAAGCGCTGGCTGCGTTACATCAACGATGTCAAGGACTGTGCGGCCACGCCGACATGGCCGCCAAAAGCCTAGTTCAGCTTGATGCCATAGGTCTTGACGATTTCGCCGTTGCGATCGAACTCCGCCCGCAGATCGGTGGAGAGCTGCTCCAGAGAACGCTCCTGGCGAATGGGCTCAAAGCCTGTGGCCTGATAGCGCGCCTGCACGGCCTGACTCGCATTGATTTTCTGCATCGTGGCATGGATCTTCTCCATCAGCGGCTGCGGCGTCTTGGCCGAGGCAAACACGCCGGACCAGTTGCTGAAATCCACCTCCGGGTAGCCTAGCTCGGCCATGGTCGGCACATTCGGGAACTCAGCCCAACGGTTTTTGTAGCTCACGGCCAGCAGCTTCACCTTGCCGCTGGCAATCAAGGGCTTGGAAGTCACCGATCCATCGAACATCAGCGGGATCTGATTGCCCATGACTTGCGCCAAGGCGGGCGCAGACCCGGGAAATGGCACATGCTGCATATCCAATCCCGCCTTCTGATTCAGGATCACGCCAGCGTACTGCGATGTCGTACCCTGGCTGTATGAGGCGAACGATACCTGGCCCGGATGGGCCTTCACATAGGCAATGGCTTCCTTGGCATCCTTGGCCGGGAACTGCGGCGAGGCAATGAACACCTGCAGCGAGCGCGCCATCTGGGATGCTGGTCTCACGTCCTTCATGGGATCAAAGCCGCCTTTGAGCACATGCGGCACTTCGGTCAGGATATTGGTCACCGTGACCAGCAAGGTGTTGCCGTCGGCCGGCTGGGACAGCATGTATTTGATGGCCAGGGCACCACCGGCACCCGGCCGGTTCTCGACGATGACCGGCTGCTTGATTTCCAAAGCCAGCTGGTCGCTGATGATGCGGGCAAACACATCGATCGTGCCGCCCGGCGGGGCGGGAACGATGAGCTTGACGGGCTTGTCGGTGAATGCCATGGCGCTGCCGGTCTGCAAAGCGGCGGCCAAGGCCAGGGGTAAAAAAACTGCAATGCGTTTCATGCGTTACTCCTGTGCGTTTGCTCTCAAGCCACCTTGCGCAAAAAGCCTTGCTGGGCGCCGTTGCGGTTGGGGGCAAAGCCGTTCTTCTCCAGCGTCTCTTCCACGCTGTCGTAGAACACACCAATCTGGCAGATCTCACGCGCCTGCGCCGGCGTGGCGATGGGGCGGCTGAACTCCTTGGCCATGCGTACCAGTTGCTCGATCTGCGCCACCGTGCCCATTTTTTCGGTGCGGGTCTGGTTCCACAGGTTGTCTTCGGTGCCGCAGCGCACATGCAGGCCCATGGCAATGCCCATGGCGTTGATGGGCAGCACGTTGAGCACCGAGCTTTCCACGGTCAGCACGGCGCCATCGGGTACGGCGCGCACAAAGTGGGCCAGGCTGTAGATGTTGGGGGCGTCCATGCCGCCGCCAATCGCCACCCAGTTCAGCACCAGCGGGCCTTTGTAGATGCCGCGGCGCATCAGGCGCTCCACCGACTCGAAGCTGTTGATGTTGTAGCACTGGAAGGCGCTCTGGATGCCGGCCTCGGACAGGCGGCGGATATGCTCCTCGGCCCAGCCGGGCTGGGCGGGCACGGTCATTTCCTTGTAGGCGTTGAACACGGCCGGGTCTTCCATGGAAGTGCCCTGGATATCGCGGGCATCGAACTGCTCCAGGATGTTCATCTGCGAGGTGTTGATGGTCACCGTCACCTGATCGGGCTTGGGGTCCAGCTCGGCCAGCATATGGCGGGTGTCGTCGGACAGCCACTTGGCGGCGGCGCCATCGTTTTCGGGGGCAAAGCTGATGGAGCCGCCAACCTGGATGATCATCTCGGGCACGCGGGCACGCACGCCGGCGATCAGCTCGTTGAACTTCGAGAGGCGCTTGCTGCCGCGACCGTCGAGTTCGCGCACATGCAGGTGCAGCACCTGGGCACCTGCGTTGTAGCAGTCCACGGCTTTCTGGATCTGCTCTTCCATGGTGACGGCGATTTCGCCGGGAAAGTCACTGGGCATCCACGAGGGAGCATAGGGTGCAGCGGTGATGATCAGCGGCTGCTGGTTTTCGGGGAAGAGGTGGCCGTCGAGGAAGTTCATGGTGTTGTCTCCGTTGTTATGAATAAAAAGCGCGGTATCGAACTCAGTACGTGGGGGTTCCAATGATCCCGGCGCGATCCATCTTTCGATGGCATGCCGGGTAGTCCATGACGGCGTAGTGCTGCGTGGCCCGGTTGTCCCAGATGGCAATGCTGTTGGGCTCCCAGCGCCAGCGCACCTGGTATTCCGGAATCGAGGCCTGGTTGATCAGGTACTGCAGCAGACTGGAGCTGCCCTGGGTGAAGTCCTGACCCACACGCACATTCGCCGGCGTGTGGAAGTTCGTGAAATGCGAAGTGAAGCCGCTGACGAAAAGAACTTTTTCGCCCGTTTCGGGGTGGGTGCGAACCACGGGATGCTCCGCATCGGGGTACTGGGCCTTGAGGGCCAGGCGCTTTTCCAGCGGCATGGCGGCACCAAAGGTGCACTCGATGCTGTGACGGGCGCGCAGCGGTGCAATCACCTCCTTGATGTGCTGAGGCAGCCTCTCGTAGGCCAAGGCCATATTGGCCCACATGGTGTCGCCGCCCAACGGCGGGCATTCAATGCAGCGCAGCACGGCGCCCATGGGCGGAATCTCTCTCCATGTGGCATCGCAATGCCAGGAGTTTTCATACCGGTCCACGGGCTTGTCGGGCGTTTTGTAGATCTGTACCAGACCCGGGTGTTCAGGGTCGCTGCCGACGACCGGATGGTCCTCCAGTTCACCGAAGCGACGGGCGAAAGCCACATGCTCTGCACGACTGATGTTTTGGCTGCGCAGAAACAGCACCTTGTGCTGGAGCAGGGCCGTCCTGATCTCCGAGAAAAGTTCGCCATCGTGCACTGCGTCCGCCAACTGCACACCAAGCAGCTCTGCACCAAGGGCACAGGTCAGAGGGTTTATCCGCATAACTGTCTCCTACACTTTTAAGTCCGGGCTTTTTCGCAAACTGCGCCGCCCGGTCAATCCACTGTAGAAAACCTGTGTCACATAGGTTGTGCATTTCATGCCGCCTGCTGTGCATCTCATGCCAGAATCCCGCTGCCCTTTTGGTGGAGCAGTCATGGTCAACTTGGTACGTGCAGCGTCTCTGACTAATTTTTCCGAACTCTTCAGTGAACTAGGGGGAGACCCGGATACGGCCATGCGCCGTGCCGGCCTGCGCCCGGCCCTGGTGCGCGAGCAAGACCAGTTGATCGATGTGCGGCTCGCCGGACGCCTGCTGGAAGACGCGGCGAAAACCACGGGTTGCACAAACTTTGGCCTGCGCATGGCGCAGTCGCGCCAGGTCTCCAATTTCGGCGTGGTCAGCCTGCTGCTGCTGCATCAGCCCACGCTGCGCACGGTGCTGAGCGCGTTGATCGAGCATGCACATCTGCTCAATGAATCGCTGCTGGTTCACATGGAAGATGTGAACGGTGTCGTGGTGCTGAGAGAGGAGTTCACCATCTCCGAGGCTTTTCCGCAGTCCATGGAGCTGGCGATTGGTGTGCTGTTTCGCACCTGCGAATTCTTGTTGCGCGAACGCTGGCATCCTCAGCGCGTTTGCTTCAGCCACGCCGCCCCGATCGATACCAGCCTGCACAAGCAGCTGTTCCGTTGTCGCGTGGAGTTTGATGCCGATTTCAATGGCATTGTCTTGCGCACCGAAGACATGGAGACGGCCAACCCCATGGCCGATCCGGTGCTGGTGCGCTATGCCAAGACCATGGTGGACACCACCCAGCAGGGCCGGCAAGCCTCGGTCGCCCAACTGGTGCGCAAAGCCATTTACCTGATGCTGCCTTCGGGCAATGCCACCTGCACCAGTGTCGCTCAAGGTCTGGGGCGTAGCGTACGAACGCTGCAGCGGGAACTCGATAGCGAAGGTGTCAGCTTCAGCGACCTGCTGGTTGAAGTCCGTTACGAGCTGGCGCAGCGCTACGTCCGCAACCCTGACTATTCCGTTGGCCAGATCGCCAACCTGCTGGGCTACAACAGCCACAGTGCCTTCACGCGCTGGTTCAGCAGTCTTTTTGATTGCTCACCCGAAACCTGGCGCGAAAAACATATCGCCCCGCGCAGACCAAGCAGGTAAATTCAAGCGCTCGGCACCTGACAGCGGAGCCTTGATCGGGACAGGCATTCAGACAGAATGCCCGTCGCCGCAAAAAATCAGCTGCGTGTCGGATTGGCCAGCCAGCGCTGCGCCAGCTTGACCCAGAAAGTACCACCCAGCGGAATCAGCGTGTCGTTGAAGTCATAGCTGGGATTGTGCAAGGTGCAGGGCCCGCCGCCATGACCCAAGGCGCGGTGGTCGCCATCACCATTGGCGATAAAGCAATAGGCTCCGGGCTTTTCCAGCAGCATGAAGGCAAAGTCTTCCGCGCCCATGGAGGGTTCCTGCGGCAGCACGCCCTCATCACCCAGCATCTCGCGCATCACGGCCTGGGCAAACTCGGCCTCGGCGGCAGTGTTGATGGTGGGCGGATAGTTGCGCACAAACTCGAACTCGCATTGCGCGCCATGGGCGGCGCACAAGGCCTTGCTGACCTGCTGCATGCGCTGCTCGATCATGTCCAGCACCTCCAGCGAGAAGGTGCGCACCGTGCCCTGCAGTTCCACGCTGTCGGGCACCACATTTGTGGCTTCGCCCGCATGGACCATGGTGACGGAGATCACGCCGGCCTCGATGGGTTTGACGTTGCGGCTGACAATGGTCTGGAAAGCCATGATGAGCTGGGCCGTCACGGGCACGGGATCTATCACCATATGCGGCATGGCCGCATGGCCGCCCTTGCCGCGCACCACGATCTTGAACTCGTTGCTGGAAGCCATGGCCGGCCCGGCCCCCACGGCCATGGTGCCAGCCTTCATTCCCGGCCAGTTGTGCATGCCAAATACGGCCTGCATGGGGAACTGGGTGAACAGGCCGTCCTTGACCATTTCACGCGCACCGCCGCCGCCCTCTTCCGCAGGCTGGAAGATGGTGTAGACCGTGCCGTCAAAGGAGTCGCGGTGGGCCGCCAGATACTGCGCTGCCGCCAGCAGCATGGCCGTGTGGCCGTCATGGCCGCAGGCATGCATTTTTCCTGCATGCTGGCTGGCATGGGCAAAGGTGTTGAACTCCTGCATGGGCAGGGCATCCATGTCGGCACGCAGGCCCAGAGCCTTGCCGCTTTGGCCGCCATCGCGGCCGTGGATGATGCCCACCACGCCGGTCTTGCCCAGACCGCGGTGAACGGGGATACCCCAGCCGCTCAGCGCGTTGGCAACCAGGTCCGAGGTTCGCAGTTCCTCGAAACACAGTTCAGGGTGGGCATGAATTTCGCGGCGCAGGGCGCTGATGGCCTCTGCGCTGTCTTGAAGCTCTGGCAGCAAAGTCATGAGCTTTCTCCTTGAGATCGTCAATGTAAAACAAGCACATCATGACCCAAAGCGCGCCGCGCTGCGACCCATGCCGAAGAGACCTCAGGCACTGGCTGAGACCACGCAATTGACGCCTCATTTTTTTGCGTCCTGACAGGGCTGAGCGCCGCATAATGAAGCGCGCAAAAATCCATGAGCCGGCTCCAACCACCCGAGAGCGGCCCGTCAACCGCCCCACGCCATGCCTCACTCCTCCGACGCTCCCGTTCAAGTCATAGGCGCCTGCCCGCATGACTGCCCCGATACCTGCTCGCTGGTGACTACGGTGTCCCAGGGAGCTGCCATCAAGGTGCAAGGCAACACCGCCCACCCGCACACCGGCGGCGTGCTCTGCGCCAAGGTCAGCAAGTACACGGAGCGCAGCTATCACGCCGATCGCGTGCTGCAGCCTTTGAAGCGCAGCGGCCCCAAGGGCAGCGGCCAGTTCGTTCCCGTCAGCTGGGATGAGGCGCTTGCCGACATCACCCAGCGCCTGCACGCGATTGCTCAGCGCGATCCCGAAGCCATACTGCCCTACAGCTACGCCGGCACCATGGGCATGGTGCAAAGCGAGAGCATGGACCGGCGTTTTTTTCACCAGCTGGGCGCCAGCCTGCTGGACCGCACCATCTGCGCCAGCGCCGGCAGCGAAGCCTTGGCCCATACCTATGGCGGCAAGCTGGGCATGCGCGTGCAGTTCTTTGCCGAAAGCCGGCTGATTCTGATCTGGGGCAGCAACTCCATTGCCAGCAATCTGCACTTCTGGCGCTATGCGCAAGAGGCCAAGCGCAATGGCGCCAAGCTGATCTGCATCGATCCGCGCAAGAGCGAGACCGCCGACAAATGCCATGAACATCTGCAGCTGCTGCCAGGCACCGATGCCGCGCTGGCCCTGGCGCTGATGCATGAACTCATAGTCAACAACTGGCTAGATGAAGACTATATTTCCCAGTACACACAAGGCTGGGATGCTCTCAAAGCAAGAGCACTGCAATGGACACCCGAACGCGCAGCCGCCGTCTGCGGTCTGGCGGAGGAACAGATTCGCTCTCTGGCGCGCGACTACGGCACCACCGAGCACGCCGCCATCCGCCTGAACTACGGCATGCAGCGCGTGCGCGGTGGCGGCAATGCCGTGCGCGCCATTGCCTGCCTGCCAGCCATGATCGGCGCCTGGCGCCACCGTGCCGGCGGTCTGCTGCTGTCCAGCTCGGGCGTTTCGCCTTTCAACCGGCCGCAGTTGCACATGCCCCAACTGCTGGGCGAGCGCCGTCCGCGCACGCTGAACATGAGCCAGATTGGCGATGTGCTGCGGCACCCCGGCGACGCCGAATTCGGCCCCAGGGTCGAAGCGGTGGTGGTCTACAACAGCAACCCCGTGGCGGTGGCGCCCGAATCGGCCAAGGTAGCCAAAGGCTTTGCCCGCGAGGACTTGTTCACCGTGGTGCTCGAGCATTTTCTGACCGACACCGCCGACCATGCCGACTATGTGCTGCCGGCCACCACCCAGCTCGAGCATTGGGACATCCACGGCAGCTACGGCCACACCGATGTGCTGCTCAACCGCCCGGCCATTGCGCCAGAAGGTCAGGCCCGCAGCAACGGCCAGATCTTCCGCGACCTTGCCGCACATATGGCGCGGCTGGACCCGGCCTTTGCTGCGCCCCATTTTTCAGAGTCGGATGAAGCGCTATGCCGCGCAGCAGTTGCGTATACAGCTATTGATTTTGAAGAGTTGCTGGAGCGCGGCTTCGCCAATATTCCGCTGCCCGACGCGCCGTTTGCTGAAGGGCACTTTGCCACGCCCTCGGGCAAGTGCGAGTTCGACAATCCCCGGCTGGCCCAACTGGGCATCAACACCTTGCCCGACTACCTGCCCAACTACGAGCCACCCACGGCCGAGTTTCCTCTGGCCATGATCTCGCCGCCGGCGCGCAACTTCCTCAACAGCACCTTTGCCAACGTGGCCAGCCTGCAGCGCATGGAAGAGCGGCCGCTGCTGGAGCTGCACCCCGACGATGCCGCCGCGCGCGGCATCGCCGATGGCGATACCTTGCGCGTCTTCAACGCCCGGGGCGAGCATATCTGTCACGCGGCCATCAACGGCAGAGCGCGCCCCGGCGTGGTGGTCGGGCTGGGCATCTGGTGGCGCAAGCAGGGCCTGAACGGCACGAATGTGAACGAGCTAACCCACCAGCAGCTCACCGACATAGGCCGGGCACCCTGCTTTTACGACTGCGCCGTCCAGGTTCAGCGGGCCTGACCCCGCCGGACTTACTGCACCTGGCAATTACCTGCAGCAGGCACAGCTTGCGCATCCGCCCATAATGCAGACCTTGGGTCAAAGTGGCGCCGGGCCGGATGCGGCGCGCCCGCACATTGAATGAATTCAACCGTCATGAGTAACTGAGGGCCGCAGATGCCAAACACGAGCTACAAAATGGATCTGCGCCGCCTGATTCTGGTGCTGACCATCTGCAGCGCCCTGATCCCGTTCGCCAACACTTTCTACGCCGGCTATCTGGTGCAGCGCCAGCAACTGATAGACAACACGCTGGAAGGCCACTATGCCTATGCCAACAAGCTGGCCCGCAGCACCGATGATTTTCTGCAGTCCGCCCTGCAGCAGCTGGACTACAGCGCCAAGCTACTGGGACCGCACATGGGCGACGAAAACTACCTGAGCCAGGAGGCTACGCGCCTGCGCCTGCAGACCAAGAGCTTCAACTCCGTCACTGTCCTCGACCACACCGGCTATGTGCTGGCCACCTCGCCCGATACCTTGCAGATCAAGGGCAAGACACTGAAAAGTGCCAACGTGCTTGAGGCTCTGGAGACCAAGAAGCCGGTGATCAGCTCGCCCTATCTGGCTATCACGGGCAATTTCATCATTTTCATTTCCCAGCCGGTTTTTGCGGCCGACGGCAAGTTCCTGGGCGTCGTGGGCGGCAGCATCTACCTCAAGCAGGAGAGCATGCTGGACACGCTGCTGGGCTCGCACTTCTACCACGACGGCTCCTACGTCTATGTGGTGGACAAGAGCAAGCAAATCATCTATCACCCCGACGGCAAGCGTGTGGGGGAAAGAATTCAGAACAATGCCGCCATCGAACAGCTTCATGAGGGCGAATCCGGCCACGTTCCGCTGGTCAACAGCCGGGGCGTGGAGATGCTGGCCGGCTATGCCATCGTGCCCTCCACGGGCTGGGGCATCGTGGCCCAGCGACCCAGAGCCGCCACTCTGGCGCCGCTCAACGAGCTGATGCGCTCCGTGCTCTACAAGACCCTGCCCATCGCCATCATCATGCTGTTGGTGATCTGGTGGAGCGCCCGCCGCATTGCCAGCCCTCTGCGACAGCTGGCCAATGGCGCACACGACATGGACAAGCCCGAAACCGCGCAGAACATCCAGTCTGTCAAGTCCTGGTATTTCGAGTCCCATGAACTGAAAAAAGCCATGATCAAAGGCATTGGCCTGTTGCATCGCAATATCACCAAGCTGCGCGAGGACGTTAACACCGACCCCCTCACCGGCCTGGGCAACCGCCGCCATCTGGACGCAGCCATTGCCGAGTTTCAAGCGCAGAGCATTCCGTTTGCCGTGGTGGCCCTGGATATAGACCACTTCAAGCGGGTCAACGACGGCTTTGGTCACGATGCCGGCGACGAGGTACTCAGGCTGCTGGCCCTGCAGATGCGCGAAGTTTCGCGACTGGACGATGTTCCCTGCCGTGTGGGAGGCGAAGAGTTCCTGCTGCTGCTGCCCAAGGCACCGCTACACAGTGCGGCCCAGGTGGCAGAACGCCTGCGTGCGCTGGTGGAGAGCACGCCGCTGCCCGCTGTAGGCCATATCACCGTGTCCCTGGGTGTGTCGGCCTGGCCGGATAGCGATGCCGATATCAAAACCGTCTTCCAGCAGGCCGATGCCATGCTCTATACCGCCAAGCGCGGCGGCCGCAACCGGGTCGCGATTTACGGCCACAGCGTCAGCCCCAGCACACAGTCCGCAGCCCTGATCTGAACATCGCTGCGGCGCACAAGGAGAAATCGCAATTCAATAGCACCTTGCGCTTACTGGATATCGGTTTGAAGCCAATTCAACATAAAAAAGGCCTGGAATGCCCGGGCTTTTTTTATGTTGAAGTCATTCATGTGATTGAACACAGCTGAGTCCTGCTGCGCATGGTTCGAATCGGCAATGAACGCCGATTGCATGCTCAGTGACCAGCCATGACAGGCTCGGTCTGGGCGCTGCGGCCGTCCAGCGCCAGGAAGTGGTGGACTACAGGCTTGTCTGCCCCCTGGTGGTAGCGCAGCGCAGCGGCCTGCAGGTCGGCATCGGCCTTGGAGACGCGGCCATGCTGGCGCAGATGCTCGGCCCAGGATTCGACCAGGAACCATTCGATCACCCGGCCCGACTCGCCCGTGTGCTCGGCCACCCCCCAGGCATAGGCCCCATCGCGGCGCCGTTCCTGGGCCACCTGCTGCATGGCCTGCAGAAATGCGGGCAGGTCCTCACGGGCGATCTGGTACTCGATCTGGATCATCACCGGGCCACGGTCGTGGGCCACAGGCTCGACCAGCAGCGGCTCGGGCCAGTGGTTGGACGGCTGCAGGTCAGCCTCGCCGGTGGGCAGCTTGATGCGGTGGAAGGTCAGCGACACCACCACCAGGCCCACAGCACCGATCAGCAGCGTGACCGGCAGGCCCATCTGACCGGCAATCAGACCCCAGCCCAGGCTGCCCAGAGCCATGGCGCCGTTAAACACCATGAGGTAGATCGCCAGGCCGCGGCCACGCACCCAGTTGGGCAACACCGCCTGGGCCACGCCGTTGAGCGTGGTCAGCGCAAGAATCCAGCCCAGGCCCAGCACCAGCATCAGCACCACGGCCAGCCACTGGGGCGGCGCCAGGGTCAGCACGGCCATGACAAAGGCCGTGACCACCGAAGCCAGCAGCACCAGGCCGTCGGTATCGAGGCGCTTGCGCAGTTGGGGCAGCAGCACGGCGCCCAGAATGGCCCCTGCGCCCACAGCCCCCAGCATCACGCCGTAGAAACCGGCCGTGCCGCCCAGCATGCGGCGTGCCACCAGGGGCAACAAGGCCCAGACCGCGCTGGCGAACAGGAAGAACACGGCGGCACGCAGCAGCACCACATGCAGCTCGCGGCTGGCACGGGCATAGCGCACGCCGGCCCGGAAGGCACCGAAGAACTGCTCGTTCAGGCCCGAGGCTTCGGCCTTGGGGCGTTTCCACCAGATCAGGGCGGCGATCACGAACACATAGCTGAGCACATCCAGGCCGTAGGCCGCAGCGGCACCGAAGCTGGCCAGCAGCAGGCCGCCGGCAGCCGGACCGATGGCACGGGCGATGTTGATGCCCAGGGAGTTCAGGGCCACGGCGCTCTTGAGTTCGCTGCGCGGCACCAGCTCGGGCACGATGGACTGCCAGGTCGGCCCCATGAGGGCGGCGCCTATGCCACCCACAAAGGTCAGAGCCACCAGGTATTCCACCGTGAGGGTGTTGGTCTGGGCCAGCACCAGCAGCGTTCCGCTCACGGCGCCCAGCAGCACCTGCACCCCGATGAGGAAACGGCGACGGTCCAGGATGTCGGACAGCACACCGGCAGGAATGGCCAGCAGAAAGACAGGCAGCGTGGCCGCCGTCTGGATCAAGGCCACGGCCGTGGGGCTGCTGGACAGCTCGGTCACCATCCAGGCGCTGGCCACATCGCGCATGAAGCTGCCGATATTGCCCAGCACCGTGGCGGCCCACAGCACGGCAAAGACAGGGATTGCGAGCGGCGCGAAGCTGCCCGAGGTGTTAGTGGTTTTGTTATCCGGCACGGTGGCCTCCCAGGTCGTGCCAGGCGACGAGCAGCATGCCGCCCACCAGGCCCCAATGTTCAAAGAATGCGTTGGCTGTGCGCTGGCGTTCGGCCCGCGGCGCAGCCCAGAAACGATCGGCCAGCAAGGCCGCGGCCACGGTAAAGGCCGCCAGCGCCAGGGCGCCCGCCCAGCGGTACCAGCCCGAGACGATCAGCGCCGAGGCACCCAGTTGCAGTGCGATGGTGGCCACCGCAATGGGCGCGGCCGGCGCCAGGCCGAACTGGCGCATCTCGGCAACAGCCCCGCCGAAGTTGCGTGCCTTGTCCACGCCGCCTTGCAGGTAGGCGGCACACAGGCACAGCAGGGCCAGCGACTGCACCCAGGGTGCGGTGGCGGCGGCGTGCAGCGCGTTGCCCATGTCACACCGCCCAGCAGGCGCAGCCCAGGGCGCCCCAGAAGCCCTTGAGGTCGGCCACGGGAGCTTGCTGCTCCAGGCCGTGGCGTGGGCATGGCCGTGCATGTTGCAGCTGCTGGCACAGCCGCAATTCGCTGCTGCATTGCGCATCACGGCCTGCAGCGGTGCGCCTTCCTGCACACCCCAGGCGCCATAGCCCTTGAAGGTGCGCACGGGCGACCAGTCGGGCATGGCCAGAGGCGGGGCCGACTCGTCCAAGTCGGCGAAAGCGCCGGCGCCGTAGACCACCTTGCCGCCCACCACCGTGAGCAGGGCCGAGGTGTCCGCAATATCGGACTCGGGGCAGGCGAAGAAATCGCGGTCAGGCACGATGAGGTCGGCCAGCTGGCCCACCTGAATGCGGCCCTTCTTGCCCTGTTCGTTGCTGAACCAGGTCACGTTCTCGGTCCACATGCGCAAGGCCTGGTCGCGAGTCAGGCAGTTGCACTGGGGCGTGAGCTGCAGGCCGCCCACGGTCTTGCCCGTGATCAGCCAGGACAGCGAGACCCAGGGGTTGTAGCTGGCGACGCGGGTGGCATCGGTGCCGGCGGACACGTTGACGCCCTTTTCCAGCATGCGCTTGACGGGGGGCGTGGCCTCCGCCGCGGCAGCGCCGTAGCGCTCGACGAAGTACTCGCCCTGGTAGGCCATGCGGTGCTGCACGGCCACCCCGCCGCCCAGGGCCGCGATGCGGTCGATGGACTTTTCGGAGATGGTTTCGGCGTGGTCGAAGAACCAGTTCAAGCCGGCCAGGGGGATATCTTCATTGACCTTCTCGAACACATTGAGGGCGCGGTCGATGGTCTCGTCGTAAGTGGCATGCATGCGCCAGGGCCAGCGGTTCTGGGCCAGGATGCGTACCACCTCCTCCAGCTCGCCTTCCATGCCCGGGGCCAGTTCGGGCTGGGGCTGGCGGAAATCCTCGAAGTCGGCGGCCGAGAACACCAGCATCTCGCCCGCGCCGTTGTGGCGAAAGTAGTCCGTGCCCTGCTTGTACTGGGAGGTGGAGGTCCAGCGCAGAAAGTCGTCCTTCTCTTGCTTGGGCTTTTGCGTGAACAGGTTGTAGGCCAGGCGAATGGTGAGCTGATCGGCATCGGCCAGCTCCTGGATCACGTCGTAGTCGTCGGGGTAGTTCTGCATGCCACCGCCCGCGTCAATGGCACCGGTCACGCCCAGGCGGTTGAGTTCACGCATGAAGTGGCGCGTGGAGTTGAGCTGGTAGTCGCGCGGCAGCTTGGGGCCTTTGGCCAGCGTGGCGTAGAGGATGGACGCATTGGGCTTGGCCAGCAGCAGGCCCGTGGGGTTGCCGGCGCTGTCGCGCAGGATCTGGCCGCCGGGCGGCTCGGGCGTGTCCTTGGTATAGCCCACAGCGCGCAAGGCGGCGGCGTTGAGCAAGGCGCGGTCGTACAGGTGCAGGATGAAAACCGGGGTGTCGGGGGCCACGGCGTTCAGCTCGGCCAGCGTAGGCAGGCGCTTTTCCACAAACTGGTGCTCGGTGAAGCCGCCCACCACGCGCACCCATTGCGGCGCAGGGGTCACATCCACCTGGGCCTTGAGCATGGCCATGGCATCGGCCAGGCTCTTCACACCGTCCCAGCGCAGCTCCATATTGAAGTTCAGGCCGCCGCGAATCAGGTGCAGGTGGTTGTCGATCAGTCCGGGCAGCGCACTGCGCCCACCCAGATCGATGCGCCGCGTCTGCGAGCCGGCCAGAGGCAGGACTTCGCGGTCGCTGCCGACGGCACTGAAGCGGCCGTGGCCGTGGGCTTGCTGCGGTCCAGCGTGGTGAAGCGGCCGTTGAACAGAATCAGGTCGGGGGTGGTGAGCTGGGTCATGGATGTCTCTGGAATTTCAGCGGCGCGAAGAGTGCGCCAGATTTCGTAGCGTGCAGACCGCAGGTGCGAGATCGGTCTGCACGACAGAAAGATGGTGCGCTCTTTTAACCCTCGTGGGCACCGAACATGGTCTTGGCGTAAGTGATGCCGATGCCGTAGCCGCCACCCAGCTTCTTGGCAATGCCCGTGGTCATGTCGTAGGTCTCGGTGCGAGCCCAGTCACGCTGCATTTCCAGCAGGTATTGCAGCGAGGTGATGGGCTGGGCGCCAGCCTGCACCATGCGGTCCACGGCGCGGTTGTGCGCTTCGGTGGAGATGTCGCCGCAGGCATCGGCGATCACAAAGACTTCAAAACCCTGATCCAAAGCCGACAGGGCCGGGCCGACGATGCATACGCTGGTCCAAAGGCCGGCCAGCACGATGCGGGGCTTGCCGATCTCGTTGACCTTGTTGATCACGGCCTGGTCTTCCCAGGTGTTCATCGAGGTGCGGTCCAGCAGGGCCTGGCCGGGGAAAGGCGCGGTCACTTCCTCGAACATGGGGCCGGAGAAGCTTTTTTCCGCCACGGTGGTCAGGATGGTGGAGGCGCCGAAGCCGGCGGCGGCCGAAGCGACAAGGGCAGCGTTGGAGCGCAGCTGCACGGGGTCGATGGAGTGCGTGGCAAAGGCCATCTGCGACTGGAAGTCGATCATGATCAGCGTGTGGTCATGGGGATTGAGCAGCTTGGCACCGGGCTTGGCGACAGCGACGGGACGGGCAATGGCAGTGTTGGCGTTGGTCATGGTGATACTCCGGGTGAAAGCGAAAGCGAGGTTGAAGGAGAAACAAGAAAGCGGTGTGAAAACAGGGGGCAGACAACAGCTGCTTACAGAGCAGGCAACTCTCGGGGGCGCAGGTCAAAGACCAATACCTCGGCCTGCTCGCCCTGATCGAAGCGCAAGGCACCGGCGTTGCGGATGCGGGCGCCGTCACCTTCGGACAGGCGCTCGCCATTGACATTCAGGCTGCCACGGGCCACATGCACATAGACGTGGCGCTCTGGCCCCACATCGAGTGCGGCGGACTCGGCACCGTCGAACAGGCCGGCATAGACCCGGGCGTCCTGGCGCACGGCCAGCGTGCCGTCCTGACCTTCGGGGGCGATGATCAGACGCAGGCGACCACGCTTTTCGGCCTCGTCCACATGGACCTGCTGGTAGCGCGGGGTGGCGCCGCGTTCGCCGGGAACGATCCAGATCTGCAGAAAGTGCACGGGGTCCTGGGCCGAATGGTTGAACTCGCTGTGCTGCACGCCGGTGCCGGCGCTCATCATCTGCACGTCGCCGGGGCGGATCACCGAGCCCGTGCCCATGGAGTCCTTGTGCTCCAGAGCGCCGTCCAGCACGTAGGAGAAGATTTCCATGTCGCGGTGGCCATGGGTGCCGAAACCCTGGCCGGGGGACACTTGGTCATCGTTGATGACCAGCAGGTCCGAGAAGCCTTGCTGGTTCAGATCACGGTAGTGGCCGAAGGAGAAGGTGTGACGCGATTGCAGCCAGCCGTGATTGGCGCGACCGCGGTGCTTGGATTGGCGAATTTCGAGCATGGAAATCTCCTGTTGATTCGATGAATTTCACACTTCCTGCGGAGAGCCATCTTGGCTTTTTCTCTGCGTTCCGTGTTGCGATGGATGAAGTATCTGCGGCCATCACGATCTTTATGCTGAAAGAAAATGCTCTTAACCATCGATAATTTCGATGATTATTTTTTACGCAAAATCCGCATGCTCAAACTCTCCCTGGAAGCCATCGAACTCGTGGACACCATCGCGCGTTACGGCTCGTTCGCGGGCGCGGCCGAACGCCTGCACAAGGTGCCGTCGACCATCTCCTATGCCGTGTCCAAGCTGGAGGAGCAACTGGGCCTGAACCTGTTTGTGCGCAACGGTCCGCGTGTGAGCCTCACACCCGCGGGTGAGGAGCTGCTCAAGGAAGGGCGCTGGCTGCTGGCTGCCGCACGCCAACTCGAATCACGGCTGCGCCAGATCGCCACGGGTTTCGAGACCGAGATCCGCCTGGTGCACGACTCGCTGATCCCCACCAGCGCCTTCGGCCCCGACATCCAGGCTTTCGAGGCCTTGAACAGCGGCACGCGGCTGCGCATAGGCAGTGAGACGCTGACCGGCACCTGGGAAGCCTTGCGCGAAGGCCGGGCCGATCTGGTGGTGGCAGCAGGTGAAGGCCCGGCCGGCGGCGGCTACAAGGCCGTGGCCGTGGGCCAGCTGGATTTTGTGTTCTGCGTGACGGCCAGCCACCCGTTGACCCGCCTGGGCCGCCCCCTGGCACGCAGCGATCTGCTGGAGCACACGGCCGTGGTGGTGGGCGACGGCGCGCGTTCGCTGACCGACCGCACGGTGGGCTTGCTGGCGGGCCAGCGCCGTATCACCGTACCCAATATGCAGGCCAAAATCCAATGCCAGCTCGCAGGCCTGGGGCTTGGCTTTCTGCCGCGCGCCTGCGTGCGTGTGGAGCTGGAAACGGGGATGCTGGTGGAGCTGCCGGTGGAGGAACCGCGCCCACCCGAGACCTTCTGGCTGGCCTGGCGCAGCGATGCGCGCGGCCGTGCCCAGCAATGGTGGCGCGAGCGCCTGAGCCGCCAACTGCTACCCGGCATACTCCCCTATTGAAAACAGCCCTGCAACGCAAGATTGCAGGGCTGTTGCTATGCAGGCCGACGAGGCCTTGCATGGCTGTTCAAGCCATGCGCAATGACTTGGCCATTCCAGAAAGCCGAACGCTTAGTCCAGCTTCACACCGGCGGCCTTGATGACCGCGCCCCAGCGCTTGGCTTCGGCGCGGGCCAGGGCGTGGAATTGCTCGGGTGTGCCGGGCAGGGCTTCCATGCCGAAGTCAGCCATGCGCTTGACCACGGCGGGGTCAAGCAGCGCCTTGTTCAAGTCGGCATTGAGGCGCTGAACGATGGCGGGCGGCAAGCCCTTGGGACCCAGAATGCCCTGGAAGGCATAGACCTCGGAATCCTTGATGCCCAGCTCGGCCAGCGTGGGCACGTTGGGCAGATTGGGCACGCGCTTGGCCGTGCCTATGGCCAGGGCTCGCACCTTGCCGGACTGGATCATGGGCAGGCCCGAGGCCAGGTCCAGGAACATGCAAGGCACCTGGCCGCCCATCACATCGGCCACGGCGGGGGCGGCGCCCTTGTAAGGGATATGGGTCAGGAAGGTGCCGGTGCGGTTCTTGAACAGCTCCATGGCCAGATGGTGAGGCGAGCCATTGCCGGGCGAGGCGTAGTTGAGCTTGCCGGGGTTGGCCTTGGCATAGGCCAGGAACTCCTTGAAATCCTTGGCTTCGAAGTTCGGGTTGACCACCAACGCCAGCGGGAAACGGCTGATGCCGCCCACATACGTGAAGTCTTTTTCCGGGCTGAAGGGCAGCTTGCTGAACAAGTGCTCGTTGAAGGCCAGGATGGCGTTGTCCGCCGACATGATGGTGTAGCCATCGGGCTTGGCCGAAGCCACCATCTGGCCGCCGATATTGGTGGCAGCACCCGGGCGGTTGTCCACCACGATGGTCTGGTTCAGCGTCTTGCGCATGGACTCGGCCACGGTGCGGGCCAGCACATCGGTGCCGCCGCCCGGTGGGTAAGGCACAACCCAGCGCACGGGGTTGGCAGGCCATTCCTGCGCCATGGCAAAAGGGGAAGCGGCTGCAGCCGAGCTGGCAGCCACAGCGGCCAGAAATTGACGACGATCCATCATTTGTCTCCTTAGGGGGTGATGTGTGGGTGTTGAAATCGAGATTCAGACCCCGCGCCCGCTGCCGTTTATTGTTTTTGATAGCAGCTGGCGCTTGTCTTTATTGCGTGACCATGGGTTTTGAATGTGTTTTTGGCGGTATTGCTTTCGGGGCCGGCGGCGCGAACTTCACGCGCTCTACCTGGTAGCCTTTTTGGCGCAGCAGCGTGGGCAAGCCCTGGGGGCCGACCATGTGCAGCGCGCCCACGGCCGCAAACACGCTTTGACCTTGCTGCAGCAGCCGGACGATGCCGTCTGCCATGCCTGCGTTGCGGTCGTCCAGCATGCGTTTGAGCTGGGCACGCTCACGCGGCGTATTGGCGCAGTCGCACCAGTCGGCGTAGTTCTCCAGTTTTTGCTCGTTGCCCTCGGCCCATAGCTGGGCCAGCAGTTGCATCTGCTCCGGTGCTGTGCCGCTTTCCAGCTGCTTCAGGCCGTCGCTCACGGCTTCCTCTATCTCGACCGGGTCGTCCGAGACCAGCTCAGCGAGCTGGGCCTGCACGGTTTCCAGCGCCAGCACCGGCTTGCGCATGCCGCTGGCCATGCCCGCCAGCATCATGTCCACGCCATATTGGGCATCCAGCCCATGGCTGCGGCCCGCCATGGCCAGCAGACCCAGCACCTGTGCCTCTGGGCGCAGACCGGCCAGCTCCGGCGCGCAAGCCTGTTGGCGCTGCTGCTCCAGGCGCGCAGCCAGTGCGGCCGCCAGCTCGGGCGCATCGTCACGGGCCTTGAGTCCCTGCGCCAATGCCTTGCCGACTTCCGGATCCGTCACATTGAGCTCCAGCGCCAGCTTGTCCACGCCCGCCATGGCCTGCATGATGCTGCGCCCCGGCAGCATCCACTCGCGCTTGGCCACATGCATGGTGCCGTAGAGCCAGCTGCTGCGCCCGCCATGGCCGACCCGCCAGAGCAAGCCCCGGTCCTGCAGGTTCTGCGCCAGCGCCTGCAGCTCTGCCTGCGTAGGCATCTGCACCGGCGGCGGGCAGGTCGCAGCCTTGACAGAGCCCATGGCGGACACGGCCATGGGCGACTCCTGGGAAGAGCGCTCGATCGCCGGCGCGGCCCAGGCCATGGCCGTGCACAGCGCCAGGGCGGCAGCCAGCAGGCCGCGCTGCAGCAAAGGCTTCTTCAGAGGGGACATGGCGTTTTCCAGGCCGGGTTCAGAGCGACTGGACATCTGCTGCAGCGGCATCGCTGCCGCCGGGCGGGGCAATGTTCTGGTCAATGGCACCAAAAATGCTCTGGCCGTCCTTGCCCTTCATCTCGATGCGTATGGTGTCGCCGAACTGCATGAACTCGGTCTTGGGCGCGCCGTCCTGAATGGTTTCTATGCAGCGCTTTTCGGCAATGCAGCTATAGCCCTTGGGCCACTCCATGCGCTTGTCCTTGCCCTTGCCGGTTTCCACGCCACGATTGCTCACCGTGCCGCTGCCCACGATGGAGCCGGCGCGCACATTGCGGGTCTTGCAGATATGGGCAATCAGCTGGCCGAAGTGAAACGTCATGTCCTCGCCCGCATCGCACATGCCGACCTTGCGGCCGTTCCAGGTCGATTGCAGCGTCAGGTGCAGGCGGCCGCCCTTCCAGGCATCGCCCAGTTCGTCCAGCGTGACGGCCACGGGGCTGAATGCCGTGGCGGGCTTGCTCTGGAAAAAGCCAAAGCCCTTGGACAGCTCGTTGGGAATGAGATTGCGCAGGCTGACATCGTTGACCAGAGCCACCAGGCGTATGCCGTCCAGCGCCTGCTCGGGCGTGCTGCCCATGGGCACATCGCTGGTGATGACGGCGATTTCGGCCTCGAAATCGATGCCCATGGCCGTGCTGGGCACGATGACCTCGTCGCGCGGGCCTATGAAGTCATCGCTGCCGCCCTGGTACATCAGCGGGTCGGTGTAGAAGTTGGCCGGCACCTCGGCATTGCGCGCCTTGCGCACCAGCTCCACATGGTTGATATAGGCCGATCCATCGGCCCATTGGTAGGCGCGCGGCAACGGTGCCATGCAACGCTGAGGGTCAAAGGGAAACGCGTGACGCGCCTTGCCGCTGTTGAGCTCGTGCGAGAGATCCTGCAACTGGGGCGCCAGATAGGCCCAGTCATCGAGCACCTGCTGCATGCGGCTTGCAATGCCCGTCGCATAATGGGCCAGGCTCAGGTCGCGCGAAACCACGACCAGTTGCCCATCACGCGAGCCATCCTTGTAAGTTGCCAGTTTCATTGCCGCTCCTGCCAATCGTAGGGCGCCAAAGCCCTGGAAACATGCCAGTCAGCACGACACCAAATTACGATTGGTTAAATTGATTTAACTAAACAAAAACAAATTCTATTGCAATGGACAAGGAACGCGCAGGGATTCAGTCGGTTGAAGTGGGTTTCTCCCTAGTTGAGGCCCTGGCACAAGCCCGTGGCCCACTCATGCTCAAGGACTTGGCGGCCAATGCGGGCATGAGTGCCGCCAAGGCTCATCGCTATCTGGTCAGTTTTCAACGCGTAGGCCTGGTCACGCAGGACGAGCGCAGCCTGCGCTATGACCTGGGGCCTGCGGCGCTCAGAATCGGTCTGGCCTCGCTGAGCCGGCTGGATCCGGTGCGGCTGGCCCGGGCCCGCATGTCCTCGCTCATGGAGGAACTCAACCACACGGTGGCGATTGCCGTCTGGGGCAACCACGGCCCTACCATCGTGCATTGGGAAGAATGCGCACAGTCCGTCACCGCCAATCTGCGCCTGGGCGATGTGATGCCCATGCTGGCCTCGGCCACGGGGCGTTGCTATATGGCCTGGCTGCCGCGCGAGATGACCGCCCCGCTGCTGGAGCCCGAGCTGGAGCGCGCCCGCAAGGCCCGCCGCCAGGACCTGCCCCAGACGCTGGAGGCCGTGGACGCCATGCTGGCCGAGGTGCTGCAGCGCGGCACGGCCCGCGTGGTCGATACCGTGCTGCCCGGCATCGTGGCTTTTTGCGTGCCGGTGTTCGATGCCTCGGGCCATATCGTCCTGGGCTTGATGACCTTGGGCTCGCTGGCGACTTTCGATCCCGAATATGGTGGCGCCATAGACGCCCCCTTGCAGGCCGCGGCCCGCCAGCTCTCCAGCGATCTGGGCTGGAGCAGTGCGCAGCTGCTGCCGCCAGAGACCTGAAAGCACTTGCACCGGAACCCACCATGGGCAGCCCCTCCAAAGCCTTGATCCCCGTGACCGGCGTGGTCCTGGCGGCCCATGCTGCGCTGCTGTGGAGCTTGCCCGCTGCGGACATCCCACCCCAGGCCAAGGACGATCAGCTGCTGATGCAGACCCGCATGGTGGAGATTGCACCGCCGCCGCCACCTCCACCTGCACCTGAACCGGCCGCGCCGCCCAAGCCCCGCCCCCAAGCGGTGCCCAAGCCCAAAGCGCCAGCTCCGGCACCGTCGGCAGAGCCGGCAGCGCCAGAAATTGAGCCAAATCAGCCACCAGCCGTTGATACACAATCGCCAGCAGCTCCTGAAATAGAAGCGCCATCTGCGCCGGTAGCCGCGCCAGAACCCGAGCCCGCAGAAATCAGCGATGGCGATACCGCCAAGCCCATGCAGATCACGCCGGCCGGCAGCGCCCCGTTGCCGCCGGGAACGCCCTTGCCCATCGCCCTGCCCGGCGGGGCCACGCTGGAGTTCAATGCCTCCGGCCAGGTCAAAGGCTTCAACTACTCGGCAGGTGCCGAGCTGCAATGGCAGCACGACGGCCAGTACTACCAGGCCCGCCAGTCCATCAGCATGTTCTTGCTGGGCGAGCGTGCCCAGACCAGCGAAGGCCTGATCACCCCCAGCGGCCTGCAGCCGCTCAACTTCACCGACAAAGGCCGCAAAACCCAGTCCGCCAGCTTTGACCTGCCCGCCGGCAAAGCCAGGTTCAGCGACGGTACGGCAGATGCCGCCATTGCCGAAGGCGTGCAGGACAGGCTCAGCGTCTTCCTGCAGCTGTCGGCCCTGATGGCGGCCGGCCCCGAACGTTATCCACAGGGTACGGTGATCGACCTGACCACCAGCGGCGCCAGATCCGCCATTCGCTGGCGCTTCAGGGTGGGCGCTACCGAGGCGCTGGAGCTGCCCATAGGCAGCGTCATGGCCCTGCGCCTGGACAAGCTGCCCGGCCAGAGCAAAAGCGACCAGCAGGGCGCAATCTGGCTGGCCCCGACCATGCAATATCTGCCGGTACGCATACGCCTGACGCAGGGCCAGGACGATTTTGTGGACCTGAAACTCAAGAAATACCGTCCGGTAACGCAATGAGAGCGCCGAAATAGGCTTTCGTCCGCCACGGCGGCTCTCCTACCGCAAAACAGGAGTCGCGGTTTGGCTGCACCGACGCAAAACCATGGAATACTGTCCTTAAGTGCCCGGGTAGGCGTCTCAGGTCTTGAAACGCAGCACTTCGCCGCCATGTGGGTCATGTCAATGGCAAGCGACACCCATAACTGGAAGTGAAAGGGGGAACACCATGCAAATGCTTTACGACTCCGAATCTTTTGCGGTGCTCCATCTGCGTCCAGACATGGAAGCAGACGCTCCACCCTCGGAGACCACCAGCGGACCTCAGCTGCCGCGCCACGGTTTTGAAATCGTGGACAAGCGCTCGGGCAAGGAGGTCTATCTGGACGGCTCCTGGGCCGAAATGTTCCAAAAGCAAATCCTCGCCTGGCAGCAAGACGCGCCCACCGAGGAGGAAGTCGAGGACATTCTGGACACCTATACCGGTCTGGCCCAACAGCCAGTCATCGTGCACTGACAGTGTTGCAAACCAAAAAAGCCGCTAGCCATAGCGGTTTTTTTATGTCCGCTGCGTCTCAGGGTTCACCCAGCGGTAAAGCGGTGCCACCAGCAGCAGCACCGCAATCAGGCGGCAGACCTGGAACGCCGTCACCACCGGCACTCCCAGCTGCAGCACCTTGGCGGTAAGCGCCATCTCGGTAATGCCGCCTGGTGAGGTGCCCAGCAGCAGCGTGACCCAGGGCAGGCCTGTGGCACCGTGCAGCACCCAGGCAAAACCGGCGCAAATCAGCATCAGGCCCACGGTACCCACGGCCACCATGCCCAGCCAGCGCGGGGCGGTGTGCACAAATTCGCGCCGAAAACGCACGCCCAGGCTGGCGCCGATCACCAGCTGTGCCGCATTCATCAGCCACTGCGGCACGGCAGACAGCTCAATCCCCGCCATGGTCAGGCCCATGGAGACCATCAGTGCGCCCAGAAACCAGGGGTTGGCACGCTTGAGCTTGAGCATCACCAGTGCGCCCAGCCCCGTGGCCAACACCAGCCAGGCCAAGCCCGGCCATTGCACGACGCGAATGCTGGGCAGGCTCAGGCTGGGGTCGCCATGCAGGCCCGCCCATTGCAGGGCAAACGGAATCGTCACCGTGACGATCACCAGGCGCAGACTGTGGCTGGCGGCCACCAGATCGGTGCGCGCATGTTCGCGCTCGGCCAGCAAGGTCATCTCGGATGCCGCGCCAATCGAGCCCGAGAAATACGTGGTGGCGCGCAACTTGGCAGTCGTCATGCCTGGCAGCTGCAGCATGGAGGGCGCCTGCATCCGGTACAGCCAGCGGCCAAAAGCCCAGCCCAGCAGCAGCGCCCAGACAATGGCCAGCACAATCGCCCACCACAGGCCGACGATCAGCTCCGTCACCGCTGGCGTGAAATACAGACCCAGAGCCGCACCGATAGTCCACTGACCCAGGTTGCGCAGCCGCGTCGAGCTTTGCGTGGGAGCACCGGCAATCGAGACCAGGGAGACCGAAATCAACGGCCCCAGCATCCAGGGCAAGGGGGTGTGCAGTGCCGTGCACAGCAGCGCTGCCAGCCAGGCCAGCGCCAAAGTGGCGGCCGCTCGGGCCAGAAAAGCGGGGGATGGCAAGACAGACATGCGAACGGGGTACCGGCTAGGCGCGACAATCGGGGCAATTGCCGCAGTATCGCGGCAATTTCGGTGGGCAAAGCCGGTGCGATTTCCTTCATGTACGAAGCCATGCCCCGTCTTTCAAGATAGGACTGGTTGATATGTGGACTTCATGGATTTCCGATGCGAAGGCGCTGCCGCGCCACACCTTGGGCACGCTGGGCGCCCTGGCCTGCGCCGCGCTCGTCACGCTGAGCGGCTGCGCCAGCACGGCCACGCCACCAACCATGCCACTGACGGCCTCCGGCCAGTGGCAGCAGACTTTGCAGCAATGGGCAGGCACGCCTCTGATCTTGCTGGGTGAGCAACACGACCAAAGCGCCCACCATGCCTGGGAAGGCGAAACTGTGCGCCATCTGGCAACCCAGGGCCGGTTGGCTGCCGTGGTGGTGGAAATGGCCCCTGCCGGCGGCAGCACCCAGGGTCTGCCCGCCAGTGCCAGCGAGGCCGAGGTCAAAGCCGCTCTGCTCTGGGAGCAAGGTGGAGCACCCGGCGGCTGGCCCTGGCAGGACTACGGCCCTGCGGTCATGAACGCCGTACGCGCTGGCGTGCCCGTGCTGGGCGGCAATCTGCCACGCACGCAAATGAAGCAGGCCATGGCCGAGACACGCTATGACAGCCACCTGAGCGCTGCCGGCTGGCAGGAACAGCTAGCTGCCATCAAGGACGGCCACTGCGGGCTGCTGCCCGAATCCCAGTTCGCCCCCATGGCCAGGATTCAGCTGGCGCGCGATGAAAGCATGGCCAAGGTCCTGACCCAGGCGGCGCAGGCGGCCAGCCCGGGCCAGAGCGTGCTGCTGGTGGCTGGGCGTGGCCATTCGCGCGCCGACATCGGCGTACCGACCTGGTTGCCCAAGAATCTCAAGTCAAAAACCGCTATAGCCCGCGCTGAATCTACGCAAGCCGCTCTTCATTTTGCTGCTGACTGGTGGCAGGTGCTGCCGGCGACTGCTTCGGAAGATCAATGCGCCAAGCTGCGCGAGCAATGGCAAAAGCGAGCCGCGCCAGCAGGCAAGCCCGCTCAGCCATAAGCAAAGAGGCGTCTTCGGACGCCTCTTTTTTTTGAGTTGAACACCCGCCCTTTAAATGATGAAGGTCTCATCCACTTCGGGCAGCAGCTCCACCAATGGCTGGCCGGCATGCGTCTTCTCCAGCAACTGCATGAAATCGGCCGCAGGCAAGGGCCGGCTGCACAGATAGCCTTGCATGTAGTCGCAGCCTTTTTGCTGCAAAAACTGTAGCTGCTCGCGCGTTTCCACCCCTTCCGCCAGCACCTTCAGGCCCATGGCATGACCCAGGGCAATGACGGAGCTGCTGATGCTCATATCGTCCGTGCTGTGCGGAATGTCGCGGATAAAACCCTGGTCGATCTTGAGCAAATCCAGCGGAAAGCGCTTGAGGTGGGCCAGCGAGGAATAGCCGGTACCAAAGTCATCGATTGCCAGGCGCAGACCGAGTTCACGCAGGCGTTTGAGCACGGCCAGCGCCTCCTCGGGCTGGGTGGCCAGCGCGCTTTCGGTGATCTCCAGCTCCAGCTGACTGGCTGGAAAGCCCGTCTCGCGCAGCACCTCGGCCGTGGCACCCGCGATATCGGTGAGCAGAAACTGATGCAACGAGACATTGACGGCAACAATGATGTCCGGCATGCCGGCCTCGCGCCAGCGCTGTCCCTGGCTGCAGGCCTCCCGCAACACCCACAGACCCAATGGGCCGATGACGCCCGAGCTTTCCGCCACCGGAATAAAGCGCGCCGGCGAGATCAAGCCCTCCTCGGGGTCCAGCCAGCGCACCAGCGCCTCGGCACCCACCAGGCGGCCTGTGGCCAGGTCGATCTGCGGCTGATAGAACAGGCGCATATGGTCCAGCTCAAGCGCCTTGCGCAAGCGCGCCTCCAGCGCCAGCCGCTCATGGGCCGCGAACGTCATGCCTTCATGAAAAAAGCACCAGGCACTGGCGCTACGGTTTTTGGCACCGTAGACGGCGGCATGTGCGCCCTGCAGCAATTCGCTGCTGGTTTTCGCATGCTCGGGATACAGGCAGATGCCCACGCTCACGCTCACCACCACCGACAGACCATCGGGTGAAGTCCATGGCTGGGCGGCAGCGGCCATCAGGCGCTCGGCAAGGGCCACGGCTTCCTCGCGGCTGCCCAGACCCTTGGCGATCACCGCCAGTTCGTCGCCAGCCATGCGGCCGATTTCGTCTCCGCTGCCCAGAGCAGCCTGAACCTTGACCGCAATATGCTGCAGCACCTTGTCGCCAATGGAGTGACCGTAGCTGTCGTTCACATCCTTGAAGCGGTCGATATTGAGCAACATGACCGCCAGCCCCTGGTCCACGTCCTGGGCCTGCTCCACGGCCTCGTCCAGCAAACGAGTGAACAGGCTGCGGTTGGGCAGACCGGTCAGCACATCACGCTGGGCCAGAAACTCCAGTTGCTTCTCGCGCGCCTTCTCGGCCGAGATGTCGGTGAACATGCATACATAGTGCGTCACCGTGCCAGCGTCATCCGTGACGGCACTCAAAGACATGCGCTCGGGAAAAATTTCTCCGTTCTTGCGCTTGTTCCAGACTTCGCCCTGCCAGTGACCCGTCTCGCGCATGCTGGCCCACATCTGCTCGTAGAAGGCCTTGTCGTGGCGACCGGACTTGAACATGCGCGGCGTCTGGCCCAGCATTTCCTCTTCGGTAAAGCCCAGCAGGCGGGTAAAGGATTTGTTGATCGACAGAATGCGGCTGTTCGCATCGGTGACGACCACGCCTTCGCTGGTGTTCTCCACCACGGTCGTGGCCAGACGCTGACGCTCGTCGGCGGCCAGCATCTCGCTCATGTCCTGCAGCACGCAGACCAGGGCCACCGGTTCGCGCCCCGAAGAATGGAGTCTGCTGAACGTGCACAGCACGCGCGTGACCTGACCCGTGATCTGGTGGGTACAGCGGCGCTGCATCTGAAAATGCGCCAGGTGTCCGTCGACCAGCAAGTCAATCTGACGGGTCACGCCCAGCGGATCATCGGCTGGTACCAGTTGACGGAAGCTCTGGCCTGCCAAAGACTCCGCGCTCATGCCCAGCCAACGGGCCAGCATGTCGTTGCCCCAGATGATCTCGGCGTTATCTGCCAGCACGCGGGCCATGCCCGCCGGCGCATGGCGCACCACCAGTTGCAGCTCCTGGTCGGCTTCCATGCGCTGGCGCTCGGCCCGGTGCATGCGCAACAGCAGCCAGGCGCCCACCGCCGCCGTCGACAACAACCAGCCCAGAAAAAGTGCAATCCGCCACTTCACCGAGCGCGGATTGACTACCACATCGAAGTAATCCAGCACCCGTGCTTGTGCCCACAACCACAGCAGCCCCGCGCACAGATACGACAGTACGAAAAGCCCCCATAGCCTGAGACGGCGATGCCACTCTTTGCTTTTCATGTATTTCCTTTGTCCGCAGGGTCACGCGCTTGCTGCGACAATTGTGCGGCTATGACCCAAGCCTATATTCTTACCCTATCCTGCCCCGATCGCCTAGGGCTGGTGCATGCCGTCTCGGGCTTCCTGCTCGAACAAGGCGGCAACATTGAGGAAGCCGCTCAGTACAACGACCCCGCCACAGGCCTGTTTTTCATGCGCGTGCAGTTTGCCTGCGATGACAAGGACGCCTCAGCGCTGAAGGCCGCTATCACGGCCCTGGCTGACCAATATCAAATGCAGTGGAGCCTTCATTCCAAGGCCGAACGCATGAAGACCGTCATCATGGTCAGCAAGGAAGGCCATTGTCTCAATGATTTGCTGTTCCGCTGGAAGTCCGGTCTGCTGCCCATCGAAATCCGCGCCATCGTCAGCAATCACCGCGAGTTCTATCAGCTCGCTGCCAGCTACAACATTCCCTTCCATCACATTCCCGTGACGGCCGGCACCAAGGCCCAGGCCGAAGAGCGCCAGTACGAAATCATTCAGGAAGAAGGCGCGGAGCTGGTGGTTCTGGCCCGCTACATGCAAGTGCTGTCCAACGACCTGTGCACCAAGCTGTCAGGCCGGGCCATCAATATTCACCACAGCTTCCTGCCCAGCTTCAAGGGCGCCAAGCCTTACTACCAGGCCCATGACCGTGGCGTGAAGCTGATCGGAGCCACCGCTCACTATGTGACGGCCGACCTGGACGAAGGCCCCATCATCGAGCAGGACGTGGCCCGTGCCGATCATACCGACACCGTCGAGACGCTGACCGCTCGCGGCCGCGACACCGAAAGCCAGGTGCTGGCCCGTGCCGTGAAATGGCATAGCGAACGCCGCGTGATCCTCAACGGTCACAAGACCGTGGTCTTTCGCTGATGCCTGTGGGTCATAGGCCAACGGTGACGTACTGCCCAATACGCACATGGGGATAACCGTCACCCACACCGTCACCGGTAGCGCCGCTGCGATGAACAGCAGCGGCGCACGGCGTATTCCGCCCATACAGTGCTTGCTCACTTTTGAAGCCCTGGCCCGGCTGCGCTCCGTCACGCAGACAGCGGAAGAGCTGTGCGTCACCCCCAGTGCCGTCAGCCACCGCGTCAAGCAACTGGAACAGATTCTCGGCACGCGCCTTTTTGGCCGTGCCGATTTTTCTTTGACCACCGACGGCAGCGCCTACCTGGCCCATGTGCGCGAAGGCCTGGGCGCGTTGCAGCGCTTTCCCGGCGCCTCGGCCGCGCCGGGCAGAAGACGGCTCAAGCTGGCCGTCACGCCCACGTTTGCACGCGTCATCCTTATTCCACGCCTGCGCCAGTTCACCGACACCTATCCCGAAATCGATATTGCGCTGCAGGTATCCATCCCGCTGCTCGATGTGATTGCCGAGGATGCCGACCTGATGGTGCGCTATGGCGCCGGTCACTACGCCGATGTGGAGCATATCGAGCTGGCACGCGATGTGGTCACCCCGTTGGCATCGCCCGCCTTCATCCGCGAATACGGCCCCTTCGAGTGCCCCGAAGATCTGGAAGGCCTGCCGCTGCTGCGCAGCCCGCTGGAACCCTGGCGCACCTGGTTTGCCGCCACCGGCCTGCAAATGGCCGAGCCCAATGAAGGCTCCCAGTTCAACGACATCGGCCTGATGTGCGACGCCGCCGCCGCCAGCATGGGCGTGGCCCTGGTACGCCACAAGCTGGGCGCCCCCTGGATGGAGAACGGCACGCTGGTGCGTCTGTTCGATGTGGATGCCCCCAGCCCCCATGCCCACTATCTGTGCTGGGAAACCGGCACCATGGACCGTTGGGAATGCGCGGCCTTTGCCGAATGGCTGCGCAAGGCCATGGGCTGACAGCCATCAAGCACCTGCGCCATATCCAGGTCAAAACAGCCTAACGTCTCCCCCTGCCGACACTGCAGCACTTCTACTCTTCTCCCCCTGTTGCGGGCCATCCACCATGGACTCACAACACAAGACAGGAGACATATGCGCAGCACACTGCCCGGCGTTTGGCTGATCGCCGCCATTGCAGCCACCGGTTTATCGGCACAGGCCCAGGAAAATCCCCTGACCATAGCGGCCAGCCTGCCGCTATCCGGAGCCCAGGCTGAAGCCGGCAAGGAAGGGCAGGCCATCATGCAGGCCCAGATCGAAGCACTCAACCGCCAAGGCGGCCTGGGCGGGCGGGCGCTGACGCTCAAGATCCTGGACGACGGCTACGATCCTCAGCGCGCTGCCAGCAACGCGCGCCAGCTGATTCATGAAGGCGCTGTGGCCCTGCTCAACTGCTGGGGCACGGCCAGTTGCAGCGCCATCCAAGCCGAGCTGCAGCAAGGCCAGACACCTCTGGTGGGAGTCATAGCCGGAGCCGGCAGCATGCGCCAGCAGCCGGGCCGCTATGCATATCCCTTGCGCGCCAGCACCCAGGCTGAAATCGCCGCCATGCTGCAGCAGATGCAGACTCTGGGCCAGCAGCAGATTGCCATCGTTCACCAGAATGACGGCTTTGGCAAAGACAGCCTGCAGATCGCACTTTCGGCGCTGGCCGGTGCAGGGCACCAACCGCTGGCAACGCTGGCCATAGAGGCCTCGGGCAGCAATGCGCCCGAACTTGCCAAGCAGCTGGCGGCCCTGCCCGGCTTGCAAGCCGTCATCGCGCTGGCCGGCGCTCCGGCCACCATAGGTCTGATCACCAGGGCGCGGCAAGCCCAGATCGGCACCCAGTTCTACAACCTGGCGGCCCAGGCCAGCCGCGCCGTGGTGCAGGGGCTGGGAGCGCATACCCGCGGCACGGTGTTCACCACGCTGGTGCCAAGCCCCTGGAAAAGCGCAGTCCCCGCCGTCAAGGAGTATCAGCAGCTGCTGACCCAAAGCGGCATGCCGCCCGCCTCTTACCTGGGCCTGGAAGTTTTTCTCAACACCCGAACCCTGCTGGAGGCCATGCGCAAGGCCGGCCCTGCAGCCAGCCGCACGGGGCTGATGGCAGCACTGGATGCCATGGGAGAAATCCGCTATGGAGCGATGAGCCTGCGCTTTGCCACGCCACGCCCAGGCTCCAGCTATGTAGGCCTGGCCGTGATTGACGCAGGCGGACATTTCAGGGAATAACTGGCTCTAGCCCAATACAGAAAATCGCTTTAAGCTATTATTTTTGAAGCACAGCAAGACTGGCAACTTCCAAGCCCGCAGCGCATTTCAAGCAGTGTTGCAATAAAGCTCACACCGCGCTGGCAGCACATCCCCTACAGTGATGCACATGACGCCTGCCAGCACTTTCACCGACCTTGTTGCCGCCTCCAGCGAAGCGGCCAACGCCGCACATCGCCAACCAGCGCTCTCCGAGCGAGCCAAGCGCCAGGCCGAGGTGCTGGACGCGCTGCGCCCCCATGTACCGGCCCACGCCCTGCTCTACCAGAGCGAAGACACCACGCCTTATGAATGCGACGGCCTGACCGCCTATCGCCAGCGCCCGCTGCTGGTCTGCCTGCCTGAGACTTATGCACAGGTGCAAGCCGTGCTCAAGGCCTGCCATGCCGTGCAAGTGCCCGTAATTGCGCGCGGCGCGGGCACGGGTCTGTCGGGCGGAGCCATGCCCCATCCCATGGGCGTGACGCTGTCGTTGGCCAAGTTCAACAAAATCCTGAATGTGGACGCCTACAGCCGCACGGCCCTGGTGCAATGCGGCGTGCGCAACCTGGCCATCAGCGAGGCCGCAGCCCCCTACGACCTGTACTACGCCCCCGACCCCAGCAGTCAGATTGCCTGCACCATAGGCGGCAATGTGGCCGAGAACTCGGGCGGCGTGCACTGCCTCAAATACGGTCTGACCGTGCACAACGTGCTGAAAGTCAAGGGCTTCACCATCGAAGGCGAGCCGGTTGAATTCGGCTCCGAGGCTCTCGACACCCCCGGCTTTGATTTGCTGGCCGCCATGATCGGTAGCGAAGGCATGCTGGCCGTGGTCACCGAAGTCACCGTCAAGCTCATCCCCAAGCCCCAACTGGCGCGCTGCATCATGGCCAGCTTTGACGATGTGCGCAAAGCCGGCGCTGCCGTGGCCGCGGTGATTGCGGCCGGCATCATCCCGGCCGGGCTGGAAATGATGGACAAGCCCATGACGGCCGCCGTGGAAGACTTTGTGCGTGCCGGCTACGACCTCACGGCCGAAGCCATTTTGCTATGCGAATCCGATGGCACGCCCGAGGAAGTGGAGGAAGAAATCGCCCGCATGAGCGAGGTGCTGCGCAGCGCCGGCGCCACAGCCATTACCGTGAGCGAGAGCGAGGAAGAGCGCCTGCGTTTCTGGAGCGGGCGCAAGAACGCTTTCCCGGCCAGCGGCCGCATCAGCCCCGACTATATGTGCATGGATTCCACCATTCCGCGCAAACGTCTGGCCGACATCCTGCTGGCGATTCAGGAGATGGAAAAAAAATACCAGCTGCGCTGCGCCAACGTGTTTCACGCCGGCGACGGCAATCTGCACCCGCTGATCCTGTTCGATGCCAACAACCCCGACGAGCTGCACCGCTGCGAACTCTTCGGTGCCGACATTCTGGAAACCAGCGTGGCCATGGGCGGCACGGTGACCGGCGAGCACGGTGTGGGCGTGGAAAAGCTCAACAGCATGTGCACCCAATTCAGCACCGAGGAGAACCAGCAGATGTTCGCCCTCAAGGCGGCTTTCGATCCACTCTCGCTGCTCAACCCCGGCAAGGTGATCCCCACGCTGAACCGCTGCGCCGAATACGGCAAGATGCTGGTGCGCGGCGGCCAGATCAACCACCCCGACCTGCCGCGCTTTTGAAGCGCTGATTTACGCTGTCTGCTGAAGTTTCTGGCCCCGCGCCAGAAACTGCGCGTATTCGGCTTCGGGCACAAACAGCCCGCCCGTTGTCCAGACGATATGCGTGGCCTGGGCCATCTGCTCCAACAACTGGTGGCGCTGCAGATAGTCCCGCCCGGCCTCGCTGTTGAGCAAAGCCTGCGGCCCGCTGAAGCCTGCCGCCGCCGATGGCTCTATGCGCATGCCCTGTGTGCTCTCAAGCAGGTAGAGATGACGAAACAGCGTTGCATCCTCCACCGTGAACACGCCGCCCAGAAAGCCGCGCACCACATCGGCCGCCAGTTGCGAGGCGCTGGGAACGGCCAGGCCGTCGGCCTCGGTGTGGTTGTCCATGCCCAGCTCGTAAACCGAGGGGTGTGGGCCCAGCCCCGGTAGCGCGGATTCGCCGGCCAACATTTCCACCATAAAGCACGGCGAGCGCACCGGCTCGGCAAAGAAACAGTGGGCATGCTCGCCAAAAATCTGCTGCAGGCCCAGTGCCACACCGCCGGGTGCGCCGCCCACACCGCAGGGAATATAGACAAACAGCAGGTGCTCGGCATCCACCACGCAAGCCGCTTGGCCCAGCTGCTGCGCCAGATGCGGAGCCGCTGCCGCATAGCCCAGCAGCAGAGACAGCGAGTGCTCGTCATCCACAAAATGGCAAAACGGGTCTTGCTCGGCCAGCTTTCGGCCGGCGGCCACGGCCTGGGCATAGTCGCCCGCGTGCTCCACCACCTGCACGCCGCGCAAGCGCAGGCGCTGCTTTTTCCATTCCTTGGCATCGGCCGACATATGCACGGCAGCCTTGAAGCCCAGAGCCGAGGCCATCACCCCAATCGACAGGCCCAAATTGCCGGTGGAACCCACCGCCACCTGGTGCCGGGCAAAAACCGCCCTGGCCTGGTCCGAAGCCAGTTGCAGGTAGTCGCCGTCCTGCAGCAGACCATGCTGCAGGGCAATGTGCTCGGCGTACTCCAGCACCTCGTGCACGCCGCCCCTGGCCTTGATGGAGCCGGCCACGGGCAGCCCATGGTCGGCCTTGACCCAGCACTGTCCTAGGTCCGGCGAAAGGCCCAATGCGGCCTGCATCTGCGGCACGGCCAACAGCGGCGATTCGATACGCCCGCCACTGGCCTGCAATTCAGGAAACAACTGAGCTAGCAGGGGAGCAAAGCGCTCGAAGCGCTGTACGGCCTGCTGCACCTGCTCGACGCTGACATGGTGAGTGGACTGCGTCTGCCCGCCGCGCCCCGCCCAGAGCGTGGGCCGGGCCTGGCGCAGGTCTTCAACAATGTCCGGCAGCAGTGGGTAGGCAGAAGTCATGGCTGGCATCCGTTAAACAGGCCTGCCATGTTAAAGCCTGCTGACGGCCTGACTTCAGGGCCGCTGGCGATAGCCAAGCCAGTACAGCAGGGGCAGCACCAGAAGCGTCAGCACCGTAGACGACAAAATGCCGCCAATCACCACCGTGGCCAGAGGGCGCTGCACCTCGGCCCCGGTGCCCGTGGCAATCGCCATGGGTACAAAGCCCAGCGAGGCCACCAGCGCCGTCATCAGCACGGGGCGCAAGCGGGTCAGCGCACCTTCGGTCACGGCCTGCTCCAGGCCCATGCCCTGCTCGCGCAGCGAGCGGATATAGGAAATCATCACCAGACCGTTGAGCACGGCCACGCCGCATAACGCAATAAAGCCAATGGCTGCCGAGATGGACAGCGGAATGCCCCGCAGCCATAGCGCCACAATCCCGCCGGTCAAGGCGAACGGAATGCCGGTAAAGACAATCAGCCCGTCCTTGATGTTTCCGAACATGGCAAACAACAACGTGAACACCAAAGCCAGCGCCACGGGTACGACGATTTGCAGGCGCTTGCGAGCCGACTCCAGGTTCTCGAAGGTACCGCCCCAGCGCGTCCAGTAGCCGGCGGGCAGACTCAGGCCTTCCAGCTCTTTTTGCGCCTGCGCCACAAACGAGCCCATGTCGCGCCCGCGCACATTGGCGCTGACGACGATGCGGCGCTTGCCATCCTCGCGGCTGACCTGATTCGGGCCGGGCGCCAGCGCCATCGTGGCAATCGACGACAGCGGCACAAAGCCCAGGCGCCCATCAACGCCGCGCGGCAGGGCAATCGGCAGACGTCCTATGGACTCCATGTCGTTGCGAATCGCTTCAGGCAGGCGCACCTGAATCTCGAAGCGCCTGTCGCCCTCAAACACCGTGCCTGCTTGGCGCCCGCCCAAGGCCGTGCCAATGGCGTCCTGCACATCGCCCATGTTCAGCCCGTAGCGCGACGCCTTCTCGCGGTCTATCTGTATGGTGAGCATGGGCAGGCCCGTGGTCTGTTCTACCTTGACTTCCGAAGCCCCGGCAATGTTTTGCAGCATGGCCGCCACACTTTGTGCCGATTTTTCCAGCACCTGCATGTCGTCGCCAAAAATTTTGATCGCCACATCGCTGCGCACGCCCGAGATCAGCTCGTTGAAACGCAGCTGGATCGGTTGCGAGAACTCATAGTTGCTGCCCGGAATCTTTTCCACCACCGCCTGTACCGCAGCCAGAAGATCGTCGCGCGAGCGGGCCTGGTCAGGCCATTGATCGCGGGGCTTGAGCATGATGTAGCCGTCCGAGATATTGGGCGGCATGGGGTCAGAGGCAATCTCGGCAGTGCCCGTGCGCGCGAACACGCGCTCGATCTCGGGGAACTGCGCCTTCAGCGCCCGCTCCAGCTGCATCTGCATCTCCAGCGACTGCGTGAGGCTGGTTCCGGGAATACGCAGTGCCTGAATCGCAAAGTCCCCTTCATTGAGATTGGGCGCAAACTCACTGCCCATGCGCGTGGCCAGCAACAAGCTCAACGCCACCACCACGCCGGCGGCAGTCAGCACCACGGCCGGCGCCCGCATGACCTTGGCCAGCACCGGCGCATAAGCGCGGCGTGCCCAGCCCATCAGACGGTTTTCCTTCTCGCCCACCTTGCCGCCCATAAAGAGCGCAATCGCGGCGGGAATGAAGGTGATGGACAGCAGCATGGCCCCCAACAGCGCAATCACCACCGTCAGCGCCATGGGGTGGAACATCTTGCCCTCCACACCGGTCAACGCAAAGATGGGCAGGTAGACCACCATGATGATGAGCTGCCCGAACAGCAGCGGGCGGCGCGCTTCCTTGGCCGCGGAAAACACCTCATCAAAGCGCTCCTTGCGTGTAAGGGCGCGGCCCATGGTCGCCTGCGCATGGGCCAGCCGGCGCACGCAGTTCTCCACAATCACCACCGCACCGTCGATGATGATGCCGAAGTCCAGCGCCCCCAGGCTCATGAGATTGGCACTGACGCGAAACTGCACCATGCCGGTAAAGGTGAACAGCATGGACAGGGGAATGATCATCGCCGTGATCAACGCCGCCCGCAGATTGCCCAGGAACAGAAACAGGATGACGATGACCAGGGCCGCGCCTTCCAGCAGGTTTTTCTTGACGGTGGCAATGGCCTTGTCCACCAGATTCGTGCGGTCGTAAACCGTCACAGCCTTCACGCCGGGCGGCAGGCTTTTGTTGATCTGCTGCATGCGCGCATCCACGGCCTGCGACACGGCGCGGCTGTTCTCGCCAATCAGCATGAAGACGGTGCCCAGCACCACCTCGCGGCCGTTGTCGGTGGCGGCGCCCGTGCGCAACTCCCGACCCAGGCCCACATCGGCCAGATCGCGCACCCGTATGGGTTCGCCTCGCGCCGTGCCCACGATCACTTCACGAATATCGGCCATGCCGTGCACCTGGCCCGGGGCGCGAATCAGATACTGCTCGCCCTGGCGCTCTATATAGCCGGCGCCCACATTGGTGTTGTTGCGCTCCAGCGCCGTGACGATATCGCTCAGCGTAAAACCATAGGCCGCCAGTTTCTCTGGCTGCGGCGCCACCAGATACTCCTTGGCAAAACCGCCAATGGAATTGATCTCGGTCACCCCGGCCACGTTGCGCAGCTGGGGCTTGATGACCCAGTCCTGAATCTCGCGCAAATCCATGGGCGTATAGAGCGAGCCATCGGCCTTGGTCGCACCATCTTCGGCCTCCACGGTCCACAGATAAATCTCGCCCAGGCCGGTGGAAATCGGGCCCAGCGTGGGCGTAACACCGGCGGGCAGGGCATCGCGCGCCTGCTGCATGCGCTCGTTGACCAGCTGGCGGGCAAAGTAGATGTCCGTGCCGTCCTTGAACACCACCGTCACCTGAGACAGGCCGTAGCGCGACAGCGAACGAGTCTGCTCCAGATTCGGCAGACCGGCCATCAGCGTCTCCACCGGAAAGGTCACGCGCTGCTCCGTCTCCAGCGGAGAATATCCGGGTGCCGAGGTATTGATCTGCACCTGGACATTGGTGATGTCGGGCACGGCGTCGATCGGCAGACGCTGGTAGTTGTAGATGCCAAGGCCTATCAGAGCCAGGGTGGCCAGCATGACAAACCAGCGCTGGGCAATGGCTATGCGGATGATGCGCTCAAACATGGTGCTTCAGTCCTTCAATGCACGTGCTCTGCCGTGGCCTTGCCCAGCTCGGACTTGAGCACAAAGCTACCGCCTGCCACATAGCTCTGGCCGGCACTCAGGCCTTGCAGCACCTCGGTGTTTCTGGCATCTGCCTTGCCAAGCTTCACACTCTGGGCCTTGAAGCCACCCTCCACGGGAACAAAAACCACGGGCTTGTCGCCCTCGATTTTCTGGATCGCCGCCGTGGCCACAGCCACAGCCGCCTGTTGAGACGAAGCCGTGAGGTCCACATTCACGAACAGGCCCGGACGCCAGATGCCCTCAGGGTTGTCCAGCGTGATGCGGGCGGGCGCGGTGCGGGTTTCCTGGCCAATCAGCGCGCCCACATAGGCCACGACTCCCGTGGCCTTCGACTCAAAGGCCGTGGCATGCACCACGGCTTTCTCACCCACGCGCACAAAGGGCAGATCGGGAGCAGATACCTTCATCTCGGCCCAGACCGAGCGCAGATCCGAGATGGTGAAAACCGCAGTGCTGTCCTGCACGGCTTCGCCAACGGACAGATGCTTTTCCACGATCACACCATCGAAGGGAGCGCGCAGCTCGAAGCGGTTGAGCGCGCCCGCAGAGCCCGCTCCCGCACCAATGGCTGCCAGTTTCTGCTGGGCATTGGCGGCGGCGATTTCGGCCTCGCGCAAAACCTGCTGGGCCTGCAGATAGTCTTGCTCTGCCGAGATTTTTTCCTGCCACAGCTGTTTCTCACGCTGATAGGTGGTGCGCGCCAGTGCCAGGCGCTTTTGCGCAGCCATCAACTCGCTGCGCTGCTCGGATACGGCCGGACTGGTCAGCGTGGCCAGCAACTGCCCTTTCTTGACCATCTGCCCCAGATTGGCCGCCACGCTCTCGGCCACTCCGGCCACGCGCGGTACCACGTGTGCCGTCTTGTCTTCGTTAAAGCGAATCTCGCCAGGCAGCTGCAGCGTGCTGCCGATGGCAGCAGGCCCGGTAGTGGCCAGCGTCACGCCGGCCGTCTTGGCAGCAGCGGCATCCAGCTTGAGCAGGTCTTGCTGCGGCTCATTCGCTGCATGCGCTCCGCCCTCATGGCTGTGCTCGCCCTGTGGCTCGTCGCCGTGGTCGTCATGGGCTTGCTCCTTGCCATGCGCATGCTGGCCCTCTGGCTTGTCTTCGTGCTGGTGCTCGCTCTTGCCCCCGCTTTTTTCTGCGCCAGCATGGGCATGGCTGTCCGGTTTGGTGGCGGCAGGCTCGGTGCCGCGCAAAATCGCGAAAGCGCCAGCGGCGCCCAGAACAAGAATGACGGCAATCGCAACCGCCGTGCGGCGCGATGAGGTAGTGGGTGGGTTCATGGCGTTCATCGGATTCGCAGATTCATTCAAGACCGGGGACGTCGCCGAGCTGGCGGGTGATATCGGCTGCCGCGCTGTGGGTGGCGACCAGTTGCTCCAGATACAGGCTTCGTGCCTCGGCCAGCGTACGCTGCGCATCCAGCACATCGAGGTAGCTGAACTTGCCCAGGGCAAAGCCCTTGGCTGCCACCTCATAGGCCGACTGGGCTGCAGGCAGCACCTGGCGATTCAGCTGCTCGGCCTGGGCGCGGCTGGTTTGCAGCAGCTCATGGTTTTGCAAAAGCTGGGCCTGCAACTGCTGGCGCGTGGCGGTCAGCTCATCCTCGGCCTTGTCGGCTAGGCGCAGGGCCTGCAGCTGGTTGCCACGGTTGCTGTCCAGAATGGGCAAGGGCACGGAGATACCCATCACCAGCTGGTTGCGCCCCACTTCCTGGGCGCGTTTCATGCCCAGGCTGACGGTGGGATCGGGCAGACGCCGGGCGCGCTCCAGATCCGCAGCTGACTTTGCCTGAAAAACCGCTTGCTGCGCCCGTACCAATTGCGGAGATTGCTCTATTTTTTCTAGCAAAACCGTTTGTTCGGGAACGCTGGGCAGGCGGCCCACTTCGCCGATAGCCGGGCCCAGCGCTGCTGCCGTCCCACCCCACAAAGCCGCCAGTTGCTGGCGCGCCACGCGCTGACCCGATTGCGCCTGAGCCAGCGCCAGCTGGGCACTGGATTCTGCCACCCGCGCCTTGGTCTCCTCCAACGGTGCGATCTTGCCCGCCTGCACCCGCTTGGCCGCCGCATCGCGCGCCTGAGCCGCGATCTCCAGCGTTTTCTCGTTGAGCTGCACACGCTGCTGGGCCGCCAGCAGATTGACAAAAGCAGCACGCACATCGGCACGCAAACTGGCACGCGCGGCATCCAGTTCAGCCTGAGCCAGCTCGCGGCCATGCTCGGCCACCTTGATGCGGGCCGCACGCTTGCCGCCGATCTCCAGGGGCTGGTTCCATTGCAGCGTCATCGAACGCGTCTCGCGCCGCGTGTCCTCCTGCGAGTAAGCCAGCTCGGGATTGGGCCGTGCCTGGCTTTGCAATACCGCGCCTTCACTGGCCGCCAGCGCCTGACTGGCGGCGCGCAGCGTGGCATTGCGCTCCATGGCCAAAGCCAAGGCTGCCGACAAGCTGATGGGCTCTGCGCCATAGGCCACTGTGGGCTGTTGAGCCCAGGTCACCTGCCCTATCCCAGCAGCGCCGACCAGCAGCGCTGCGATCAGCTTCGAGGAAAAATACATAGCCGTCTCCACCCGGCAAGCCGCTGCACGATTGCAAGGCCTATCTGGGGCCTTGGCACTGTAATCAGCGCACAGCGACACGGTTCTGACTTCAAGATGACAAATTCGTCATCTTCGCCAACCCGAGCTTTGCAGGACAATCAATGCCATGAAGCTTTTGGTCATTGAAGATGAAGTCAAGCTGGCCGAGTACCTGCAAAAAGGACTGGGCGAAGAAGGCTTTGTGGTGGACATCACCCACAACGGCATTGACGGTCTGCATCTGGCAACCGAACAGGCTTACGACCTGATCGTGCTCGACGGCATGCTGCCCGGCATTGACGGGCTGGCCGTGCTGGCGGCACTGCGCCAGTCCAGGCAGACGCCGGTGATCATGCTGACGGCCCGCGCCCAGGTGGAAGACCGCGTCAAGGGCCTGCAAGGCGGCGCCGATGACTATCTGGTCAAACCGTTTGCCTTTTCGGAACTGGTGGCCCGCATTCATGTGCTGCTGCGACGCGGATTGCAACAGCAAAACACCCCAGAAGCCACGCTGTTGCGCATGGCCGATCTGGAGCTGGACTTGATACGCAGACGCGCCACCCGCGCCGGCCAGCGCCTGGATCTGACTGCCAAGGAATTCAATCTGCTGAGTCTGCTGCTGCGCCGCCGGGGCGAGGTGCTGTCGCGCACCGATCTGGCATCCCAGGTCTGGGACATGAACTTCGACAGCGAAACCAATGTGGTGGAAGTGGCCGTGCGCCGCCTGCGCCTGAAGCTCGATGCGCCGTTCGACACCGCCTTGCTGCACACGGTACGCGGCATGGGCTATGTGCTGGAGCTGCGTGCTGCTACGCAGGGCTAAAGCATGACACCCAGCATTCCCCATCTGGGCAAGCGCCTCTCGCGCTCTCTGGCGCTGCAGACCATGCTGGGCCTGGGCTTTGTGTGCCTGGCCGTTTACTGGGTCACCGCCATCATGCTCACCCAGCGCCAGCAAGACAGCCTGCTGCACAAGCAGCGAGCAGTAGAGCATTTGCTGCAGGAAGGCCGCGCCGCCCATACGCCAGACATGCTGATGCATATGCTGGACGATTTTCTGACCGGGCACGACGAACTCTCGCTGCGCATCACGGACGCCAGCGGTCAGCTGCTGTTTGAAAAATTGCGCCAGCCCTTGAACGACCCACGCAGCGAGCGTCTGAACTTCAGCGTGGAATTGCCTGGTGTGCTCAGCGGCGCACCCAGCCAGACGGCACAAAGCGTACAGGTCGCGCTAATGCTGGACAAACACCCCGACGACGCGATGCTCAGCAAGCTGGCCTGGACGCTGGGCCTGGCTTCCATCGTCGGCGCTCTGCTGGTCTCGCTGTTCAGCAACTGGCTGGTACGCCGTGGATTGGAGCCTCTGCATTTGCTGCTGGAGCAAACCCGCCAGCTCACCGAGCAGGACCTGACGCGCGAATGGAAAAAACGGCTGGACGACAGCGGGCAACCCCAGGAGCTACGGCCCCTGATTGCACAGTTCAACTCGCTGCTGGCCAGACTGGCCGTGGCCTACCGGCAAATGGAAGCTTTCAATGCCGATGTGGCGCACGAACTCAATACCCCGCTGACCACGCTGATCAGCAGTTGCGAGCTGGCCTTGCGCAAACCACGCAGCGCCGAAGAGCTGCGCGACATTCTGGCCTCCAATCTTGAAGATCTGCAGCGCATGGCTGCCATTGTGGCCGACATGCTGTTTCTCTCGCATGCCGACCGTGGCGAAGGGGCACGCCGCACAGCGGTGGACAGTCTGGCAGCCCTGGCCTGCGAGGTGACGGAGTTTCACGAAGCAGCACTGCAGGAAGCGCAGGTGCAGGTGCGCATCGATGGCGATGTCAGCGCACAGGTCGATGCCCGCCTGCTGCGCCGGGCACTGTCCAATCTGCTGGGCAATGCCACGCGCTATGCAGTCAAGGGTTCGACCATCGTGGTGCAGATCACGCACAGCACGCCGCCTTGCGAGCTGACACTGGCCGTGCACAACACCGGCCCCGAGATCGATGCCGAAAATCTGCCGCGGCTGTTCGATCGCTTCTACCGCTCGGATGCAGCCCGCAGCCAGGCAGACCGCAACCACGGCCTGGGGCTGGCGATCGTGGCGGCCATTGCGCGCATGCATGGCGGTCAGGTGTTTGCCCAATCCGGCAACGGCAGCACCTGCATAGGCCTGCGTTTGCCATTGCAGTAACCGCGCCAGGCCGGTTCGGGCCCACAGGCGCTTGCAAGCCTTGCCGACATGCGTGGCATCTCTCGCAGTTCACCATGAAGGCCGGGCGCATGGGCGCTCTTTGATCGGAGACGCGAATGTACCTATACACCACCCATCCATCGCTGCGCAGCCGCCTTTTGACGGCCTTGCTGGGTGCAGCAAGCTTGACGGCATCGGCCGTCTTTGCTGCAGATGAAGCACCAGCCATGCGCGAGCAAGGCGCGCTGCAATACCGCTGCGGCGGCATAGGCAAGGATGAATCCACCGCCATGCGCTCGGCCATGAAAGACTATCCGCTGTCGCTGCTGTTTGCGGCCAAGGATGGAGAGTATCTGGCCGATCTCACCGTCACCATAGAGGGCGGTAAACAAACCCAGACATTCACGGCCAGCGGCCCGGTTTGCCTGCTCAAACTGCCTGCGGGTAGCTACACCGTGAGCGCCACGACCAAGGACGGTCAGAGCCAAAAGCGGCAGGTTCGCGTGGGCGCCAAACACCAGAGCCTGGACTTGCGCTTCTAGCCCCCCACGCGCACAAGCGGGAAGAATTTTGGCGACAATCGCTGCATGTCCCAAGACAGCAACTCCTCCAGCTACTCCACCCATTTGCAAGCCGGCAATGCCCTGGTCGCGCAGGCCCAGTCGGTGGCAACCCAAGACTTCAACCAGGCACGTGCACTGTGGCAGGCCGCCGGCAAGGAGTTCTACCTTGCCCACAAGGCCGACATGGACCAGCCCGATGCCGCATTCCGCCTGGCCCAGGCCTGGATGGCCGAAGCCCATGCACTGCAAAAAGAAGGCTCGGCCAACGCAGCCGTCATGTGGGCCAATGCCGCCGCCCAGTGCGAACTGGCCTTTGATCTGAACCAGGAAGATGGCCGCGTGGCCATGACGGCCGCCAGCTGCCATCAGTTTGCCGGCGAGCACGATGCCGCCAAGGCTTGGCAGCAGATCGGCATGCATTTGCTGCAACCCGATACCGCGCCAGACCAGGGCTCAGCAGCCAGTTGATAGCGGCTGAATCTTTGGCAGCCTGCGCTCGGCTGCCAAAGGTCGGCAAAACATCCATGCAAGCCGGACGAGAAACGGCATACTGCTACAAAACAAATAGCATTATTTAGCCATCGTACCCAGGCTGCGCACGATGGCGCCTGCATGCGAAATCACAAACAGCAGCAGGCCTATGGCGCCGCCCACCAACGTGCCGTTGATGCGTATGTATTGCAAATCCTTGCCTATATGCGCCTCTATCAGTTCGGACAGCTGTTGCGAATCCCAGCGTTTGACAGTGTCGGCAATATGCAGACCGATGAACTGCGAGACATCGGGCGCCAGCGAGCCGGCCCAGCGCTTGAGACGCTCGTTCATGGAGGTGCGCAGCGCCTCGTCGTGTGCCAGGGAATGGCCCAGCCAGCGGCCCATGGCCGTGGTCTTGCGGGCCAGGGCCGAATGCTCGTCGGCCAGATCTTTTTCCAGCTTGGCGCGCAGGCCCAGCCATAGTTCGCGCAGATAGCTGGCCAGCTTTTCGTCATGCAGCAGATAGTGGCGCAGCTTCTCCACCCGCTGCTCATACTCGGGGTCATGCTGCAGCCGCTCGATCAGGCGATGCACCGAGGCATCAAAGGCCTCGCGCATGCGGTGCTCGGGGTTGGTGGCAATGTCCTGCAGCATGCTGTCCATGGCCGCCGCAAACACGCTGGCGCCTTTTTCGCTGAGCCAGTCGGTGGGCAGCATTTTTTCCTTGAGCGGATGCTCGCGCTTGAGCCAGGAGACTATGGTGTGCGCAATCAGCACATGGGTCTGCTCGGTGCGCAGCACACTGCTCAGGCGGGCCAGCACATCGTCGAGCACGGCCTGATGGCGCCCGCCCTGGGTCAGACCCGTGAGCAGCGAAGCCGCCGTACCCGAGAGATTGAGCTGGGACAGCACCGCCTTGAGAGAGTGGCTGAGAAACTTCTCCACCTGCTTGTCCTGCACCATCTCCAGAGCGGCCAGCGCCATGCGCGCCACCTGTTTGCCCAGCAGCTGACTGTTGGCGGGCGTGGTCAGCCAGTCGCTCAGGGCTTGTGCAGGGTTGTTGCGCTCGATCAGCGCCATCAGCGAGGGAGCATCGAGAAACTTGTCGCGCACGAAGACGGCCAGGTTCTCGCCGATGCGATCCTTGTTGCGCGGAATGATGGCCGTGTGGCGCCCCACCAGGGGCAGCGGTATGGGGCGAAACAGCGCCGTCACAGCAAACCAGTCGGCCAGCGCCCCCACCATGGCGGCCTCGCAAATCGCGCGCAGACAGACCAGCCACAAGGGGACGATCTCCCAGCGTGCACCCGCCACTGCCGTGGCAATGAATCCGGCGGTCACCAGCAGCAAAAGCACCAGAGGCAGGCGCTTGGCCTGCTGCAATGTCAGGCGTTGTTCGGATGTGAGCATGGGCCAAGCATAGGGCAGGCCCAGGGCTGCGCCAAGGCGCAACGGACCCTAAGCCTCTCATCCGGCATTGATGCGGCCCCTGGCAGGCCTTTGCGATTGCGCAGACAATGCCGGTTTTGAGTCTTTTGCAACCCAGAACACCATGACCGACGCCATCCGCCCCGAACTGCCAGACCACCTGTCCATCGACCCCCGCAGCCCCCACCATGTGGCCGCCGTGTTCGAGCACGACATCGGCATCCGCTTCAACGGCAAGGACCGCTTTGACGTGGAGGAATACTGCGTCAGCGAAGGCTGGGTGAAGGTACCAGCCGGCAAGACCCTGGACCGCAAGGGCAAGCCCCTGCTGATCAAGATCAAGGGCACGGTGGAAGCCTACTACCGCTAAAAAACAGCTTGAAGCGCTTGATGAACATGCGCTTCAAGCTATTGATCCGATAGCAATCAGGCCAGCGCTTCGGCGGGGCCGAAGAACTCGTAATGCACCTGCGCCTCGGGCACACCCAGCTCGCGCAGGGATTGCTTGACCGAGCGCATGAAAGCCTTGGGGCCCAGGAAGTACACATCGGCATCGCGCGACTCCGGCAGCCACTGGCCCAGTTGCGCGGCACTCAGATGGCCTTGGGCATCCACACCGTCATCGGCCTGCACCGTCTCATAGCAGTAGTGGCGCGTCAGCTGCGCATGCTCGGCGGCCAGCGTATCGATGGCATCACGGAAAGCATGAACCTTGCGCTCGCGTGCGCAGTGGATGAAGGTGATGGAACGGCCAGTGGGCAGCGCAGCCTGCAACATGGGCAAGGTGGGCGTGATGCCCACGCCGCCACTGATCAGCACCAACGGCTTCTCGCCATCCTTCAGCGTGAAATGGCCTGAGGGTGCGAACAGCTGCAGCACATCGCCCACCTTCACGGCATCGTGCAGGTAGCTGGAAACCTTGCCACCCTCTTCGCGCTTGACGCTGATGCGATAGCTCTTTCCATTGCTGGCCGCAGACAGCGAGTAGTTGCGGCGCTGCTCCACGCCATCGATCACCAGGCGCATGCCTATGTACTGACCGGGTTGATGCGCCATGACGGCGCCGCCATCCACAGGCTCCAGATAGAAGGAGCTGATCTCGGCGCTTTCCGCCACCTTGTGGCTGAGCTTGAAATCGCGCGCACCGCGCCAGCCGCCGGGCGCGGCTGCGGTTTGCTCGTACACGCTGCGCTCGGCTCCGATCAGGATATCGGCCAGCTGCTGATAGGCAGCGCCCCAGGCTGCCAGCACTTCGTCGGTGGCGATTTCGGCACCCAGCACTTCGCGGATGGCACGCAGCAGGCAGGCACCGACCACCGGGTAGTGCTCGGCCTGCACCTGCAGCGCTACGTGCTTGTTGATGATTTGCGCCGGCAGATTGCCCAGACCTTCCAGGCGATCGATATTCTTGGCATACATGAGCACGCTATGGGCCAGCGCGCGCGGCTGGGAGCCGCTTTGCTGATGGGCCTGATTGAACAGCGGACGCACCTCGGGGTGACCGGCCAGCATGATTTGATAGAAATGCGTGGTCAAAGCCTCGCCGCCGGTTTCCAGCAGCGGCACGGTGGAACGAACAATTTCACGTTGGCGATCGGTCAGCATAGAGGTTTCCTTGTTTCTCATGGAGGTTTGACCCCATATCTGCAAAGACCATGCCAGCTAACGCAAGCTGAAAAAACAAGGACTTGCAGCAAGTAGTGTCAAATTGACTCTACAAGAAAGCAGTCTTACTGACTGCATACAATGTCGATATGACCGCAACCAAGATACTTCACGCCGTCATCCCGCTGGTGGCCGATCTGGCACAGGACCTGCCCGAGCGCGAGCGCCTGCGCCGCCTGCTTGCCGCCCTGCGCACCTTGCTGCCGGCCGATGCCGTGGCCCTGCTGCGCCTGGAAGGCGAATGGCTGCGCCCGGTGGCCATAGACGGCCTGGTGCCCGATGCGCTGGGCAGGCGCTTCAGACTGGCCGAACATCCCCGGCTGGCCCAGTTGTTGGCGGCGGGCCAGGCCATGCGCTTTGAACCCGACAGCTCTCTGCCAGACCCTTATGACGGCTTGATCGCCCATCACGGCCCGCTGGACGTGCACGACTGCATGGGCTGCGTGCTGCAAACCGGCGGCCTGAGCTGGGGTCTGCTGACGCTGGATGCACTGGAGCCCGGCCGCTTTGCTGATGCCGCCGCGCTGGACATGCTGCAGGCCTTCAGCAACCTGGCCGCAGCCACCGTGGCCACCGCCGAGCGCGTGCAGCAACTCACCCAGATGGCGCGCGAGGGCGCTCATCCCACTCTTACCGAATCGAACCGCTCCGAGCCCGAGATGCTGGGCCACAGCCCCGCCATGCGCCAGCTCAAAAAAGACATAGGCTTGGTGGCTGCCAGCGATCTGAGCGTGCTCATTACCGGCGAAACCGGCACCGGCAAGGAGCTGGTGGCACAGGCTGTGCATGCCCAGTCCGCCCGCGCAGACAAGCCCCTGGTCAGCATCAATTGCGCGGCCCTGCCGGACAATCTGGTGGAAAGCGAGCTTTTCGGCCATGTACGCGGCGCTTTCACCGGCGCGCAAAGCGAGCGGCGCGGCAAGTTCGAGCAGGCCGATCAGGGCACGCTGTTTCTCGATGAAGTGGGGGAGCTCTCCTTGCCCGTGCAAGCCAAGTTGCTGCGCGTGCTGCAAAGCGGGCAGCTGCAGCGACTGGGATCCGACCGCGAGCACCATGTGGATGTGCGCGTGGTGGCCGCCACCAACCGCGATCTGGCCGAAGAAGTGCGGGCCGGGCGCATGCGGGCCGACTTCTATCACCGGCTCAACGTCTATCCGCTGCAGGTGCCGGCGCTGCGCGAGCGCGATAGCGATGTGCTGCTACTGGCCGGATATTTTCTGGAAGAGAACCGCTCCCGCCTGGGCCTGGGCGGCTTGCGCCTGGATGCGCAAGCACAGTCGGCCCTGCTGCTACAGCCTTGGCCGGGCAATGTGCGCGAACTGGAGCATCTGATCAGCCGCGCCGTGCTCAAGGCCCTGAGCCGTCAGACCACGGCGGCAAGCAGCGACAGCCAGGCAAAGCGGCCGCGCATGGTCAGCATAGGGGTACAGGATTTATGGGAAGAATCGCCGGCCTCCGGGCCTGCGCCAGCGTCCTCTTCGGCCGTACCCAAAGAGCTGCCCGTGCCCGAGGCAGCTGACGATACCGGTCTGCGCGAGAGGCTGCAGAGCTATGAGCGCCAACTGGTAGCCGATGCGCTGACCCGCCACCAGGGCAGCTGGGCCGCCGCAGCGCGCGAGCTGCAGATGGACAGGGCCAATCTGCAGCGCACTGCCAAGCGGCTGGGCATTGAACGCTCCTGAATCAAGAGCATTCAGCCTTTATCAAGTTCTTTTAGCGCCCCTTGACGGCCAGCAGCTCCACATCAAACTTCAGCGTGGCATTGGGCGGAATCGGACCGGTCCCACGGCTGCCATAGGCAATGCTGGCCGGGCAGGTCAGCGTGGCCTTGCCACCGACCTTCATCTTCTGCACGCCTTCGGTCCAGCAGGGAATCACGCCGTTGAGCGGAAAATCGATGGGCTGCTTGCGTGCATAGGAGCTGTCGAATTCCTTGCCCGTCTCGGGAAAATAGCCGCGGTAATGCACCGTGACTTTGTCCGAGGCCTTGGGGCTGGCACCCGTGCCTTCGGTCACGCTCTGGTAGATCAGGCCGCTGGCCGTGGTCACGGGTTCGGCGGCTTGCGCTGCCAAGCCGAAAGCCAGTGCGGATGCGGCCACCAGGGCCTGTGCAATCGTGTTCATTTGCTGATTCGCTTTTCTTCAAACAAAGCGCCATACGCGATGACGCAAATACCGGTGGAAATTAACGCGCCGTCGTATCGCCACGCGATGGACGGCCCGTCCAGGGCCAGCTGTCACCCACCACATTGCTGGCCTGGCCCTTGAGACTGCCATCACTTTGCAGCGTACCCATGTAAACGGCGTAACTGTCGTTAAAGCGCAGGATGAGGTACTTGCCCTTGGCCTCCCAGCGATCGTTGTCGTGGGTTCGGTCATTGGGATCGGTATTGATCATGCGGCCGCCGCCATGCAGCTGCACGTCATACATGCGCTCGCCTTCGCCGGCGTTGTAACTCACGGCCCAGCGCGAGCCTTCAAACAACTTGCCGGCTGCAGCCTCGGCGGGCAGTCTGACCGAAGTGGGCGCACGGCTCACGCTCTCGGCCCGGGCCATGGGCCCAGACAACAGCAGGGCCGCAGCCATCACGACGGGCAGCACGCCCATGCGCGGCAGCTTCATGCTCAGGCCTTGGCAGCCGGAATGCCGATATCGTCCAGCGCCTTGGACAAATGCCCCACGCTGCGATCCACGTCATGCCATTTTTCCAGGCCGAACAAGCCCAGACGGAAGGTCTTGAAATCGGGGCCTTCATCGCATTGCAGCGGCACGCCGGCAGCGGTTTGCAGGCCTACCTTCATGAAGGCGCGGCCGCTTTGAATTTCGGCATCGGTGGTGTAGCTGACCACCACGCCCGGCGACTTGAAACCTTCGGCCGCCACGCTGGGGAAACCGCGCGACTGCAACAGGGATCGCACCTTGGTACCCAGCGCAATCTGCTCCTCGCGCACCTTGGCAAAGCCGTAGGCACGCGTTTCCAGCATCACATCGCGCAGGCGCAGCAGGGCATCGGTGGGCATGGTGGTGTGATAGGCGTGCTGGCCTTTTTCATAGCCCTCGGCAATCTGCATCCACTTCTTCAGATCGCAGGAAAAGCTGGAGCTTTTCGTGTCTTCAATCGCCGTGCGGGCGCGCTCGGACAGCATGACCATGGCGCAGCAAGGCGAGCTGCTCCAGCCTTTTTGCGGCGCAGAAATCAACACATCCACACCGGTGCTTTTCATGTTCACCCACATGGCACCCGAGGCCACGCAATCGAGCACGAACAGCGCGCCGACTTCGTGTGCGGCATCGGCCACGGTACGCAGATATTCATCGGGCAGCAAAATGCCGCTGGCCGTCTCCACATGTGGAGCAAACACCACCTTGGGACGCTCCGTGCGAATGGTCTCGGCCACCTCGGCGGCGGGACATGGTGCCCAGGGGTCCTGAGCGCCCTCTCCCTGTTTGCGCGCCTTGCAGACCACGGAACCGCCGCCCAGGCCGGCATCGGCGTCGAAAATCTGCGTCCAGCGGTAGCTGAACCAGCCGTTGCGCACGATGAGCACCTTCTCGCGATTCGCGAACTGGCGCGCCACGGCTTCCATGCCGAAAGTGCCGCTGCCGGGGATCAGCACGGCCGTGTGGGCGTGATAGACCTCTTTGAGCGTGACCAGAATGTCCTGCATCACGCCCACAAACTTCTTGGACATGTGGTTGAGCGCTCTATCGGTGTAGACCACCGAGAACTCGAGCAGGCCATCGGGATCGATATCGGGAAGCAGTCCGGGCATGAATCATCTCCAGTCAAAAAGGCCGCGCCCCTGCACATCAAGGGCGCGGTCGGCAGCACCGTGCATTGCCGGGCTGCTCATTGGGAACATCCAGCTTAGCATGGGCTGCGGCCATGCACGGGCGGCCCGGCCACCGGTAAAAACACAGGTGACAGCGTTTCAAAACACGCGCTATCCCCGTGCATTCATGGCAGCTTTTTGAAGGCGCGCAGCGCCGGCTCACCAGGTGTCTATGAAGCCCCCCACGCTCTCGCGCACCTGGCTGCCGGCCAGGCCGCGCACCAGCCAGGCCCGCGTGTCTGCGGGGTCGATAACGGCATCGATCTCCAGCGTGGCCGCCATATGCATGGCTTCGCCGTGGGCATAGGCCTTGTCCAGCAGTTTCTGGAACAGAGCATCACGCGCTGCACCCTCGGGCAAGGCTTCAAGCTCCTTGCGAAAGCCCAGGCGCACCGCGCCTTCCAGCCCCATGGCGCCGAACTCGCCCGTGGGCCAGGCCACGTTGAAGATGGGCGCATGAAAGCTGCCCGCTGTCATGCCCATGGCACCCAGCCCATAGCCTTTGCGCAGCACCACGCTGAAATACGGCACGCGCAGCTTGGCGGCGCTTACAAACAAGCGGCTGACATGGCGTACCTGCGCCATTTTTTCCACCTCCGGGCCGACCATAAAGCCCGGCGTATCCACCAGGCTGACGATGGGCAGTCCATGGGCGTTGCACAGCTGCATGAAGCGCGCTGCCTTGTCGGCCGCATCGGCGTCAATGGCTCCGCCCAGATGCAAGGGGTTGTTGGCCATCAGTCCCACGGGCCTGCCCTGGATGCGCGCCAAGGCGGTATGAATGCCCAGACCAAAGCCGGTGCGCAGCATGAGCAAGCTGGCTTCATCCACCAGGCCTTGCATGGCGGTGCGCGTGTCGTAGGCGCGCAGACGATTCTCTGGCACCACATGGCGCAGCATGCGCGTATCGGGCTCCGACCAGGCCTGCGTGCGCCCCTGAAAAAAAGAGAGGTAATGCCTGGCTGCCACCACGGCCTGCGCTTCGTCCTCCACCAGAATATCGATCACGCCATTGGGGTGCTGCACGCCGACCGGGCCTATCTCCTCGGGCTTGAAAACCCCGAGGCCGCCGCCCTCGATCATGGCCGGCCCGCCCATGCCGATATGGCTGCTGCGCGTGGCAATGATCACATCGCTACAGCCCAGCAACGCGGCATTGCCCGCAAAGCAGCGGCCGTGGGTGATGCCCACCACGGGCACCTGGCCCGAGAGCGCGGCATAGGCGGCAAACGTATGGACATGCAGGCCGGCCACCACGGGAATATCGGTATCGCCGGGTCGGCCGCCGCCGCCTTCGGCAAACAGCACCACGGGCAGCTTTTGCTGCAGGGCAATGCCCAGCATGCGATCCGTCTTGGCATGGTTGCGTGCCCCTTGCGTACCGGCCAGCACCGTGGCGTCATAGGCCATGACAACGGCGCGCGATGGCTGCTCGCCAAATTCAGCGGCATTGATGGAGCCAATGCCCGTCACCATGCCGTCCGCCGGTGTGTTGGCCACCAGGTCTTCCAGACTGCGGCGACGGCTTTGCGCTGCAATCGCCAGCGCGCCGTATTCGATAAAGCTGCCGGCATCGCAAAGATCGGCAATGTTCTCGCGGGCACTGCGAGAACCCTGCGCATGGCGCTTGTCCATGGCCTGGGGCCGCGCCGCATCCAGCGTCAAAGCGTGTCTGTCCTTGACCCGCTGCAGGTCGGCACGAATATGCTCCGGGTCCTGCGCCTGTCCGGCCACTTCGGCCTGCGCCGCATCACCGACGGCAGCCTGCAGCACCAGCAGCGGCTGGTCTTGCACCACATAGCTGCCGGACTCGGCCAGCAAGGCCTGGACCGTGCCGGCCTGCTGGGCCAAGAGCACGTGCTGCATCTTCATGGCTTCGAGAATGCCCAGCTCCGCGCCTTTGGCGACCGTCTCACCCGCAGCGACAGACCATTGCACCACTCTGGCCGGCATGGGCGCCAGCACAGCATTTTCAGGAGCATCTTGCGCTTGATTGGATTGGATTTCAGCCGAGTTAAGCGCTGAATTCTTTTGAAAATTAGCGCTGTCTGCTATCTTTTCAGCAGCACCCACCAACTGCGGCAGGACTTCTTCCAGCCAGCGCGTATGCACGGCCTGGCTTTGCATCTCGGGCCGCTCGGCAAGCGCCTGCAGCAGCGGCAGATTGGTGGCGAATCCGGCAATCCGGCACTCGGCCAGAGCGCGCTGCGAGCGGCGCAGCACATCCTCAAAACGCGGCGCGTTGCTGTGCACTATGAGCTTGGCCAGCAAGGTGTCGTAATGCGGCGATGGGCTGGCGCCCTGTTGCGCATGGCTGTCGATGCGAATGCCCGGGCCTTGCGGCCAGCGCAGCTCTGCAATACGGCCGCTTCCCGGACGGGAGTTGCCTTGCCCATCCAGCGTTTCGGCATTGATACGCCATTGCACGGCATAGCCGCGCGGCTGCGGCGGCCGGTTCGCGTCCAGGCCCAGATCGGCAAAGTGATCGCCTGCCGCCAGGCGGATCTGTGCCTGCACCAGATCCACACCAAACACCTCTTCGGTAATCGTGTGCTCCACCTGCAAGCGCGGGTTGGCCTCGATGAACACATAGGGCAAGACCGTGGAATTCAGATCCACCAGAAATTCAAACGTGCCCAGGCCTTCATAGCGGATATCGCCGGCCATGCGCAGCGCGTCCTGGGTGATGCGTGCACGCAGCTCCTGGGTCAGGCTCGGGCTGGGCGCGATTTCCACCAGCTTCTGAAAGCGCCGCTGCAGCGTGCATTCACGCTCGCCCAGCGCCATCGGCCATTCGCTGCCGTCGCCCAGAATCTGCACCTCGATATGGCGTGCACCCGTCATCAGGCGCTCCACATACACGCCGTCCACGCCAAAGGCGGCGCGGGCTTCGCTGCAGCAGCGCTCATAGGCGGCAGCCACCTCGTCGGCCTCCATCACGGCACGCATGCCGCGCCCGCCGCCGCCGCCAATGGCCTTGATCATGATGCCCGTAGCACCGCCGGCTTTCTGGGTTGCAAAAAAATCCTGGGCCTGGGCCAGCGTGACGGCCTTCAGGCTGCCCGGCATCAGCGGCACGCCGCTTTGCTGCGCCAGCGCACGGGCGCGCGCCTTGTCGCCCAGCAAGGCCAGCTGCTCCGGCGTGGGGCCGACAAAGCGCACGCCGGCTGCGGCGCAGGCCTTGGCAAAGTCTGCGCTTTCGCTCAAAAACCCATAGCCCGGATGCAGGGCATCGCAGCCATGGCGCTGCGCAATCTGCAGCAGCCGCGCGCCGTCCAGATAGGCCGACGGTCCGCTGGCATCCAGCGCCACAGCCTCGTCCGCTGCAGCCACATGCGCGGCAGCTGCATCGTCTTGCGCATACACGGCCAGACTGGACACACCCAGCTCCTGCAGCGCGCGCACCACGCGCAAGGCGATCTCGCCGCGATTGGCGATCAGGACTTTTTCAAACATAGAACTCTCAATTCAATAGCTATAAGCGATTGCCATATATGCGTCACGGCCCATTTCAAGCCATATCCCGCAGCAGGCGACGCAAGACCTTGCCCGCGCCCGTGGCCGGCAGTGCGTCAATAAAGCGCACCTCGCGCGGTGCCTTGTAATTGGCCATGTTCGCCTTGGCCCAGCTCAGCAGCTCATCGACCTCCAGGCTTTGCCCCGGCTTGCGCACGATGAAGGCGCGCACGATCTCGCCTTTTTGCGGATCGGGCATGCCAATCACCGCCGCCTGCGCAATCGACGGGTGCTTGATCAGCAGTGTTTCCACCTCCTCCGGAAACACGCTGTAGCCCGAGACCTTGATCATTTCCTTGAAGCGACCTATGAAGGTCAGATAGCCATCGGCATCGATCCTGCCCATGTCGCCCGTGTAGACCCAGCCGTCCTTGAGCGTCTTGGCCGTGGCCTCGGGCTTGTTCCAGTAGCCCTTGAAGTTGCCGGGGCCGCGAATGATGATTTCGCCCACCTCGTCGGCGGCCAGCTGCCGGCCGGTTTCCGGATCGACGATGCGGATCTCGTTGCCCGGCACCGGCTTGCCATGCGTGCCCCAGCGTATGGCGTTGCCGGGCATGGTGGTGTCCATGGTGTGGGTCTCGCTCAAGCCGTAGGCGGCCTCGCTGGAGACGCAGTTCGGCGTGTAGCGCCGCCATTGCTCGGCCAGCTCCTGGGTATAGGTAATGCCGAAGCTGGTGACCGTGTTGCGCCGCAGCGATGTGAGGTCCATCTTCTCCACGCCAGGGACTTGCATCAGCGCCACGTTCATGGGCGCGATGCTGTACCACCAGCTCACGCGATAGCGCTCTATGGCCTGGGCCACGGCCAGCGGATCAAAGCGGTGCAGCAGCACGCAGGGCGCACCGCTGTGCACGGGAATATTCACCCCCATGGACATGCCGGCAATGTGATAGAGCGGCGCCACGGCCAGCAACATGTCCTGGCCCGAGACATCGGAAGACTCGGCCGCTGCAGCCGTCTTGTGTGCGGCACTGCCAAAGCTGAGCATGGCTCCCTTGGGCAGACCGGTGGTGCCCGAGGTATAGGTCATCAGCGCCACATCGTCCATGGCTACCGCCACCGGCTGCGGCCTGGCGCCGCTGTGCATCACATCCCAGAACGAGATCACAGAGTCAGGCAGAGGTTGCATGGGCTGCTGCAGCTCTGGCGGCAGCGGCAAAGTGGCGTGCGATGGCAGCCATTCGGCATAGCGCACGGCCAGCACATGTTGCAAGCGGGTGCTGGCGCGCACCTTGTCCACTATCGGCAGCAAGCTGTCGGCGGCAATGATGATGCGGGCCTGCAAATCGTTGAGCTGGTAGTCCAGCTCATGCTCCTTGTTCAGCGGGCCGCAGGGGCAGACGATGGCGCCGATTTTCTGGATGGCGTAGTGCGCCACGATGTACTGCGGGCAGTTGTTCATGAACAAGGCCACCGGCTCGCCTTTTCTCACTCCCAGGCCTTGCAGATACGCGGCCACGGCATCGCTGCTCTCATCCATCTGTCGCCAGCTGATGTGCTGGCCGTACCAGAGGTAGGCATCACGCTCGGGATGGTTGCGCGCGTTGCGGCGCAAGACCTCATGCAAGGGAATGAGGGACGCAGAATCAGCCATGGTTTGTCTCCTAGGTGTCTGTTGCAAATCAAGCCCTGGCGCGGTGTTTCCCGCGATCTCAGGGATTGTCTTGAGTGAATGCAGGACTTGATGTCTTGCAAATATATACCCGCTGGTAGAACAATACTACCCATCGGTATAACCATCGCGACACGCGAAAACCCGCAGCCAAACGCCCCAGAAATGAAAGAGAAAGCACCTTCTGCACCGGCAGCGCCCAAGGGCCGCCAGCGCCTGCCCACAGCAGGCTCGGACGAGAAACGCGAACGCATACTCAAGGCCGCCGAAGCCCTGTTCGACCGCAATGGCTACGCCAACACCACCATCGAGCAGATCGTGCAGGCGCTGGGGGTGACCAAGCCTTTTGTCTATTACTACTTTCGCAACAAGCAGGAAATTTTCGAGACCCTGTGCTGGTCGCCCACCGAGGCCTGCTTCACGGTGCTGGACTTTGCGGCGGACGATCCGCGCCCGGCCCATGAGAAAGCCGTGGACGGGCTGCAGCGGCTGATTGCGGCCACGATTGCGCATTACCCGGCCGGCTTTTTCCCCTACCGCGAACCGCAGGCTTTCAGCCCCGCCTATCTGAAGGCATCGCGCGCCGTAGCCCAGAAGTTCTACAAGGAGTTCTGCGCCCTGCTGGAGCAAGGCCGGTCCAGCGGGCATTTCGACTTTCGCGAAACCCGCATCACGGCCCAGGCGGCCTGCAGCCTGCCCGGTTTTCTCTACAACTGGTACCGCCCCGATGGACGCCTGGGCACGGCCGAGATGGTGACCGAGCTGACCGAGCTGGCCACCCGCGTGCTGGGGCTGACTCCGGCCGCAACAACCATGGCGGCCGGCAAAGCCGTGAAAAAACATCGTGCGGCAGCGAAGAACAAGGACCGCGCCACACCGCCAGAGACGGTGCCCAAAAAAGCCGCCAAGAGCTAGATACGACCGTTAGAAGTGTCTGTCGGACACCAGTAAGACAGGCCGCAACCGCCGGTGGACGACGGCCGCCCGCTCACCACTCCAGGAGACCCATCCATGCCCCCTCGCTTCACCGCTCTTGCCGCAGCCGCAGCGCTGTGCTCAGCCACGCTTTCAGCCCAGGCTGCAGAGCCTTTCAAGATGGCTTTTATCGATCCGCTCTCCGGCCCGTTTGCCAATGTGGGCGAGGTGATGCGCAACCATGTGCTGTACGCGGTCGACGATGTGAATGCCCAAGGCGGCTTGTACAACGGTGCCAAGTTGCAGCTGCTGCAGTTCGACAGCAAGCTCTCGGCACAGGAAAGCCAGAGTGCGCTGCAAGCGGCCATCGACCAGGGCGCTCGCGTGGTGGTGACGGGTGGCTCGGGCTCTTCCGTGGTCACGGCGCTGGTGCAGGCGGCTGCGCGCTACAACCAGCGCAATCCGGGCAAGGAGGTGCTGATACTCAACCACTCCTCCATCGATCCCGAACTCACGGGCAAGGCCTGCAGCTTCTGGCACTTCATGTTCGATGCCAACACTGCCATGCGCATGCAGGCGATCGCCAACTACATCAAGAGCCAGTCCGAGATACGGAAAGTCTTTCTGCTCAACCAGGACTACGCCCACGGCAAGCAATGGGCCAATTACGGCCGTCAGATGGTGGGCCAGGCCAGACCCGATATCCAGTTTGTAGGCGAGACACTGCACCCCATGGGGCGCATCAAGGACTTTGCCCCCTATGTCTCCAAGATGAAGGAGCTGGGCACGGACTCGGTCATTACCGGCAACTGGGGGCAGGATCTGACGCTGCTGCTCAAATCCGCCGGCGATGCCGGCTACAAACTGCGCTATTTCAACCACAGCGCCGGCGGCTTTCCGGGCACGGTGACTTCCATCTCCCAAGCCAAGATCAGTCAGGTGACCTGGGTGGCCGAATGGCACCCCGGCATGGCGGATCGGACCCAGGCCGATGCCCGCGCCAAGGAGTACAAGGCCAGGATGAATCAGGATTTTCTGGCTCCGCGCATGGATCTCGTGCCGCGCATGCTGGCCGCCGCCATGGCCAAAGCCCAGTCCACCGAACCCGTGAAGATTGCCAAGGCCATGGAAGACATGTCCATGGACACCGTCTTCGGCCCCGTGAAGATGCGCGGCAAGGATCACCAGCTGCTGCTGCCCCAGGTGGTCAACACCATCGCGCCGGTGGACGGCAAGCTGGTCAAGACCGGATGGGAAGGAACGAACTACGGCTTCAGAACCGATGCTATTTATTCAGCCCAACAGGTGGATTTACCAACGGAATGCCAGATGAAGCGGCCTTGAGCGAAGCTGCAACACAGCCGCTAACGCCAACACCGGCGCGGCCCAAGTCAGAAACGCCGAGCAAGGGCCGCCCCGCAGCGAGGGCGTTGTCCCCCTCCCGCTAAGCGAGAGAGGGGGAAGGCGTGCAGCGCCTCAGGGGGTGGGCGTACCGTAGGTACGCCTTCCAAATATCCCGCTACCCACCCGCACCATGGTGCTGCCTGCGGCCACGGCAGCCTCCAGGTCACCCGTCATGCCCATGGACAGGGTGTCGAACTGTTCAAGCCCCGGCAGCGCACTGCTTTTTATGCGCTCGAACAAGACTCTAGCCTTTTCATGTACTGCGCATTGCGCTTCAAAATCAGGAGCATCATCGGGAATACTCATGATGCCGCGCAACACCAGACCGGGCAGCGCGGCGACGGCCTGGGCCAAAGCCAGCGCGTCGGCAGGTGCCACTCCGGACTTGGTTTCGCCGCCATCGACATTGACCTGAATGCAAATCTGCAGCGGCTTCATGCCTGCAGGCCGCTGAGCCGACAGGCGCTCGGCAATCTTGAGCCTGTCCACGGTCTGGGCCCAGTCGAAATGCTCGGCCACCAGCCGCGTCTTGTTGCTCTGGATAGGGCCTATGCAATGCCATTGCAGCTCGGCGCCGCTCGGCAGCTGCATGGCACGCACGGCGGCGATCTTGTCCACCGCCTCCTGAATATAGTTTTCGCCAAAGCTGCGCTGGCCGGCCAGTACGGCCTCGCGCACCGCGTCTGCGCCAAAGGTTTTGGAGACTGCTAGCAGCTGCACATGCTCAGTCTGGCGGCCGGCTTGTGCACAAGCCGTGGCCATACGGGCACGAATCTGCCCCAGATTGTTTTCAATCGTCGTCATAATTACCGCCAGAGTATCAAATACGAGGGGGCTTTCCGTGGACATCACGCAATTGCTGGCTTTCAGCGTAAAGAACAAGGCTTCGGACTTGCATTTGTCCGCCGGCCTGCCGCCCATGATCCGAGTCCACGGCGATGTACGCCGCATCAATGTGGACGCGCTGGATCACAAGACCGTACATGCCATGGTCTACGACATCATGAGCGATGCCCAGCGCAAGGCCTACGAAGAGTTTCTGGAAGTGGACTTTTCCTTCGAGATCGAAGGTCTGGCCCGTTTCCGTGTCAACGCCTTCAACCAGAATCGCGGCGCCGCGGCAGTCTTTCGTACCATCCCCAGCAAGATCCTGACACTGGAGCAGCTCAACGCGCCCAAGATCTTCGGCGATCTGGCACTCAAGCCTCGCGGCCTGGTCCTGGTGACCGGCCCCACAGGTTCGGGCAAATCGACCACGCTGGCCGCCATGGTCAACCACCTCAACGAGACCGAGTACGGTCACATCCTGACGGTGGAAGACCCTATCGAATTCGTGCACGACTCCAAGAAGTGCCTGATCAACCAACGCGAAGTCGGCCCCATGACGCGGTCTTTTGCTGCGGCGCTGAAATCTGCGCTGCGCGAAGACCCGGATGCCATCCTGGTGGGTGAAATGCGCGACCTGGAAACCATTCGCCTGGCCATGACGGCGGCGGAAACCGGTCACTTGGTATTTGGCACCCTGCACACCTCAAGCGCGGCCAAAACCATAGACCGTATCATCGACGTCTTCCCGGCCGAGGAAAAGGAAATGGTGCGGGCCATGCTGTCGGAGTCGCTGCAGGCCGTGATCTCCCAGACGCTGTGCAGAACCAAGGACGGTCAGGGCCGCATTGCGGCACACGAGATCATGCTGGGCACCAGCGCCATCCGCAATCTGATCCGCGAGGCCAAGGTGGCGCAGATGTACTCCACCATCCAGACCAGCCAGAACGTGGGCATGCAGACTCTGGACCAGAATCTGACCGATCTGGTGCGCCGCAACGTCATCACCTCGGCCGAGGCCCGCAGCAAGGCCAAGATCCCAGATAACTTCCCGGGGTGAGATGCCCCCTGAGTCGCTTCGCGCCTTCCCCAAGGGGACGACGGCCTTTGCTGGGGCAGCCCACGCTGCGGGGCGGCCCTTGCTGGCCGTCTCTCGCTTGGATTGCGCCAGTTTTATGCAATGCTGATGCCGCGTAGTGCGATGAATCACTGACACTCAAGGAACATCATGGAAAGAGATCAGGCCAGCAAATTCATCAACGATCTGCTCAAACTCATGGTCAGCCGAAACGGCAGCGACCTGTTCATCACGGCAGAATTTCCGCCTGCCATCAAGATTGACGGCAAGGTCACCAAGGTATCGCCCCAGCCGCTGACGGCGGTGCACACGCTGACACTGGCACGCGCCATCATGAGCGACAAGCAGACCGCCGACTTCGAGCTGACCAAGGAGTGCAACTTCGCCATTTCGCCTGCCGGCGTGGGCCGTTTTCGGGTCAATGCCTTCCTGCAGCAGGGCAAGGTAGGCCTGGTGCTGCGGACGATTCCCACCGTCTTGCCCACCATCGACGGTCTGGGCGTGCCCCAGGTGCTCAAGGAAGTGGCCATGACCAAGCGCGGTCTGTGCATTCTGGTCGGTGCCACCGGCTCGGGCAAATCGACCACGCTGGCTGCCATGGTGGACTGGCGCAATGAAAACTCCTTCGGCCATATCGTGACGGTGGAAGATCCGGTGGAGTTTGTGCATCCGCACAAGAACTGCGTGGTCACCCAGCGCGAGGTGGGCCTGGATACCGACAGCTGGGAAGCGGCACTCAAGAACTCGCTGCGCCAGGCACCCGACGTGATCATGATGGGCGAAATCCGCGACCGCGAGACCATGGAGCATGCGATTGCTTTCTCCGAAACCGGTCACCTGTGTCTGGCCACGCTGCACGCCAACAATGCCAACCAGGCCTTGGATCGCATCGTCAACTTCTTCCCCGAAGAGCGCCGCCCGCAGCTGCTGATGGACTTGTCGCTGAACCTGCGCGGCATGATTTCGCAGCGCCTGATTCCCAAACAAAACAGCAAGGGACGCGTGGCCGCCATCGAGGTGATGCTCAACTCGCCGCTGATTTCCGATCTGATCTTCAAGGGCGAAGTGGCCGAAATCAAGGAGATCATGAAGAAAAGCCGCAATATCGGCATGCAGACCTTTGACCAGGCGCTGTTCGACCTGTTCGAATCCAATCTCATCACCTATGAAGACGGGCTACGCAATGCGGACTCCGTCAACGACTTGCGCCTGCAGATCAAGCTCAACAGCCAGCGCGCCCGCGCACAAGATCTGGCCGCAGGCACCGAACACCTGACCATCGTGTAATTCAATCTGGGTATCGCGCCATGAGCACCACCTCCATCCATCCCCGCAGCTACGCCCCGACCTCCGCCCTGCCCGTGGCATTTCTGGGCCTGGGCGTCATGGGTTCGCCCATGGCCGGACATCTGGCACAGGCCGGCCATCAGGTCACCGTCTACAACCGCAGCCCGGCCAAGGCCCAGAGCTGGCAGGAAGAGTTCCGCTCCGGCCACAGCGCCGTCACGCCCCGCGAAGCTGCAGCCGGTGCACAGATGGTGTTTTGCTGCGTGGGCAATGACGATGATTTGCGCGCCGTGACCCTGGGCGACGACGGCGCTTTCGCCGGCATGCAGCCAGGCGCCATTTTTGTGGACCACACCACAGCCTCCGCCGAAGTGGCGCGCGAGCTGTATGCCGAAGCGCAAAAGCGCGGCCTGCACTTCATCGATGCGCCGGTGTCCGGCGGCCAGGCCGGTGCGGTCAACGGCCAGCTCACGGTGATGTGTGGCGGCGATCAAGCAGCCTTCGAGCGGGTCGCTCCCGTGGCCGAAGCTTTCTCGCGCGCCTTTACCTATATGGGCGAAAGCGGCGCGGGCCAGCTGACCAAGATGGTCAACCAGATCTGCATTGCCGGACTGCTGCAAGGTCTGTCCGAAGCCGTTGCCTTTGGCTTGCGCGCCAACCTGGACATGCCCAAGGTGCTGGACGTGATCGGCAAAGGCGCGGCACAGAGCTGGCAAATGGACAATCGCGCCCAGACCATGGTGGTGGGCAAATTCGACTTCGGCTTTGCCGTGGACTGGATGCGCAAGGATCTGGGCCTGGTTCTGGCAGAGGCCAAGAACAACGGGGCCCGCCTGCCGGTCACGGCCCTGGTCGACCAGTTCTACGCCGATGTGCAGGACATGGGCGGCAACCGCTGGGATACCTCCAGCCTGATCCAGCGCCTGCGCTGATCCGCGAAGGCATGAAAAAAGCCGGACCTATGTCCGGCTTTTTGATGTGTTGGCGCGCTTACTTGTTGGCCGTATCGTCTTCGATGACCGGTGCCGGCTTGGTCTGCATGGCAGCCAGCTCGTCTTCGGAGATCACTTCAAACAGGCGCACCACCTTGGTCACATCATTCACGCCGCGCGCAATTTCGGCAGCACGTTTGGCTTCGCGCGGAGTCACGATGCCCATGAGGTAGACCGCATTGTTCTCGGTCACCACCTTGATGGCCGAGGAACTGATGTCCTTGGCATTCACCAGGCTGGCCTTGACCTGGCCGGTGATCATGGTGTCCTTGGAGCGCTGGCTCAGCGTGGCCGTGAACGGCAGCACCTCCACTTCGTTATAGACCTGGCGCACCGTCGGCTGTTCGCGCACCAGCTTCTCTATGGTTTGCTTGTCCGTGGCATTGCCGGCCTGACCGGTCAGCAACACCACGCGGTTGTAGCTGGTCACGCTGACACGGGCCTTCTCGCCCATCACTTCATTGATGCGGTTATCGGCGCGCAGCTCGATGCCCTGATCTTCGACTTGCGAGCCTGTGGTCCGGCGATCCAGGGCCGACATGCCGGCCACGGCAGCTCCGCCACCCACCAGGGCCACGCAACCGCCCAGAGCAGCACTCAAAGCCGCTGCCGTCAGCGCAGCACATGCCACACGGGTCCACTGAAACTTCATAAAGGCATCTCCTGGTCACCAAGTAGTTGGGCGTCCACACCGTCGGCCAGACAGTGCAGGATCAAGGTATGGGTTTCGCGCACGCGTGCCGCACGGTCGTGGGGCACGCAGATCAGCACATCGGTCTCGCGCACCTGGACGGCCAGATTGCCACCGCTGCGCCCGCTCAGCACCACCACCATCATGTCGCGCTCGTGGGCTGCTTCCACCGCATCTTGCACCGCAGCATCGTTGCCGCTGACCGACATGGCCAGCAGCAGATCGCCGGGCTGACCCAGAGCCCGCACCTGGCGTGCCAGATATTGCGTGGCATTGCCCCCCGAGCCCGTGGCCCCCACGGTGCCCAGCAGGCCGCCATCGGAGACCAGCGCAATGGCTGCCAGCTCGGGGCGGGCACGCTCAAAACCGGTCACACAAAGGGAAGCGAACAATTGCGCATCACTGGCGGAAATACCTGCACCGCAGGCCAGCACCTTGCCACCACCGGTCACGCAAGCCAGCATGGCCTGAACGGCAGATGCAATGGGCTGGCTCAGCGCTTGTGCGGCCTGATACTTCAGGTCGGCGCTGTCGATGAAATGCTGTTGAATTCGTTGCTCTAGCATGGAAGCCCGATGATACCTGCCAGCTGTTATCTCTTTCGTAGCGAACCGTTATTTACGCATCAGTGTTACAGCCGCATTTTGCATATAAGACTATGACGCTGGAACTACAGGGCATCAAAGGCGGCCTTGAGCCATTGCACGCGGTTTTGCGCACCCGATGTATCCACCAGCACCACATCGAAGCGGCACGGCGGCGGCGCGGCAAACTTCAACAGATAGTGGCGGGCGGCCAGCACAATGCGCTGCTGCTTGGACTGGCCTATGCTGGCCGCCGCGCCGCCAAAGCGCCCGGTGTTGCGGCTTCTGACCTCGACAAACACCAGAGACCCGTCGCGATCGCGCACGATTAGATCGATTTCACCCCCGCCGCGGCCCGGCGTTCGATAATTGCGCTCAATCAGCTTCAGGCCTTGCGCCTGTAAATGCCTGAGCGCCTGCTCTTCGGCCCACTGCCCGCGCTGTGTGCTGGTGGTCGCCACTGTGGCGCTTTTGCTTCCAAGGAAATCCATTGACTACCTCTTTCGCCTCTGCACTGACTGCCGCACATGATGCGGCTGCGTCCCAGCATTATCCGCAGGGAGCCCTGTATGTGGTGGCGACGCCGATTGGCAATCTGGCCGACATCAGCCTGCGCGCCCTGCATGTGCTCAAAACCGTGGACTGCATTGCCTGCGAGGACACGCGCCACACGCAAGGTATGCTGCGCAGCTACGGACTGGAGCGCCCGGGCAACCAGATGCTGGCCGTGCACCAGCACAACGAGGCCGAAGCCGCCCAGCAAGTAATAGAGCGCCTGCAGCAAGGCCAGCGCATTGCCTATGTCAGCGATGCCGGCACCCCGGGCGTGAGCGATCCCGGTGCCCGCCTGTGCGCAGCCTTGCAGGCCGTGGGTCTGCGCAGCATTCCCCTGCCCGGAGCCAGCAGCGTGACATCGGCCATCAGCGTGGCGGGAGCCGTCACCCCGGCTCAGGGTGAAAGCGGTTTTGTCTTTGCCGGTTTTCTGCCCACCAAGAATGCAGAGCGCTTGTCCGCCGTGCAAAAGCTGGCCGGCGAATCACGCTGCACGGTGCTACTGGAAGCGCCGCACCGCATCATTGATATGGCGCAGGCCCTGGCCACGCTGGGTGCGCGCCCGGTCACGCTGGCGCGCGAGATCACCAAGCAGTTTGAAGATATTGCCACCATGCCCGCCAGCGAGCTGGCCGCCTGGCTGCAGGCCTCGCCCCAGCGCGTGAAAGGCGAATTCGCCATCGTGCTACACCCCGTTGCCGTGCCACAGGAATCGGGCGAAGCCGAGCGCGTGCTCAAACTGCTGCTGGTCGAGCTACCCACCAAGACCGCCGTCAAACTGGCCGCCGAGATCACGGGCACCGGCCGCAACACGCTCTATGAGCGTGCCCTGGAACTCAAGCGCGAAGCGGACAGCAACTAAGCATCAAACCGGGCACAGGCCAAGCCAGGGCGCCGAGCAAGGGCCGCCCCGCAGCGATGGCGTCGTCCCCCTCCGGGGGAAGCGGCGCAGCCGCTCAGGGGGCATTCACGCATAGGCCAGCCCGGTGGCAACGCCGCCGAACAGATCGCCTTCGACCTGAGGCGTATCCGGGAAGGCCTGCTGCAGCGCATCGCGCAGGGTGCGTAGTGCCGAAGAGCCACCCGTCAGATAGATCGCATCGGGCTTGTCCATGCCGGCCAACTGCACGCATTCCTGAGCGCAAGCCACCACCTGCAGCAGCAGATGCTGCAACTGGCTGTGCAGCACCTCGGGAGAGATCTGGGCCGCCAGACCAGCCTCCAGCCAATCGAGCTCCAGGGCCGCCGCCGCACTGGTGCTGGATGCGGCAATCTTGGCCTGCTCCACGGTGTTGGCCAGCCTGTGGCCTTCGCGCCATTCCAGCACCTTCATCAAGCGCTGGTGGAGTTGCTGATCGCGGTAATCGCTCTTGAGATTGCGCGCCCCGGCCAAGGCCTTGGGCGAATACAGCCACTGAATCAGATGCCAGGTGGACAGATCGAAGAACACACCGCTGGGCACTTCACGCCCGGTGGGGCCTATATGCCTGTAGCCCAGCAGCGGCATGACCTGCTCCACGTTGAGGCGGTGGTCAAAGTCCGTACCGCCGATGTGCACGCCGGTGGTGGCCAGAATGTCCTGCTTGCGATCGGCATGCAGCGCCTGCTGCGGGCCCAGTCGCACCACGGTGAAGTCGGAGGTACCGCCGCCGATGTCGACCACCAGCACCACAGACTCGGCCTGCAGACGCTGCTCGTAATCCAGCGCTGCAGCAATCGGCTCCAGCTGAAAACTCACCTCGCCCAGGCCGGCCGTACGCGCCGCGGCAGCCAGGGATTCCTGGGCCTGGCGATCGCGCTCGGGGTGGGCATCCACAAAATGCACGGGACGGCCCATGACGACGCGCTCCGGCAGGCGGCCGTCGAGCGCCGTGCGGGCTTTTTCAGCCACATGCTTCAAAAAGATGGCAATGATGTCCTCATAGCTCATCAGCTTGTCGTGTACCGCCGTCTTTTCCTGCAGCAAGGCGCTGCCCAGCAGGCTTTTGAGCGAGCGCATCAAGCGGCCCTCTTCACCCTCCAGGTACTGGCCCATGGCGGCACGGCCGAAATAGGTTCGGTGCTCTTCGGTGTTGAAGAACAAGGCCGTGGGCATGCCGGTGGCAGCCCCCTCCAACGGTAGCAGACGCGCAGTCTGGCCGGGCAGACGGTAGGCTGCAGCCGAGTTGGAGGTTCCGAAGTCAATGCCCAGCGTACCGGGAACAGTCAATGCGTCAGCCATGAGAAAAGCAAAAACAGGAGCAACTAGCACCGGTTTAAAAATGACTTCAAAGCATATTCACACTGAAGTTCAAATGAAAAAAGCGCAAGCAGCTCACTTTTTAAGTGATAGGTAGTCAGCAAAAACAGCCATAGCGCACAAGATGTGCGGGCCACAAAAACAAAAACGCCCGCTGTTGTCAGCGGGCGTTTTCAATTTGGTTGCGCGAGAAGGATTTGAACCTCCGACCTTTGGGTTATGAGCCCAACGAGCTACCAGACTGCTCCATCGCGCGGTATTCCAAATTATAGCAGGCTTTGGGGCCTGCTAGAGCTTATTCAGCCTTGGCTGCTGCAGCTTCTTCAGCAACTTCCACCAGTTCCACGAAGGCCATGGGAGCGTTGTCGCCCACGCGGAAGCCCATCTTCAGGATACGGGTGTAGCCGCCAGGACGCTTGGCGTTACGGGGACCCAGCACGTTGAACAGCTTGGTCACGCTGTCGCGGTCGCGCAGACGGTCGAAAGCCAGACGGCGGTTGGCAACGGTGTCAACCTTGGCCAGAGTGATCATGGGCTCGATGACGCGGCGCAGTTCCTTGGCCTTGGGGACCGTGGTCTTGATCGCTTCGTGTTCGATCAGCGAGTTCATCATGTTTTGCAACATCGCCTTGCGGTGAGACGAAGTGCGATTCAGTTTGCGGAGGCCGTGACCGTGACGCATGGTGCTTTCCTTTGATCCGTAGATCTTTTTAAATTAAATCAGGCAGCCGTATCAGGTACTGCCCGAGGCACTGTTCCACCCTAAAGCGGAACTCTCAATTATAGCGATTAACGCTTTTCCAAGCCAGCAGGTGGCCAGTTTTCGAGCTTCATGCCCAGCGTCAGACCGCGGGAAGCCAAAACTTCCTTGATCTCGTTGAGCGACTTGCGACCCAGGTTAGGAGTCTTGAGCAGCTCGTTTTCGGTACGCTGAATCAGGTCGCCGATGTAGTAGATGTTCTCTGCCTTCAGGCAGTTGGCCGAACGCACGGTGAGTTCCAGCTCGTCCACGGGACGCAGCAAGATTGGATCAAAGGCGGTAGCGGCACCACGGTTGCCTGCAGGAGCATCAAACACGCTGGCGATATCGCCGCCGTCGAGCTGAGCAAACACAGCCAGCTGCTCCACCAGAATCTTGGCGGAAGCGCGCACTGCGTCTTCTGCGGTGATGGCACCGTTGGTTTCGATTTCCAGAACCAGCTTGTCCAGGTCGGTACGTTGTTCCACACGAGCGGATTCGACAGCGTAGCTCACGCGCTTGACGGGCGAGAACGAAGCGTCGAGCACGATACGGCCGATCGACTTGGTCGATTCGTCACCGTAGCGGCGCACGTTACCGGGCACATAACCGCGACCCTTTTCCACCTTGATCTGCATGTCCAGCTTGCCGCCTTGCGACAGGTGGGCGATCACATGATCAGGGTTGACGATTTCCACGTCATGGGGAGTCTGGATATCACGAGCCGTGACAACACCTTCACCATCCTTGCGCAAGCTCAGGGTGACTTCGTCACGGTTGTGCAGCTTGAACACCACACCCTTGAGATTCAGCAGAATGTTGACTACATCTTCCTGGACACCATCGATCGAGGAGTACTCATGCAGCACTCCAGCAATCGTTACTTCCGTCGCTGCGTAACCCACCATGGAGGAGAGCAGGACACGGCGCAGGGCATTGCCCAGCGTATGGCCGTAGCCGCGCTCAAACGGCTCCAGAACAACCTTGGCACGATTGTGGCCAAGCTGTTCGACATTGATTGTCTTGGGCTTCAGCAAATTCGTTTGCATGCAGACTTCCTCTCAATACCCTCGGCTCGTTACACCGGTAAGGCTGGTGAAGCACCCACGGCGCGATGCCTCGCGCCGTGGGGACGGTTTACAGAAATGTCGCTGCTAACGATTAACGCGAGTACAACTCAACGATCAGAGATTCGTTGATGTCGGCTGCGAATTCGTCGCGGTCAGGAGACTTCTTGAAAGTGCCTTCAGCCTTGTCGGCAGACACTTCAACCCATGCGGGGAAGCCCACTTGGCCGGCCAGTTGCAGAGCTTCGACAACGCGAGCTTGCTTCTTGGACTTTTCGCGCAGAGCGATCACGTCGCCGTCCTTCACGGAGAAGGAAGGAATGTTCACGGACTGGCCGTTCACGGTGATAGCCTTGTGCGACACCAGCTGGCGTGCTTCAGCGCGTGTGGAGCCAAAGCCCATGCGATACACCACGTTGTCCAGACGGCATTCCAGCAGCGACAGCAGGTTGGCACCAGTGTTGCCACGCTTGCGATCAGCAGCTTCGAAGTAACGGCGGAATTGCTTTTCCAGCACGCCGTACATGCGCTTGACCTTCTGCTTTTCACGCAGTTGCAGACCGTAGTCGGAAGTGCGCTGACCCGAAGTGCGGCCATGTTGACCAGGCTTGGTGTCGAACTTAGCCTTGTCAGCGATGGAGCGACGAGCGCTCTTCAGGAACAGATCGGTGCCTTCACGGCGGGAGAGTTTGGCCTTGGGGCCGATATAGCGTGCCACTTGATTTCCTTTGTGTCATCTACCGTGCGCAAACACGGGAGCCGCCCGCGATGCTAATGCATCTGGGCGGCGGTGGGCTTGATTTGGATTAGATACGACGGCGCTTTTGAGGGCGGCAGCCGTTGTGGGGAACCGGTGTCACGTCCGCGATGGAAGTGATACGGATGCCCAGAGCACCCAGGGCGCGAACCGAAGATTCACGGCCGGGACCGGGACCCTTGATTTCGACGTCCAGGTTCTTGATGCCCTGTTCGATCGCTGCGCGACCAGCCACTTCCGATGCGACCTGAGCTGCAAAAGGAGTCGACTTACGCGAACCCTTGAAGCCTTGGCCACCCGACGAAGCCCACGACAGAGCGTTGCCTTGACGGTCGGTGATAGTGATGATCGTGTTGTTGAACGAAGCGTGCACGTGTGCAATGCCGTCCGAAATGTTCTTACGGACTTTCTTGCGAACGCGAGCAGCTGCGTTGTTTGCGGGAGATTTAGCCATAGTGATCTTTCAATCTCTTATTTCTTCAAAGCCGCTGCACCCTTGCGCGGACCCTTGCGGGTACGGGCATTCGTGCGGGTACGCTGACCACGCATGGGCAGACCACGACGATGACGGAAACCGCGGTAGCAACCAATGTCCATCAAACGCTTGATGTTCATGGTGGTTTCGCGACGCAGATCACCTTCCAAGGTCATTGGATTCAGGAAGTCACGGATCTTTTCCAGATCAGCGTCCGTCAGGTCTTTGACCTTCTTGGAATACTCGATACCGCAAGCTTCGCAAATTTTGCGAGCTGTTGTACGACCGACGCCAAAGATGGCAGTCAGGCCGATTTCAGCATGCTTGTGCGGTGGGATGTTAATGCCAGCAATACGTGCCATATTAGTCCTCTAATGCTTTCAATCAACCTTGGCGCTGTTTGTGGCGCTGGTCCGTGCAGATCACGCGCACAACACCTTTGCGGCGGATGATCTTGCAGTTACGGCAGATTTTCTTGACCGAAGCCGAAACTCTCATTTCATTCTCCTAAAACTCTACATCCATTCGGCCTATCGACCGGGAAACAATGCCCGCGATAGATCGATGGGCGTCTACTAACTATTAGCAGGCAGCCTTCGCGCCACTTCGGCACAGAAGGTCTGCCTTTTTCATCAAATACCAGCTTTGAAGTTCGCCTTTTTCAAGAGCGACTCGTACTGCTGCGACATCACGTAGTTCTGCACTTGGGCCATGAAGTCCATGGTCACCACCACAATAATCAGCAGCGATGTACCACCGAAGTAGAACGGAACGTTGTACTTCACGATCAGGAATTCCGGCAACAAGCACACGAAGGTGATGTAGATCGCGCCAGCCAGGGTCAGGCGAACCAGAATCTTGTCAATGTAGCGTGCGGTCTGATCACCAGGACGGATCCCGGGGATGAACGCGCCGCTCTTCTTCAGGTTGTCGGCAGTTTCCCGGCTGTTGAAGACCAGGGCCGTGTAGAAGAAGCAGAAGAAAATGATCGCGGCAGCATAAAGGATGACATAGATCGGCTGACCAGGGGTCAACGTACTCGCAATATCCTTCAGCCAGCGCATGGATTCCCCTGCACTGAACCAATTCACCACAGTCGCAGGCAGCAAGATGATCGAGGAAGCGAAGATGGGAGGAATCACACCTGCCATGTTCAACTTCAGTGGCAAGTGCGAAGACTGACCACCATACACCTTGTTTCCGACCTGACGACGTGCGTAGTTCACCAAGATCTTGCGCTGGCCTCGTTCAACAAACACGACGAAATACGTCACGGCTGCCACAACGAGGACAATGAAGATCGCAGCCAGGATGCTCATGGCACCGGTGCGCACCAGTTCCAGCAGACCTCCAATAGAGCTTGGCAAGCCTGCAGCGATACCGCCAAAAATCAGTATCGAGATACCGTTGCCCAGACCACGTTCAGTAATCTGTTCACCGAGCCACATCAGGAAGATAGTACCGGCCGTGAGGCTGACCACCGCTGTGAGGCGGAAGCCGAAACCCGGGCTCAGAACCAGACCTGCTTGGCTTTCCAAAGCTACGGCAATACCCAAGGACTGAAAAATCGCCAGTGCCAAAGCACCGTAGCGGGTGAACTGGGTAATCTTGCGACGACCCGATTCACCTTCTTTTTTCAGCTGCTCGAACTGCGGGAGGACATAAGTCATCAGCTGCATGATGATCGATGCCGAGATGTACGGCATGATCCCCAGTGCGAACACTGTGAAGCGCGAAAGCGCTCCACCCGAGAACATATTGAACAGATTGAGAATGCCGCCCTGCTGGCCATTGAACAGCTGCTGCAGCTGCGCTGGGTCGATGCCCGGAACGGGGATATGTGCCCCGATACGGTAAACGACCAGCGCGAGCAACAGAAAAACCAGACGACGACGTAGATCGCCGAACTTACCGGTTTTTGCAATTTGAGCTGCGCTAGTAGCCACGGATGTCTTCTTTCAGAACATTAATCAGGCGATGCTGCCACCGGCAGCTTCGATGGCAGCCTTGGCACCGGCAGTAGCGCCGATACCGCTGAGCTTGACAGCCTTGCTGATTTCACCGCTCTTGATGACCTTGACCACCTTAGCGATTGAACCAACCAGACCGGCTTGCTTCAGAGCAGCCAGATCCACTTCGGCCAGGCCGAGCTGTTCCAGCTCGGACAAGCTCACTTCTGCATTGAACTTCAGCAGATGCGACTTGAAGCCACGCTTGGGCAGGCGACGCTGCAAAGGCATTTGACCGCCTTCGAAGCCTACCTTGTGGTAGCCACCCGAACGCGATTTCTGACCCTTGTGACCACGACCGGCGGTCTTACCCAGACCGGAACCGATACCGCGGCCAACGCGACGCTTGGCGTGCTTGGCGCCGTCTGCAGGCTTGATGCTATTGAGTTCCATCATCAATCCTTTCAGAGGACCTTGACCAGATAGCTGATCTTGTTGATCATGCCGCGCACTTCGGGCGAGTCCTGCAGTTCGCTGATGCTGTTCAGCTTACGCAGGCCCAGGCCACGAACGGTAGCGCGGTGCGATTCTTTGGTGCCAATAGGGCTGCGCACCAGTTGCACCTTGACGGTTTGTTGCGTTGTCATGTTCTTGACTCCGATCAGGCCGCGAAGATGTCTTCGATCGACTTGCCACGCTTTGCTGCCACTTCCGAGGGGGTTGTGGAGTTCTTCAAAGCGTCGAAAGTTGCGCGGACCATGTTGTAGGGGTTCGAGGAACCGTGGCTCTTGGCCACGATGTCGGTGATACCCACCACTTCAAAAACAGCACGCATTGGGCCGCCAGCAATAATGCCGGTACCCTTGGGAGCTGGATGCAACTCCACGAGTGCTGCGCCGTGATGACCCTTCACCGAGTGGTGAATGGTTCCGCTCTTGAGCGAAACCTTCATCAGGTTGCGACGGCATTCTTCCATCGCTTTTTGCACGGCAGCAGGCACTTCCTTGGACTTGCCCTTACCCATGCCAACGCGGCCGTCACCGTCGCCAACCACGGTCAGTGCAGCGAAGCCGAGAATACGACCACCCTTCACAACCTTGGTGACGCGGTTAACCGCGATCATTTTTTCGCGCAGACCGTCGTCATTGCCTTGGTCTTGCACTTTGGGGGAAAACTTTGCCATTTTCAATCCGCTCCGCTTAGAACTGCAGGCCCGCTTCGCGAGCGGCCTCTGCCAAAGCCTTCACGCGGCCGTGGTATGCAAAACCGGCGCGGTCGAAAGCGACTTTCTCAACGCCAGCAGCCTTCGCCTTTTCAGCAATACGCTTGCCGATCAGTGTGGCGGCTGCCACGTTGCCACCCTTGCCAGCGGCGCCGATTTGGGCGCGCACTTCGGCTTCTGCAGTGGAAGCCGAAGCCAGCACCTTGGTGCCGTCTTCCGAAACCACGGAGGCGTAGATGTGGAGGTTCGTGCGGTTCACGCTCAAACGCGCCACGCCTTGCTGTGCAATGCGGATACGTGTTTGACGCGAACGGCGCAGACGCTGCTCTTTCTTGGTCAACATAATGCAGCTCCTTACTTCTTCTTGGTCTCTTTGATCACGACCTTCTCATTCGCATAGCGAATGCCCTTGCCCTTGTAAGGCTCGGGAGGACGAACGGCGCGGATCTCAGCAGCCAGCTGACCCACCACTTGGCGGTCAGCACCCTTGATCACGATTTCAGTCGGAGTGGGGGTAGCAACGGTGATGCCGGCAGGCATCTCGAAGTTAACGGGGTGAGAGTAGCCCACTGCCAGGTTCAGCTTGGAACCCGATGCAGCAGCCTTATAGCCCACGCCAATCAGCGTCAGCTTCTTCTCAAAGCCCTCGGTCACACCCTTGACCATGTTGTTGACCAGCTGGCGGAAAGTACCGGCCAGAGCGTCAGCTTCACGGGAATCATTGGAAGGTGCGAACGACAGCTTGCCGTCGTTGTTGCTGATGGCCACCAGAGCGTTCAGAACCAGGGACAGATCGCCGCCCTTGCCCTTGACCTTGATGGAGTCAGCGTTGATAGACACATCCACGCCAGCGGGGATGGTCACAATAGCTTTTGCTACGCGAGACATTTCAGTATTTCTCCTTAATGTCCGTTAGGCCACATAGCACAGCACTTCGCCGCCGACACCGGTAGCACGTGCTTTGCGATCAGTCATCACACCTTGAGGAGTGGTGACGATGGCCACGCCCAGGCCGTTTTGGACCTGAGGAATTGCGTTACGACCCTTGTAAACGCGCAGGCCGGGGCGGCTAACGCGCTCGATACGTTCGATCACAGCGCGACCGGCGTAGTACTTCAGGGTAATTTCGAGTTCGGACTTGCCGTCTTCGGTCTTCACTTGGAAACCGTCGATATAGCCTTCATCCTTCAGCACTTGTGCGATGGCAACCTTGACCTTAGAGGAAGGAGCCGACACGGTGGCCTTGGAGACCATTTGTGCGTTGCGGATGCGGGTCAGCAAGTCAGCGATGGGATCACTCATGCTCATGTTTAATCTCTCCTGCTTGCTTACCAGCTGGCCTTGGTGATACCGGGGATATCACCTGCAAAGGCCAATTCACGCACTTTGGCGCGGCCCAGACCGAATTGACGGAATGTGCCACGAGGACGACCGGTGATTTCGCAACGGTTGCGTTGGCGAGTGGGGTTCGCGTTACGGGGCAGCTTTTGCAGGCCCAGACGTGCAGCGTCGCGCTCTTCGTCGGAACGCTTTGCGTCGCCGGCGATTGCCTTCAGTTCTGCGTACTTGGCAGCGTACTTGGCTGCCAGCTTTTCGCGCTTCAGTTCGCGCTGGATCAATGCTACTTTAGCCATGCGCTACCTCAGTTCTTGAAGGGGAACTTGAACGCTGCGAGCAGTGCCTTGCACTCTTCGTCGTTCTTTGCCGATGTCGTGATGCTGATGTTCAGACCACGCAGAGCATCCACTTTGTCGTATTCGATTTCAGGGAAGATGATCTGTTCTTTGACGCCAACGTTGTAGTTGCCGCGGCCATCGAACGAACGGCCGGAGATACCACGGAAGTCACGCACGCGGGGCAGAGCCACGGTAACGAAACGGTCCAGGAATTCGTACATCTGAACGCCACGCAGGGTCACCATGCAGCCAATGGCTTGGCCTTCACGGATCTTGAAACCAGCGATAGCCTTCTTGGCCTTGGTCACCACAGGCTTCTGACCAGCAATCTTGGTCAGGTCAGCCACGGCGTTGTCCATCACCTTCTTGTCGGCCACGGCTTCGCTCACACCCATGTTCAGGGTGATCTTGGTCAGGCGGGGCACTTCCATAGCGGAGGTGTAGCCGAACTTTTCCTTCAGTTCAGCCGCGATCTTTTCGCGATAGAGTTTTTGCAGTCGTGCCATGTGTTACTCCTTAGGCGGCGATTTCAGCGCCATTGGACTTGAACACGCGAACACGTGCGCCATCGGCGTTCACCTTGATGCCCACGCGATCGGCCTTGCCAGTCGCTGCATTGAAGATAGCCACGTTGGATTGGTGGATAGGCATAGCCTTTTCCACGATGCCGCCGGTGGTGCCCTTCATGGGGTTTGGCTTGGTGTGCTTCTTGACCAGGTTGATACCGTCCACGATAACGTGGGAGTCATCCTTGCGCAGAGAAACCACGCCACGCTTGCCCTTGTCACGGCCGGTCAGCACGATAACTTCGTCGCCCTTGCGAATCTTGTTCATGGTGCTATTCCTTTAGAGAACTTCAGGGGCCAGCGACACGATCTTCATGAACTTTTCAGTACGCAGTTCACGAGTCACGGGGCCAAAGATGCGGGTGCCGATAGGCTCCAGCTTAGCGTTCAGAAGAACTGCGGCATTGCCGTCGAACTTCACGAGCGAACCGTCTGCACGACGGATGCCCTTAGCGGTACGCACCACCACAGCACTGTAAACCTCGCCTTTTTTGACGCGGCCACGGGGTGCTGCTTCCTTGATGCTCACCTTGATGATGTCGCCAACACTTGCATAGCGGCGATGAGAACCGCCCAGTACCTTAATGCACTGGACAGACTTCGCGCCGGTGTTGTCGGCAACCTCTAACCGAGATTCTGTTTGGATCATTTCAATATTCCCAACTTGCTCCAGCAACGCCCGACAGCCCCAGAGTCTTCTCAAGGGCCGATCAAGAGCAGCCAGTCAGTCTTGGGCCCGTCGTCCACCTCTCGGACCATTCCGAAAGGCTTCCACTGGGCAGAACACTTCACAGTTTTTACATGTGAAGCCATAGATTGTCGCAGGAATCCCGTTTCGCGTCAAGCGCTTAGCCAACAAAGACACCTCAAATGCACGAAGCCAGCGCGCCTTGCAACACAGCCGCCCCAGCAACTCCTAAAACAATAGCTTAAATCGCAATCAAATTATTGATATCAATGGATATTTATCACTTCCAAATCACCCAAACTGATCGCCAAAGTCATCCACGCCCCGCTTATTCCCATGGGCCGCAATGTGGGCTTTTGGCACAAACAAAAACGCCAGAACCTGGGCTCTGGCGTTTTTCTAACGGCTTATCCGCTTCAGACTGCTGGCAGATACTGCTTGGCCAGAACCAGGAAGTCGTCGAGCTGGGCATCGCACTCCAGCTCCTCGTTCAGGATGGCCGCCACGCGCGGCGCCACCTCGGCGGCCTTGCGGGCATCCAGGAAAAGCAGACGGCTGCGGCGCGCCAGCATGTCCTCCACCGTACGGGCGTATTCATAACGGGCGGCAAAGCGCACCATGGCTTCGGACAGACCTTCAGTCAGCCAGACGTCCGCACCCGGCAAGGCCTGGACGGTAGCGCCTTCGGTGCCATAGGAGTGCACGCCCTGGGTCTGATTCATGCGGTGCTTGACTTGCGCTTGCGCCGGAGCACCCATTAGAGGCAGGTGCACGGTCACGCCAGCGGGGCGACTGGGCAGGCGGCCGATGTCGAAGCACTCGGTCAGCACGTCCTCGGCCATGGCACGGTAGGTGGTCCACTTGCCGCCAGTCACCGTCACCAAGCCGGTCTTGCTGGACATAACGGTGTGCTCACGGCTGATCTTCTTGGTGTTCGCGCCATCGTCATCCTGGGGCTTGACCAGGGGACGCAGACCCACCCACATGCTGCGCACATCGGCCAGCGTGGGCTGGCGGTTCAGATATTTGCCGGCCTCGGAAAGAATGAAGTCCAGCTCCTGAGGGAAAGGCAGCGGCTCGCGCGCCAGATCGTGGCGCGGTGTGTCCGTCGTTCCCAAAATGACCTTGCCCAGCCATGGCACGGCAAACAGCACGCGGCCATCGGCGGTCTTGGGTATCAGCAGAGCATGATCCGAAGGCAGGAAATCCCTGTCCACCACCACGTGCACGCCCTGGCTGGGCGCCACCATGGGCTTGACGGGCTTGCCCTGGGCCTGGGCATCCTGCTGGCGAAACAAGTCCACCCAGGGACCCGTGGCATTGACCACACATTTGGCATGTACGGTAAAGCTGCGTCCGCTTTCCGTGTCTTTGCAGATCACGCCGGCGACCTTGTTGTCTTCATAGATCAGCGTTTCGGCCGCGCAGTAATTGACCAGCAAAGCGCCCTTGGCGGCCGCTGTACGGGCTAGGGCCAGAGCCAGGCGCGCGTCGTCGAACTGACCATCCCAGTACTTCACGCCGCCCTTGAGGCTTTTTTGCTGCACCGTCGGCAGGTATTTCACCGTCTTGGCGGCAGACAGAAACTCCGTGGAACCCAGGCCCGCCTTGCCGGCCAGAGCGTCATACATCTTCAGGCCCACGCCATAGAACGGCGTATCGAGCAACTTGTAGGACGGCATCACAAAGGCTAGGGGCTGGGCCAAGTGGGGGGCGTTGTGCAACAGCGTGGTGCGCTCGTGCAGCGCCTCGCGTACCAGCGAGATATTGCCCTGGGCCAGATAGCGAACACCGCCATGCACTAATTTTGTGGCGCGCGACGAGGTTCCCTTTGCAAAGTCCATGGACTCCAGCAGCACAACCTTGAAACCGCGTGCGGCCGCGTCCACAGCCACGCCCAGACCTGTCGCTCCGCCACCAATGATGGCCAGATCATAGGTTTCGAGCTGGGCCAGACGCGTGAGCAGATCTGCGCGTGCAGTGGACAAGGGGGATGGAGCGGCAGACATGGACACCTCTTAAAACATCGACAACACCAGAACCCAGGCGCGAAGACGGCTTCAGCCTCCCTGCGTTCTTATAGCCAGTACCTGCAAACCACGCAATCGAACTGACGAAGCGGCGATTTTCGCTCTTTTTTCAAATTTCTACATAGTTTCTGGTTTTTTCTTTTCGTTTTAGTTCGATACAGACCCACTATCCATGCAAAAACCTGGGCTGCTTCACCTTGCCTGTATCTTGCGGCGCCTTAATGACTAAACACATTTCACGCACAGCAGATGTAGGCCAGATGCAACGAATGCAGACGGCTGCAAGCGACATGAAATTCCAGCACGACCCAGCCGAACACCTGTGAAATAGCTGCGTGCAGCCGGCATCCCAAGCCAAACAGGCGTGGGGCCAATTGCTTCCTTTGTTTTCGGTTTACATTCCACACTGCCGCGCCTGGGCTCTGTATTGCGCCCATGGACTTTTTCACCCTACTCCATCTGACGCCGTGAACTCCAACCCCCGCCAATTGCAGCTTGTCGAAGAAGTCCGCGCCCGCCAGTCCACTTCGGTGGAGCAACTGGCGGAGACGCTGGGAGTCACCCTGCAAACCGTGCGCCGAGACATTCAGAAGCTGGCCGATGCCGGCTTGCTGGTGCGCTTTCACGGCGGGGTGCGGGTGCCCAGCGCCACGGTAGAGAATCTGGCTCATCCTCAGCGTCAGGTCATGCACGCCGAAGGCAAGACCCGCATCGCCCGCGCCGTGGCCGACGCCATTCCCAACAACTGCTCGCTGATTCTCAATATCGGCACCACCACCGAGGCGGTGGCCCAGGCCCTGCTCAAGCATCGCGGCCTGCGCGTGATTACCAACAACCTCAACGTGGCGGCCATCCTCAGCAGCAATGCCGACTGCGAGGTCATCGTGGCCGGTGGTCTGGTGCGCACGCGCGACCGCGGCATCGTGGGCGAGGCCGCCGTGGACTTCATCCGCCAGTTCAAGGTCGATATTGCCTTGATCGGCATTTCGGCCATCGAGCCCGACGGCAGCCTGCGCGACTTTGATCTGCGCGAAGTGAAGGTAGCCCAAACCATCATCGGCCAGTCGCGCGAAGTCTGGCTCGCCGCCGATCACAGCAAATTCAGCCGCCAAGCCATGGTGGAGCTGGCACGCCTGAACCAGATCGACCGCTTGTTCACCGACGCCCCGCCGCCCGCACCCTTCGATGCGCTGCTGCGCGATGCCGAAGTGCAGTGCATAGTCGCGCAATGAGCACCATCACAGTCTTCAGCGCGCAGACGCAGGATGCAGCAGCCATTGCCGCCCTGCTCAAAGGCGTAGGCTGGTTCAAGGCTCACGAGCGAGCTACGGACGAGCAAGCCCTGCAGGCCGTTGCAGCACTGATTGCGGCGCCCCACTCCAGTCTGCTGCTGGTGGCCGAGCATGCCAGCCAAGGCCTTTGCGGCTACTGCGCCGTTCACTGGCTGCCTTCGGCCGTTCTTCTAGGCTGGGAAGCCTATGTCAGCGAGCTGTTTGTGGCCGATAGCGCACGAGGCCTGGGCGCTGGCACCCTCCTGCTCAACGCCGCAACCCAGGCGGCTCGCGAACGCAGCTGCCAGCGTATCTGGCTGGTCAACAACCGAGAGCGCCCGTCGTATCAGCGCGGCTTTTATCAACAACAGGGCTGGACGGAGCAAGCCGAGATGGCGCGCTTTGTTCTGCCTCTGAATAACTGAATAGAAAACGAGTAAGCCATGACGACTTACCTGCTTGCCCTGGACCAAGGCACTTCCAGCTCCCGCAGCATTGTGTTTGACGCCCAGGGCCGCCTGGTGGCCTCGGCACAAATGGAGCTGCCGCAGATTTATCCACAGCCCGGTTGGGTGGAGCATGACCCGCTGGAAATCTGGCGCACCCAGCTGACCACGGCCAAGGAAGCCTTGAGCAAAGCCGGTCTTGGCGCCCGCGACATCCGCGCCGTGGGCATTACCAACCAGCGCGAAACCACCGTGGTCTGGAACCGTGCCACGGGCAAGCCGATTCACCACGCCATCGTCTGGCAGGACCGTCGGGCAGAACCCATTTGCGCCGCCTTGCGCGACGCAGGCCTGGCCGACAGCATCCAGCAAAAAACCGGCCTGCTGATCGACGCTTATTTCTCGGGCACCAAGCTGCAATGGCTGCTGGACCATGTCCCCGGCGCCCGCGCGGCTGCCGAGCGCGGCGAATTGGCTTTCGGCACCGTGGATTGCTGGCTGATCTGGCAGCTGACGGGCGGCAAGCGCCATGTAACCGACGTTTCCAACGCCAGCCGTACCATGCTGTTCAACGTCCACACCAACCAGTGGGACGAAGAGCTGCTGGCTGCCCTGCATATTCCCAAGAGCCTGCTGCCCGAGGTCCTGCCTTCGGCCGCCGACTTCGGCAAGACGGCGGAGCATGTGCTGGGCGGCGAAATTGCCATTGGCGGCGTGGCCGGCGACCAGCAAAGCGCACTCTTCGGTCAGGGCTGTTTTGAAGCCGGCATGGCCAAGAACACCTATGGCACGGGCTGTTTCATGCTCATGCATACGGGCGGACAGTTCCAGACCTCGGCCAACGGCATGCTGACCACCTCGGCAGCACAAGCCTCGACCCAGCCGCAATTCGCGCTCGAAGGCAGCGTCTTCGTCGGTGGCGCCGTGGTGCAGTGGCTGCGCGACGGCCTGCAAGCCATAGAGCACAGCGGTCAGGTGCAACAACTGGCAGAAAGCGTGCCCGATTCGGGCGGCGTGATGATGGTACCCGCCTTTACCGGCCTGGGCGCGCCCTACTGGAAGCCCGATGCCCGCGGCACCATCACCGGCCTGACGCGCGGCACCACGATTGCCCACATCGCCCGCGCGGCGCTGGAATCGATTGCCTACCAAAGCGCGGCCTTGCTGCTGGCCATGAGCCGCGATGCCGTGGCCAATGGCGGCCGCCCGGTCAGCGAGTTGCGCGTGGACGGCGGTGCCTGCGTGAACAATCTGCTGATGCAATTCCAAGCCGATCTGCTGGGCATTCCCGTGGTGCGCCCGGCCTGCGTGGAAACCACGGCCCTGGGCGCCGCCTATCTGGCCGGTTTGGCCACCGGCGTGTACCAGAGCACCGAGGAGCTGTCTGCCCTGTGGAAGGCCGAACGCCGCTTCATGCCCACGCAGGACAAAGCCCGCGCCGACGAGCTGATGCAACGCTGGGAGCTGGCCGTGCGCCAAACCACATCACTATAAATAGATGAGCTATTAGCGCTTATACATAAAGGGCCAAAGCCCAAAAACCCATAAAAAAACGGGATGCGCCACCAGCACGCATCCCGTTTCTTTTTTGCCCCAGCCAAGCCGGGGCAACCGCATTGCGCTTACTCCTCGTCGCCCAGCAAGGCCTTGTGGATCAGCGCGCCGATGATAGCGCCCACGATGGGGGCCAGCCAGAACAACCACAATTGCTCCACTGCAATTGCCGGGCCAAACAGGGCCGGGCCGGTGCTGCGCGCGGGGTTGACCGAGGTATTGGTCACGGGAATCGAGATCAGGTGGATCAGCGTCAGGCACAGGCCTATGCTCATGCCGGCAAAACCGGCCGCCGCCTTCTTGGTGGTCGAACCCAGGATCACCAGCAGGAACACGGCCGTCAGCACCACCTCGGTCACCAGCGCGGCCAACATGTTGAACTTGCCGGGCGAATGCTCGCCAAAACCGTTGGTGGCCAGATCGGTGACATTGGCGCCGGCCTTGCCGGTGGCGATCACATACAGCACGCCGGCAGCAACAATCGCGCCCAGCACCTGGGCAATGATGTAGCCCGGCAACTCGGACGCCTTGAAGCGGCCCGCCACCATCAGCCCCACCGACACCGCCGGGTTGAAATGCCCGCCCGAGACCGGACCAAAGGCATAGGCCCCCGTCAACACGGTCAGTCCGAAGGCCAGAGACACACCCAGCAGGCCGATGCCTACTTCGGGAAACGCTGCGGCCAGTACCGCGCTGCCACAGCCACCGAAGGTGAGCCAAAAAGTCCCCAGAAACTCTGCCGACCATTTTTTGACATTGGATGCCATGATGTTCTCCCGCTCTTGGAGCAATGCAGTCCCTGCCGCACAACGCGGCACAGAGCGCACTGCGCGTGAATCTTAGAAACGCTTGGGTGATGTGCACAAGTCATGAATGTGAACAATCTGCGACACCGCAGTCCATGCCCGTGGCTTCGGCACGAGAAGGACCAAGCCACAGGCCGATGCGCCGCAGGTTTATAGTCATCATCCACTTCCATTCGCCATCCGTGAGCCGACCATGAGCCAGAACGCAAGCACCACCTTTCCTCCCATCGCCTTTATCGGCGGTGGCAATATGGCCAGCGCCATCATTGGCGGCCTGATCGCTCAGGGTGTTCCTGCCGCCAACATCATCGTGGTCGAGCCCTTTGAGGCGGCCCGTACCGCCCTGCACAGCCACTTCGGCATCAGAGCGCTGCCCGAAGCCACGGCCGCACTGCAAGCGGCCGGCCTGGTGGTCTGGGCCGTCAAGCCCCAGACCTTCAAGGATGCAGCCGCTGCAGCCGCCCCGTTTACCCAGGCCGCCCTGCATCTGAGTGTGGCCGCCGGCATCAACACCGACAGCATTGCCAGCTGGACCGGCAGCCGCCGCATCGTGCGCGCCATGCCCAATACGCCCGCGCTGGTGGGCAAGGGCATGACGGGACTGTTTGCCCGCCCCGAGGTGGAAGCCGCCGGCAAGGCCCTGATCGAGGCGGTGATCAGCAGCACGGGCCAGATCAGCTGGGTGAACCAAGAGGAGCATCTGGATGCCGTGACCGCCCTCTCAGGCTCGGGCCCGGCCTATGTGTTTCTGTTCCTGGAAGCCATGACCCAGGCCGGCGTGGACATGGGCCTGAGCCCCGAACAGGCCTACAAGCTGTCGGTCGCCACCTTCCAGGGCGGCGCGGAACTGGCAGCCCGCTCCACCGAGAGCGCCGAAGTGCTGCGCCAGCGCGTGACCAGCAAGGGCGGCACCACCTACGCCGCCATCACCCATATGCAGGAACAAAAGCTGCCCGAACACTTCATCGCCGCCATGCGCAAGGCCGAAGCCCGCGCCAAGGAACTGGCGACCGAGTTCGGCCACTGAGGCCGCGACGACATGAAAAAACCGGCCTAGGCCGGTTTTTTCATGCTTTTGAGCCGTCAAGCCCAATTGGATAAAGCACAAGCAGCTATCAAAACAGGATTACTTGAGCGCAAAGCCCAGCAACACGCCCGCAAAAATGCTGGCGCCTATCCAGTGGCTTTTGCTAAAGGCCACAAAACAACCCTCACGTGTGCGGTGCCTGATCAGCGTGAAGTGCCAGACGATCTGCGCAGCCGCCACGCCCATACCCAGCCAGAAAGGCCAGCCCAGCTGATACGGAGCCAGCACCCAGGCCGTCAGCCCCCAGCACAGCGCAAAAAACGCCATGATGGCGGCCACATCCCAGCGGCCCAGGGTGATGGCCGAGGTCTTCATGCCGATCTTCAGGTCGTCGTCACGATCCACCATGGCGTATTCGGTGTCGTAGGCCAGAACCAGAAATATATTGGCCAGCCACAGCGTCCATGCCGTGGCGCTCACATCACCCGTCACGGCAGCAAATGCGATCAGGATGCCGAAGTTGAACGCAATGCCCAGAAAAGCCTGGGGCATGGCAAAAAAACGCTTGGTGAATGGGTAGATGATGGTGAACAGCACGGCCGGCACGGACCAGGCCACGGCCTCCCAGCGGGTGGAGAGCACCAGAGCGAACGCGATCAGCGTCAGCACCAGGCCCACCATGGCCGCTTCCTTGACCGAGACCTGGCCGCTGGTGATGGGGCGCAGCTTGGTGCGCTTCACATGCTTGTCGAAGTCGCGGTCGGCAATATCGTTGATGGTGCAGCCCGCGCTGCGCATCAGCACCGTGCCCAGCACAAAGACAATGAACAGATGCCAGCCCGGAAAACCATTACCCGCCACCCACAGCGCCACCAGCGTGGGCCAGACCAGCACCAGCCAGCCGGCGGGGCGGTTAAAGCGGATCAGGTCCAGATACAGCGAGAGGCGGCTGCGCCGAACAACGGGCGCAGGAGAAGTGGGAGAAGAAGTCATGGCAAAAGAGTGGGATGCGGCCAGCATCTATTGTGCGCCAGGCGCTACAGGCATAAAAAAGGCCGCTGCATAGCGGCCTGGGTGCCTACGCGCGGCGCGGCTTAGTCCGTCAGGCGGGTTACGCCGGGCAAAGGACAGGCGTACACCGCATTGCGCAGCGCAGCAATCGCTTCATAGCGGGTAAAGCTGCGGCGCCAGGCCAGCACCACGCGGCGCGAAGGCGGGGTAATGCCGTCTTCGTCATGAATCGGCAGATAGCGGATATGGGGCTCGTCGGACTTGCGGCGGCGCTCGCTATTGAGCGCATCGGCTGGCACGGACAGGCGGGGCACCAGGGTCACGCCCATGCCCGCAGCCACCATGTGCTTGATGGTCTCCAGCGACGAGCCTTCGAAAGTGCGGCGAATGCCTTCGGAATTGCTGGCATAGCGGGCAAATTCGGGGCAGACCTCCAGCACGTGATCGCGAAAGCAATGGCCGGCACCCAGCAGCAACATGGTCTCGTTCTTGAGATCCGTGGTCGAGAGGCTGTCTCGTTCCGCCAGCGGGTGGCCGCTGGGTACGGCGGCCATGAAAGGCTCGTCATACAGCGGTGCCAGGGCCAGACCCGTATCGGGGAAAGGTTCGGCCATGATGGCGCAGTCGATCTCACCGGTGCGCAGCATCTCCAGCAGCTTGATGGTGAAGTTTTCCTGCAGCATCAGCGGCATCTGGGGCGTGTTGCGAATGGAGTTGCGCACCAGCTCGGGCAGCAGATAGGGGCCGATCGTGTAAATCACTCCCAGGGTCAGAACGCCGGACAGCGGATCCTTGCCGCGCTTGGCGATTTCCTTGATCTCGTTGGCCTGCTCCAGCACGCTTTGCGCCTGGCGCACGATTTCCTCGCCCAGCGAAGTCACGGTCACCTCGCCGGCGCTGCGCTCGAACAGCTTGAGATCCAGCTCTTCTTCCAGCTTCTTGATCGCCACGGACAAGGTGGGCTGAGACACGTAACAGGCTTCGGCAGCGCGTCCAAAGTGCTTTTCTCTGGCCACGGCCACGATGTATTTCAATTCGGTGAGGGTCATGCAACTCTTTGGTGAGGGCCTGGGAAAGCTCAGTGATTTCGCAATCCTTGCGGGCCGGCCTGTAATAGTCAAATGCTATTAAAACTGAAATGGAATGATTCGGCCACACCCATTTCGGCTCGAAAATGCGTTGTATCAATCACGCATCGTGTTGATGCGACCTGCACAAGCCGTTGATTTTTAATAAAAATAGCAGCAACAAATGCTTGATGCAGAGCATCTATGGCGATAGCAAGCAACCGGATTGAATCAAATACTTACGTTTTAAAACAATATTCTGAACGTCAAGCCTTTAGATATTCGGCCTTGCCACCCAGCCAGCGGCTGACATGGCGCACTGCCAGTGCAGGAAAGCGCTCCAGCATGCGCGGAGCCAGTTCTCTGGCCCAGTCCAGCAGCAGCACATCCAGCTCCAGATCGGCAAAGCGCAGCATGGCGGCGCCTGACTGGCGAGCGCCCAGGAATTCGCCAGGGCCACGGATTTCCAGATCGCGTCTGGCAATCTCGAAGCCGTCATTGGTCTCGGCCATGGCGCGCAAGCGCTCCTTGCCGGTATCGGACAACCGCCCGTTATCGTTGACCGAGTACAGCAGCACGCAGGCCGATGCCGCCGCACCGCGCCCCACCCGGCCGCGCAGCTGGTGCAGCTGCGACAGGCCGAAGCGCTCGGAGTGCTCGATCACCATCAGCGAGGCATTGGGCACGTCCACCCCCACTTCGATCACGGTGGTGGAGACCAGCACTCCCATCACACCGGCGGAAAACAGCTCCATCACGGCTTTTTTCTCGGCCCCAGGCATGCGCGAATGCAGCAGGCCGACCATGACGCCGGGCAGCATCTCGCTCAGGTACGCATGCGTGGCCGTGGCATTGGACAGGTCCAGCGCCTCGCTTTCTTCGATCAGCGGGCAGACCCAGTACACCTGACGGCCGCTGAACACCTGGGCGCCTATGCGTTCAATCACCTCGTCCTTGCGGCTGTCGGCGATCAGCTTGGTGACGATAGGCGTGCGCCCGGGTGGCAGCTCGTCAATGGTGGAGACGTCCAGATCGGCGTAATAACTCATGGCCAGGGTGCGCGGAATGGGCGTGGCACTCATCATCAGCATATGCGGCTCAAGCCCGGTAGCAGCCAGCTTTTGCCGCAGCGCCAGGCGCTGGGCCACGCCAAAGCGGTGCTGCTCGTCAATCACGGCCAGCGCCAGATTCTTGAACTGCACCTGGTCCTGAATCACGGCATGGGTACCGACCACCAAAGCCGCCTCGCCGCTTGCCACCAGCGCCAGCATGGCCGTGCGCTCTTTCTTTTTCTGCGCACCGGCCAGCCAGGCCACCTTCTTGCCCAGCGGGGCCAGAATGGGCTCCAGCCAGCCCACCAGCTTGCCAAAGTGCTGCTCGGCCAGAATCTCGGTGGGCGCCATCAGCGCGCACTGCCAGCCCGCTTCGATGCAAGCCACGGCGGACAGGGCGGCCACCACGGTTTTGCCCGAACCCACATCGCCTTGCAGCAGACGGTGCATGGGAACGCTGCGCTCCATGTCGGCACGGATTTCGGCCACCACGCGTTGCTGGGCACCGGTCAGGCCAAAAGGCAGCTGGGCCAGAAACTGCTCGGTGAGATCGCCAGCCTCATTGGCCGCACGCAGCAACGGAGCCCTGAGTCGTGCGCGCTCGCGTTTGGCCTCGTATTGCGACAGCTGCTGGGCCAGCAACTCTTCGGCCTTCAGGCGCTGCCAGGCGGGATGACTGTGATCCTCCAGGGTGGCCAGTGCCACATCGGGCGTTGGATGATGCAAAAATATGAGCGCATGGCGCAGATCAAACAAGGGCTGTATGCCATTTTGACCATAGGTCTGCACCACCGGAGGGCGTTCACCCGGCGGCAGTGTCTCGGACAGATCGGCCCGCAGCAGCGCCGTGGCAATGGCGCGGCGCAGATAGGGCTGGGGCAGGCTGGCCGTGGTGGGATAGACGGGAGTCAGCGCCGTGGGCAGCTCGCCTCCCGCTGCACGAAAAGCCGGGTGCATCATCTGCCGCCCCCAGAAGCCGCCCTTGACCTCGCCTCGTATGCGCAGCCGGGTACCCACGGCCATGGTTTTCTGCTGGGAAGGATAGAAGCTGAAAAAGGTCAACACGCACTCGCCCGTGCCGTCATCCACCGTGACCTTGAGCATGCGCCGGGGCCGCAGCTGAATCTCGTTATGCGTCACCGTGGCCTCGATCTGCACGGTGTCGCCATCCCGGGCATTTTTCAGCGGCGTGATGCGTGTCTCGTCCTCGTAACGCAGCGGCAGATGCAGGGCCAGGTCGATATCGCGTTTGAGCCCCAGTTTTTGCAGCGCCTGCTGAGCCGGACTGGGAGCCGCCTTCTTGGGCTGCTCGCCCGCACCAGCACCGTCGGCCTGCACCTTGGCGCTGCGAGCGCGCTCGGGCTTGGCAGCTGTAGCCGCTTTGCCAGCGCTAGCAGCAGGTGGATTGACAGTCTCAGGCAATGCGAACTCCTCGGTACAGTTCAGCCGCCCGCATGCAGCGGCATGCGGGCGGCCGGGCACGAATAGTGTATGCATATACAGCAGTTCCGGCAGCATAGCAGAGGGCTAATAGTTCAAATCGCATCGCGACAGCGCTCGTGATCCAGACCGACATGTACCCTGCCCAAGGCTTTGCAGCCCGGGAGCGCACAGGGAACTGGTGGCGGCATAGCCTGAAATCACGGCAGCTCATCCCTGAAGCCCGCGCCCCTTATGCCAATTTGAGACAATTGCCGGCTTGTTTGATTGAACTTGGAACGGGCCTGGTTCGGCCCTCAAGCCCTGCATGTCTTCTAGCTCTCGTGAATTCACCCTCAGCGACTTCGACTTTGATCTGCCCGAAGCGCTGATTGCCCAGCACCCCACCGCCATTCGCAGCGCTTCTCGCCTGCTCGACGGCCGCAATACACCGCCCACGGATCGCATCTTCCGCGAGCTGCCAGATCTGCTGCAGGCAGGCGATTTGCTGATCTTCAACGACACCAAGGTCATCAAGGCCCGTGTCTTTGGCGAAAAAGCCAGCGGCGGCAAGATTGAACTGCTGGTCGAACGCGTGCTGCAGAACAACGAAGTCGTAGCCCATATGCGCGTGAGCAAAAAACCCTTGCCCGGCGCCAAGATTCATCTGTGCGGCGGGCTCAGGAATGGCGGCTTCGAAGCCCAGCTGCTGGGCCGCTGGCCCGATGAAAACGGTCAACTGTTCCATCTGTCATTCAAAGGCCTCAATGGCGAGACGCCCTATGAGCTGCTGGAGCAATTCGGCCATCTGCCCCTGCCGCCCTATATCGAGCGCCAGCAAAACGCCGAGCACGATCCTGACGAGAAAGAAGACAGCGAACGCTACCAGACCGTATTCGCCTCGCATCCAGGCGCCGTGGCAGCGCCCACGGCTGCCCTGCATTTTGACGAAACCGTGCTCGCGGCCCTGCAAGCCAAGGGGGTGGAGCGCGCCAGCGTGACCTTGCACGTGGGTGCTGGCACCTTCCAACCCGTCAAGACCGAAAACCTGGCCGAGCACACCATGCACAGCGAGTGGTATGACGTGCCGCTCGCCACCCTGGCCGCCATGGAACGCTGCCGCCAACGCGGCGGCCGTATTGTGGCCGTGGGAACCACGACGGTGCGCACGCTGGAGTCCTGGGCCAAATTCGGCAACACCACGGGCGATACCAAGATCTTCATCACCCCCGGTTTTCAATATCAGGTGGTGGATCTGCTGATCACCAACTTTCACCTGCCCAAAAGCACGCTGATGATGCTGGTCAGCGCTTTTGCCGGCTATGAGCACATCATGGACCTGTATCGGCATGCGATTGCGCAGCACTACCGTTTCTTCAGCTATGGGGACTCCATGCTGCTGGAGCGCAGCAAGACACCGGTCTGTTAAATGGCGGTGAAATCGGCCAGGCTGCTCACCTAAACTAGCAAATTCGGTCTTCGTCCTACATTTGTTCAGTGATAGATTCCCACGATGCAAAATAGCACCGCTGGCCAGACCAGCACGACAACACCCCAGATGGATACATTGAACCACCCTGACGATGAGCTGGATTTGCTCGATTTACTGCTCACCCTGGTCGAAAACTGGAAATTGCTGATTTTCGGCCCCCTCTTGGTGGGCATCATTGCCTTGGGCGTGAGTTTTGCTCTTCCCAAGACCTACCAAAGCAGCTCGACCCTGCAAGCCGAAACTGGAAGCTCGGGCTTTACCGCCAATGTGGCGGCCAGCTTGGCCATGTCGGCCGACGTGCTGACCCAGATCGCTCCCACGGCAGGGCTCGATGATCACCTCACCACCGAGGAGATCATCAATAAGCTCAGCAAGCGAATTTCAGTGACCGTAGGCAAGCAAGACAAGTTGTTGAATATTCAGACGCAGGCCAAATCACCAGAAGCGGCCCAAAAGCTCAATCAAGCCTTGCTGGATGCACTATTCCCCTTGAGTAAGCCCCGCGGCCTGGAGAAAAAACAGCTGGAGCAGCAGCTGGAAAGCGAAAAAAACCGTTTGCAGGAAGCCTCCAAGCTTGAGCACGATACAGCGGCCTCCATTGCTTCCGGCAAAGCTGTGACCGAAGCCACCAGCCGCCTCTATGGCGAGCTACTGTCTGCTAATAGTGCCCGGCAACGCGCCATTCTGGACATGGAACGCCGCCTGGGAGGCCTGGACAACGATGACATCGTTCAGATGCCTACCTTGCCCGAGCAGGCGATCAAACCCAAGAAATCGCTGGTCGCTGTGGGTGCAACCGTGCTGACGGGCTTTATCTTGCTACTGTTTGTATTTGCGCGCCAGGCTGTGCGCACGGCCAAGCAAAGCTCGCCAGAGCAAGCCGAAAAGCTGGCCAGAATCCGCCGCGCACTGCCCTGGTAAACAAGGCGACACCCCAAAGGCCCGCAGCGCTTGCTTGCGGGCTTTTTTGTTGCAGGCCACATCTACAATCGGGCCTTGGCTACATGCATGCCATGGCACAGCCCGCGGCTCGTGCAGTTTGTCTGCCCAATCTCAGCCTGCATTGATGCAGGCCTTCCCGCCGGCTACTCACCTGCTCTCCACTCCTCATTTTTTGCCATCACGGCCATTGCCCTGCACTCAGGTCTGAGCTGGCCTGCAGGAAAAGCACTGAAACAAAGCCGGAACGCCTTGAAGCCCATATCTGAATCGCGCAGCGCCACACCTTTGCTTGGCATTGTTCTGACGTTGGGAGCCTGCGCATCCTTCTCCGTGCTGGATGCCGGCGCCAAATATGTGGGAGCTGCCCTTCCCCTGTTGATGGCGCTCTGGCTGCGTTATGCACTGCAAACCAGCCTGACGCTGGGTTACGGCCTGTTTCGCCATGGGCTGAAGGTGTTTTGCACGGATCACTGGCGCTTCCAGCTGGTCAGAGCGCTGTTGTTTTGCCTGAGCAATGCCTGCGCCATGATGAGTTTGCGTTACCTGCCTCTGGCAGAGTTCACAGCCATTGTCGCCATGACGCCGCTGGCCATGACCTTGGTCGCTGCCCTGTGGCTGCGCCAGAGAGTCAGCCCGCTGCGCTGGGTGCTGGTCGCCTTGGGATTTACCGGCACGCTCATCATCGTGCGGCCCGGCGGCACGGCTTATTCAGGTGCTGCCTTGCTGTGGCCTTTGTTGCAATTGGCGGCCAATACCAGCTATCAGATCGTCAGCAGTCGCATGGCGGGCAAAGAAAAGCCCTTGACCACCCAGATC